>CAJJAU010000045.1 GCA_905182275.1 gamma proteobacterium HTCC2207
CTACATAGGGCATTTGGTGACGACCAATAGAGAATGACGACCAGTGCCAATCATCAGGAATATTGTTTACCATCGCCATATAAGTATTGAGATCATTGGGAGCGCCCCAGGGCACACCCATACATAGCTGTACTAATGCGGGACTACTCAACACGCCTTCTTTGACCAGTTCTTTAGCAAACCACAAATGACCTGTATCAAAAGCCTCAATTTCAGGTTTAACGCCCAGCGCGGTCATCATGCTGCCCATCGCTCTGAGCATACCGGGGGTGTTGGTCATCACATAGTCAGCTTCGGCAAAGTTCATGGTGCCGCAATCCAGTGTGCATATTTCAGGTAGGCATTCAGCAATGGGCTCCATTCGAGTTTCCGCGCTCGCCATATCAGTACTCTTATGTAATGGCAGTGGCGCAGAAGGTGGACCAAATACCATATCGCCACCCATTCCAGCGGTCAAATTTAAGACAACATCAGTGTTTGAATCGCGAATCCGATCAGTTAGTTCTCGATATAGTTTAGGGTCTCTAGAGGCCACGCCCGTCTGCGGGTCGCGCACATGACAGTGAACGATGGCAGCACCTGCTTTAGCCGCCGCAATGGCACTTGCAGCAATCTCTTTAGGTGATCTCGGCACTTCCGGACTGCGGTCTTGGGTGTTGCCTGAACCAGTAATAGCGCAGGTAATGAAAACATTTGGATTGACCGTTAATGGCATGAGTAGCCTCCGCTATTTAAATGGTTGTTTGTAGAGTAAAAGTTTACAAATCCTTAGATACAATATTTATAGCATACATAGTGCACAGACAATATATCCTCATTTAAATAGTCCAATAGCATGACAATTTTAATGTATGCGAGCCCCTTGCTGAATTAGTATTTTCTGTACTTTTTTAATATCGACATCAGCGACATCGACATTGGTCTGTATTGAAATGGCGGCGGCCACACCGGCACCCTGGCCATTGACTGCGCAACACATCATATTGCGCACCGCGGCATGAGAATCTTGGTCACCGCCTACACAGCGTCCCGTCACCAGTAAATGACGCACACCCTTGGGCAGCATAGATCGGTAAGGTAGCTGAAAATAACGACCGGTAGTTGGCAATATGAGAATGCCGTAACCATCGATAAACTCAGGAAATATACCAATACTGTCATCAAACGTACCTTGTTCCCGAACATCCTGAGCGGTCATGTTGTAAACCGCATCAATTTTGCGGGTATCTCGAACGCCCAGGGTCATGCCAAAGTTTCTTAGCTTGGCATTCTCACAACCCGGATTAAATTGTTTCAGCGCTTCAATGGCTAACATCGCCTGCCGACGACCCTCCATTTCACCTTTTGTAAGATGATCAGGGTTGGTGGCATCCAATCCAGCTAAATGCACTAAATTTAGGTAACTAAGATCACCTTGGTCGCTAATAGCTCCCCATGTGCCAGTGATGGTATTTAAATTTGCTGGAATAAGACCCGACTTAATCGCCTTTTCAAAGGGCTTTTTTAGGTAGGGAGAAAACAATTTATCTTCTTTGCCAGTTGTCTCCATTGACCAGTCCGGTCCGCACCAATCGCTATAAGTATGAGGATTAGATTTCACGTCTTCGATAAATCGAGTTTTATCGACACCATTCATAGAGAACATGACAGAGGCTGCCATCATTTCTTCTACGGGTGTCTTATGTACTCGCGCACCGGCTCTGTGAGCGATGTCAGCATCACCAGTGGCATCAATAACGCGCTTGGCTAAAATAGCCTCTCGGCCAGCTTTGCTCTCTACGATGACACCTTTGATAACTCCTTCTTCTACAATCGTGGCAACCATGGTTCTGTGCAGCATTGGCGTAATACCGGCTTCTTGAACTAGCACGTCAGCAACATACTTAAAGGCTTCACCATCAATGGCATGACTGTTAGATTGAGGCTCTGGATTGGCCGCACCCATCGATTTGGCGCGTTCCTCAAACTCAATACCAATACCCTCGCTATCAACCGTTTTGTCGTGTCGGTACCATGCAAAACCCTCGACGCCGACCTGAGTCAGATTGCCACCAAAACAGCCGTAGCGCTCTAACAAAGTCGTCTCAGCACCTGCTCTAGCGGCAGCCATTGCCGCCGCTAGTCCGCCTGGACCGCTACCCACCACCAAAACATCAGTACGGTGGATAATTGGCGTTTCACGTGCTGCCTCGTTAATTAATTCCATACAGATACCCACATATTTTACGTTTAGTCATCAAAACCTCGGACTAATAGTAATCAAATATTAATCAATAGAGAATTAAAATATCGCAGCACATTAAACACTCTCCATCGCTGCCCCTTGTCCGTTTATTAACATCAGGTAAACTGTTGCTCATGCCTAAAGATTTCACTCTCCAGTTTTATTCGCGCACCCACACGGGCAAGATAAAGCGCAACAATGAAGACTATCTAAGAATTCATCAAAATGGGCTTTTAGCAGCTATTGCAGACGGTATGGGTGGCACTGATTTTGGTGAGATTGCCAGTCAAATTGCGGTAGATGCCAGCGTTGAATATCTTGCCAGTGCTGATCCTGCGAAGTTACTTAACAAACCCGCGGGTGAACTTGGCAATGCTGTAAAATATGCCAATGAGGCCATTATTGCTATTCAGCAGAACGAAGAACAATATCGCACCATGGGTTCGACCCTGACCTGTTTGTTGATGGTCAACAATCAGCTGCATTTCTCCTGGGTTGGTGATTCCAGAATTTATATAGTCAGGCCGGCCCAAAATAATATTCAAATGCTGACTAGAGATCACACCTTGGATCGCAATAAAATCGATGCCACTTTAGCGCCCGACCTCTACCGACGTGCTCCGAGTATTCTGACGCAGAAAGTCGGTAGCATATTGTTGATTCAACCTGATACCGACTGTTTTGAGTTGCAAATAGGCGATATTATTTTGGCCTGTACTGACGGTTTGACCGATCGTATCGAAGATGAACTGTTGTTAGAGTACGCAATAAAGTTCGTTGATAATTTAGAAGGCTACGCAGACAAACTGCTCGACCGCGCCCTAGATTGTGGTGGTCAGGACAACATCTCTCTTATTCTTGCGCAGGTATCGAACTAGCTGCGTAGAGAGTTCCAGAGTTACTGCTTGAACCGTCTAATCAATTCAGCCATAGTTTGAATTCGCTGGTCTGGATTTTTTTGCAGACACTGCATGATGGTGTCATCTAACGAATTTGGTATTGGCATAGAGGTTATAGACGATAGCAGTGGTGGTTGATCGTTCATTGTGCTGGCAATGAGTTTATCCATAGTGTCGCCAGCGGCAGGAGTTCTGCCACTAAGGGCTTCATAGAGTACCGAGCCAAGACTATAGATATCGGTTCTTCCATTGATACTAGAGTCTTTTTTAATCTGTTCTGGAGACATATAGCTGATAGTGCCTTGGAGTTTCTGAAATCCGGTCATGCTTTGGTCATCAATGACATGCTCGGAGTCAATACTGTCAATATCCGAGTCCTCACCTTCCTCACCTTCCTCACTTCTAACCTTGGCTAATCCCCAATCTAACAGCAGTACCTCGCCAAAGGGCCCAACCAAAATGTTTTCTGGCTTTATGTCTCTATGCACCACACCATGGGTGTGGGCATATTCCAAGGCGTAGGCCACCTGAATAACGATATTCAGCAGTTGGGTGGTGTCATAACGTTCGCGATAGTTAATAATCTCTCGAAACGTATAGCCATGCACAAGCTTCATCGTAAAGTAATAGTGTCCTTTGCGATCTCGGCCTAACTCATAGGTTGGCATAGTATTGGGGTGCTGCAACATGGCAGAGATACGCGCTTCGCGTAACAAACGTTTTTGTTCAATAGGATCTTCGGCAAACTCGGGTTTTAAAGACTTATGGCAAACCACACGACCTAAATGTAAGTCCTTACAGGACTGAATGAGCGACTTGCCGCCCTTGGCAATAGTTTTGAAATAGGCATAGCGAAAACTAGCATGCAGGCTTTTTGATAAATCCTTATCAGTTTGCTCTAAATATAATTTAGGGTAATCAGCTTGCCTAAACTTTGGAAATTCACTCATACACTATTCCGTGGTTAGCCTAATCGTCCGTTGGAATAAGAGACTATAGCTAAGCGAGTGATGGGTCAAACACTGTGACTTTTTAGAGCGCAGATTAACTGCGCTCACAGGCGCTACCAGTGTCGTTAAAAACCGCTATAAGTGACAAAGGTACTGTTGTCGGCCCGTGTCGAGCGCACGTCATTTGCGGCGAAGCTTTCATCGGGATAGCCCATAGCAATACAAATCATAATAGCTTGATCATCTGGAATATTAGCGTGCTCATGCACCACGTCAGACTGCATAATGCCTTGACCATTGATGACGCATCCAATCCCTCTCTCCCATGCTGCAAGCACAATACCATAAGCAAGAGAGCCCAATCCAAATTGAGTGATCGCAGCAGGTTCAAGGCTTTTGTCATAAGTAAGCACTAACGATACTGGAGCATCAAATTGACGAAATCCTCTTAACATCCAATCCATACGCTTTTCTTTGTCGTCTCTCTCAATACCCATTGCTTCGAACAGCTGCACAGCAACATCAATTTGATTTTGACGGTGTCCTCCTTCGTATTTTTCTTTATAGGGAAAGTCGCGGACGTTAGGTTTTCCTGCCAAGGTATCCTTCGTATTACCTTCGCGAATTTTATTAAGTACTTCTCCAGCCACTGCATGGATATGCCAGGTTTGAGTGTTGTATGAGGACGGTGCCCATTTTGCAGTATTGATAATGTCATCAACAACTTCTTTAGGTACCGGTTTTTGTTGAAATCCGCGTACGCTCTTTCGTGATTGTGAAAAGGCTGTAAAGTCCATAATTGCTCCTATTAATTGATGTAAGTGAGGCTTAGAAAGATTACTCAGTCTTTAGCTTCAAGGTTTTTTCGGGTGCGATATACCCCATAAAATGGGATTAAAACAAATATCAACATGGTAAAGCTGAGTATTGAAGATTCAATTAATTAAAGTAGATTTCATCGAGTCTCATTCCCTGATTGTTAAAGTCAGGAAGAGTGTATATAAAATATATGGCACTTGCTATGCCAATTTATAGTGAATTCTGATTTTCAATCGCCAGTAATTTGGCCTCAAGAATGTCATTGATATCACCGGAGGTTTCTCCAGTGATATTTTTAGTCTTGACAAAGGATCTAACGATTCGAGTTAAGTTCTTCTGCGGTTAACGACAATTCTTTTGGTCGCACTAGATCACCAAAGTCTTGGTTCAACCAACGTACCAGTGAAATACACAACAGAATCATAATAGGAATTAGGGGAACAGAGCTGAGAACGGTAATTGATAGTACAGTATCTAAGGCACCTGACTGAAGTATGCCGGCAGTGATTAACGCCAGTAGTACCGCCCATGCAACGCGACTCCAGCGTCGCGGCTCTGCATCGCTACGCAGATTTTTAGCGCATATGCTAGACAGAACATAGGCTGAGGAATCGATGGTTGTGGCATAAAACACGATTGACAATAGGGTGAAAATAAACAGGGTGAATTTGCCAAACGGCAGACTTTGTATAACTAGGGCATTCACGAAGGACATGCCTTGAGTGCTGAGAATCTCTTTTACCGCCAGTGTCCCAGTGCTTTCTAAGTAAAGTGAGTAACCACCCATCACGGCCAGAAATAACCAGGTGCCTAAACAACCCCAGCCAATAACGCCCAAGACTAACTGACGAATGGTACGGCCTCGAGAAATACGCCCAAAAAACAACCCGACCATGCCGGTATAGGCGAGCCACCAGGCCCAATAAAATCCAGTCCAGTCTTCGGGAAAGCTACCGTTATTAATAGGGTCAGTCCATGTTGATGTACTGATGAAATTGTTAAACATTAAGCCAATGCTGTTCACTGTGAGGTCCATGATAAACACACCAGGCCCGGCTATCAGTACAAATAGAATAGCGATTGAGGCTAGGACAATATTAATGTCGGCAAGCACTTTAATGCCTGATTTTAAGCCTCGATAAACACTAGTACCGAACAGCAGAGTCCACAACCCAAGTACACTCATTTTGACCACCATACTGTCTGGAATCTCAAACAGGGTCGAGAGCATTGCTGAAAGCAATGGCACGCCTAACCCTAAAGAGGTGGCAACACCACCGACAATGCCTAAGATGATTAAAATATCAATGACGGTTTTTATTTGATTACGACCTTTGACCGGCAGTGCTCCATCACAGGCGCTGCTAATACGTAATATGGGAGAACGCTTAACATAAAGCATGTAGGCGATGGGCACTGCGGGTAGGGCATAAATAGACCAAGGCACTATGCCCCAATGCAGTAGCGGGTACATATGCGCCCATTCAAAAGACTTTGATGATCCTACTTCAATACCCATAGGGGGTGTTTGCAGATAGTAGATAGGTTCAGCGAACCCCCAGGCAATAACACTTGCGCCTATGGCGGTGGTGAACATCATGGCCACCCAGTGAGCGTCGGAGTATTCAGGTTGCTCATCTGGCGCGCCTAATTTCACCTGACCATATCGACCAAAGGCCAGCCACATACAAAAAATAAAGGCACCCATGGCGACCATAAGATAGAGCCACAAGAAGTTGCTCATAACAAATGTACGACCCTCACTCAGCAACTGGGAAGCGCTTTCTGGAAAAATCATAAGTGGGATGGCGCAGACTAAGACAATAATGACCGCGGGAATGAAGACAGCCATGTCTACTTCGGGTTCTGTGCTCTCAATACTTTTAGGATCGCTCATAGGGACGTTTATAGTTATTGACGATGGAGGAGAATAGCACAAGGTTGTCTTTAGCGAAAAGATTGGGACGCGAGCGGGGGAACTCGCTAAAAACATGCCCGAACTGGCGCTCTAAATAAGAGGCGCCATCTTGTCGATCAAGTCTGCAAGCTCAGGCTTGTGTTGGCGGATTTCCTCTGCGGTGAGCCCATGCAATTCATGGGGAAATACTAGCCATTCATCTGTTTCGTGAAGAAAATAGTCAGGGGCCTTGCCGGCCTTATTATTTTTGGGTTTGTAATAAGGGGTGGCGATACGGATGTCGGGCGTGTTTTTTTTACAGGCTTTCTTAAGATCGTCTATTGCTTGTTGGATGGAGAGCCCTGTGTCGTGGACATCATCCACTATTAGCAGTGAATCTTCAGATTCAAGTTGACGGATAATATAGCTAAGACCATGTACTTTGACCTTTTTACTGCGTTCACCAATACCAGTGTAGGATGAGGTGCGAATGGCGATATGGTCTGATTCAACGCCTAGCACGTCGAGAAATTCTTGCACTGCGATGCCAATAGGCGCGCCGCCGCGCCAAACGCCGACAATATAGTTCGGTCGATAGCCGCTCTCAAAAATGTTCCATGCTAGGCGATAGGAGTCTTCTAGTAGCTGTTGGGCTTGAATGTAGCGCTTTTTCATCGAGTCTTATTCCAAATAAATGCTTTTAATAGCCGGCAATATTAACATGTTTCGTCGTTGTTAAGCATTGCCTCGGCCGACCACTACATCTGCTATATAAGGCATTCTTAATAAAAAACCCCGGACAGAATCTCTGGCCGGGGTTGGTTGTTTAACGGCTAATTCTAGAAGTCCATGCCAAAACGAACCATTAATTGGCGAGGCCCTATAAGTTCATCACCGGTTGCTCCAACGCCGAAAACATCGGTAAAGCGAGCGTTGATGCCATCTTCATCGGTAAGGTTTTTGGCAACGAGTTCTACATGCCAACTCTCGCCAGCGCCGGGATAAAACCCGACTACTAAATCAAGAACATCGTAGCTAGGTACTATATCTGTGTCAGCATTGTTGAAGATGCGATGTTTGAAGTCTCCACGATAGGTGTATTGAAGTGTACTGCGCATTTCGCCCCAGGCTTCTAGTTCCTTGGTCCAGTTAAGTGACAGGTTTCCGGTAAAACTAGGCGTCTTGGCTAACTCATTACCATTTACATTCTGAATTTGGTCAGCGCGCGCTATCTGAATCTCATCACTGAAAAGATCAAACCCCTGTCCTAACAAAGCATTACCAGCCGCTTCTGACTGAACGTTATCTAAGGCGAGATGATCTGAGGTGATTTCGGTATCCAACCATGCCATGCGGGCATCGAGAATAAGTGAGTCGGATAAAAATGCAGAAAACTCTAATTCCGCGCCAAAAATTTCTGACTCTGGAATATTACCTACGCCACCATTAAACACTTCAGGGTCTGTGGCCTGATATTGCAAATTATTATAGTCATAGTAAAAAGCGGCGGCATTCAAACGTATTCGTCCGTCAGCCAAATCAGTTTTCAAGCCAATTTCATAGGCATTAACAATTTCTTCGTTAAAGATAGGTAAGACGACAATCGGTGCTATCACAGCTTCGGTGCCGTAGGTTAGGTTCGATCCTCCAGGCTTAAACCCTTTAGTAAAGGAGCCAAATAGCATGGTGCTATCATTAATGTCATGCTCAACTACTAGACGCCCAGTGACTTTATCACTTTTTATCTCTAGGACATCTGTGCCTTCTCGCCCGTAATAGTTAGTCACTGAGCTATAAACCTCATCTTCTGTATAGCGCAGGCCGAATACGGTTCGCCAGGTTTCACTGAGGTTCCAAGTCCCCTGCCCATAAACAGAGGTTGAGTCGCGCTCTGGTTTTGAATCAGATATAAAGCCTACATCACCACCATAGGCGTAAATAGTCTCTATTGTGAAGGGATCAAAAGTACCATCAAAACCGAAATCAAGGCGCTCAAGAATACTGATCTCGACTTCTGTATCTAAGTAAAACACACCAGCGACCCAGTCGAGCTTCCCAAATAGAGGTTCGGAGGAAACTAAGTTTACTTCTTGAGTAATGGTGGTCTGCTTATTGGTCTCAGGGTCATACGAGCTAGGAAGTTGAGCAAATGGCGGCAGGAAATCCAGATCATTACGGTCATTGTCGCGACGAATTAAAATATCATCGTCCTGATAACTGGTTAGTGACTTAACGCTAAATTTTTCGAAATCCCATTCCAATACGGCACTATATAACTGTGACTCTAGCTCGTATTCGGCTGTTGAGTTCTGACGAAGTTTTCTGGCGCCTGGAGTTGGATCTAATAGGCCTTTTTGTGCAGCGCCATTACGATCTTCGTCAAAGTACTGGGCCGTAAAATTAGCGCGAAAATTATCTGAGGGCTCATAGAGCACACGAACCCGAGCAGACAGGCTGTTGGCATCATCTAGATCTTGATCCAGAGTCAGGTTGTCAGTAAAGCCATCACGCTTGTTAGAAATAACCGATGCACGCAGCGCTAAGGTGTCACTTAGGGGTAGGTTGTATGCGGCGCGAGCTTTAACTAAACCGTAATCCCCAAGAGTCAGGTCGGCTTTACCGAAGCTGCTGTCCATGGAGGGTGCAGTGGTGATTACATTGATTGCACCACCAGTAGAGTTCTGCCCGAACAGTGTACCCTGTGGGCCACGCAACACTTCAATGCGTTCGAGGTCGAGAAAATCTGTTTGCAGAGCAAAAGGGGATGCCACATAAATACCATCTAGGTGGTAGGAGACAGAAGGATTGGCAATTGCGTTCTGGTTGGCTTCGTTGCCCACGCCACGAATTGTTATAACAGTTTTAAATCCTTCATTCTTGGCAATATTAACGCCAGGAGCGATGGCACTAAGGTCAACAAAAGATGTCACTTGCCGAGTATCTAGATCTTCTCCGGTCAAAACTGTTATCGCCTGGGATAGATCTTGGAGGCTTTCGCTGCGTTTTTCGGCGGTTACTAAAACCTCTTCAAAAACAGGTTGAGAATCTTGTGCAGAAATATCCGCAGCAAGTAATGACGCTATTGTCACACTGAGGACTTTAACCGCAAGATAAGGGTGCTTCATTTCGGATACCTATGTATGTAAGTGTTATATGAAATAGATTTTTGGCTGACCCAAACTTGCGCATTTTAAGGAGCGCCAATAACTTTATGAACCATTTGGGTGCATTTGTTTCGGCAACCCAAGGCAAACGCCCCTAGGGGAGAATGCTATATACTAAAGCAAATACCCTGCCATGATACATTAAAATGGCTCAATATTATTTGTTGAGTTAGCCACTAGCTATCTAACTATGCGCTGAAGTATCATCTTGATCAAAGTGACGTGCTTGATTTCTTCTGAACGCCAATAGGCTGCTATATATCCTTAGGATGAATTGCTAACCCTGATAATTTTGTCACTAATTTCCGTGAAAACTAAGCGATATGGACTCTATATGAACAGATTTTTGGATAGCTTATTTAAGCTACAAGCAAATGGTACAAATGTGGGCACTGAGGTTTTGGCAGGCTGCACAACCTTTATAACCATGGTCTATATTATCTTCGTCAATCCACAGATGATGGCCGCAAGCGGCATGGATCAGGGCGCTAGTTTTGTCGGCACTTGTTTAGCCGCGGCTATAGCCTGTTTTGTTATGGGTTTATATGCAAATTGGCCGGTGGGTATGGCACCCGGAATGGGCCTAAATGCTTTTTTTACCTACACGGTTGTTGGCGAGATGGGTTACAGCTGGCAGATAGCGCTGGGAGCAGTCTTTCTAGCAGGCATCATTTTTGTGATCATGAGTGTTACGCGCCTTCGAAGATGGATGTTAGATAGTATTTCGCTCAATTTACGTATTGCTATGGGCGCCGGTGTCGGTCTTTTTATCGGATTCATAGGTCTTAAAAGTGGTGGAATTATTGTCGCTAACGGAGCAACTTTTTTGTCTCTAGGTGACTTTACGCAACCCCAAACCTTGCTTGCTGGTTTTAGTTTTTTGAGTATTGCGATTCTTTCGATCCGCCGTGTTCCTGGCGCAATTATTATAGGTATCCTCAGTGTTACTAGTATCGCTATTGCGATGGGACTAGTAGAGTTTAACGGCCTGATAGCAGCGCCGCCCAGTTTGGCCCCAACCTTGATGCAATTAGATATTGTTGGCGCATTTGACGTTGCCATGATTAGCGTGATCATTGCGTTTTTATTCGTGAATCTATTTGATACTGCGGGTACTTTACTGGGGGTTGCTAACCGAGCAGGATTGATTGATGAACAGGGTAATGCCAAAAATTTGGACAGAGCGTTGAAAGCTGATAGTAGCTCTAGCGTGTTGGGTGCCTTTTTGGGTTGTCCGCCGGTCACAAGTTATGTTGAGAGTTCAGCGGGAGTTGAAGCGGGTGGCCGAACAGGTTTGACAGCCGTTGTTGTAGGCAGCTTATTTCTATTGGCCATCTTTTTCTCGCCATTAGCTGCAATTGTGCCAGCCTATGCCACCGCGGGGGCTCTAATTTATGTAGCTATACTCATGTTGAGCGGTATGGAAGCTCTTGACTGGTCAGATATGACGGAAATATTACCGGCATTGGTAACCATCATTATGATTCCACTATCATTCTCAATTGCCAACGGTATAGCGCTGGGATTTATTACTTATGTCGCTGTAAAGTTTTTTGCCGGTAAACGCGCTGATATAACATTGGGAGCTTGGTTTCTTGCGGCTATTTTCCTAGCTAAATTCACTTTTCTCTAGCTGGATTTAAAGTGAATTTTTTGGATATTTGTTTAAAAAGATCTTGAGCACCATACTCGTTAATCACTAATTATTCGGTTAAAATAAGGTGTCTTTGAACTGGCTATATATTGCCGGCATTATCGTTAATTACTTTGTAAAAACTATGTTTTTTAGCGATATTAAAATTACATGAATGGAGATAGTAAATGCACATCCCTAAGTTAATCAGCGCGGCACTGTTTTTGTTGCCACTTTATCTTAATGCAGAGGAAGTTTTAGATCAGAATGTTAGGGATGAGGCCAAAGCGTTAATAGCTCAAAGTTTTCAGAGCGATCTTGGCTATCAGATAATAGAGAGTTTGACCACAGAGGTGGGTCAAAGGCTTGCCGGGACAGAGGCTGAGGCGCGCGCAAGAGATTGGGGCGTTGCCAAGTTTAAACAGCTAGGCTTCAAGAATGTACGCATTGAACCATTTCAAGTAGATCATTGGGAACGCCATTCCGAACATGCTGAGATAACATCGCCTTTCCCACAAAAGCTAATGATTACAGCGTTGGGTGGGAGCATAGCGACAGATTCAGCCGGCATTGTTGGTCAAGTGGTTAGGTTTGAAAATTTGCAGGCTCTAAAAGATGCACCAATGAAAGGCCTGAAAGGAAAAATTGTCTTTGTTGATGAGTATATGACCAGAACGCAAGATGGCTCTGGCTATGGGGTCGCTGTGAAAAAGCGATCTGGAGCGGCTGTTGAGGCTGGTAAACGTGGTGCCGCCGCTGCACTCATTCGGTCAGTTGGCACTGATCACCATCGGTTTCCGCATACAGGTCAGATGACTTATGACCAAAATGTGGTCAAAGTCCCAATCGCAGCTCTTTCTGCTCCAGATGCTGATCAGTTGCATCGAGCCCTTGGGCGCGGTGATGTTGAGGTGAAACTTCAAATTGATGTCCAATCATACGGTAAAAGTCAGTCTGGTAATGTCATTGCTGAGATTCCTGGAGTAACGGATGAAATTGTTATTATCGGGGCACATCTTGATAGTTGGGACCTGGGAACTGGTGCCGTTGATGATGGTGCTGGAATTGGCATAACAGTGGGTGCTGCAAAGTTAATTCTGGATATGAATAAAAAACCTAGACGTACGATTAGAGTAGTTATGTTCGGAGCAGAAGAGGTGGGGTTAGTTGGTGCGATAGCCTATGCCAAAAAACATGCTAATGAACTTGATCGCCATGTGGTTGGAGCTGAATCTGACTTCGGCGCCGGTCAAATTTGGCGTTTTGAGACTAGATTTTCTGATAGTAAGCTGCACAAAGCTGAGGCAATGCACAAAGTTTTATCGCCGCTAGGTATTGCGCTGGGTTCAAACGACGCCTCTGGTGGGCCTGATATGGGTCCTTTGCGAATGCTCGGTATGCCGGTTGTAACTCTTAAGCAGAATGGTTGGGATTACTTTGATCTGCACCATACGCCAAATGATACCTTTGACAAGATTTCTGCTGATGATATTGCTCAAAATGTAGCCGCTTACGCAGCATTTGTTTGGATGGCCGCAAACATGCAGGGTGATTTTCGAGAGCCGTGATATGTTTTAGGCGCTATGCTAAAAGGTAGACTAAATACTATGATTATCCTCAGCGCCAGCACCTATTGAGTAGCCAGGATGTTAATGATCTAGCCTGTGATAAAATTAATCATCCAAGAGTCATTTTTTGACGTATCTTGGCGCATACATTTGTATAACAAACCACGGAGTCAACATGAAGCAGATATTAAAAGTAGCTATCTTATTAGGTTTTTCTGGGGCGGCTAGCCTCTCTCAGGCTGCCTGTTCCTTCGACGTAGAAGTCGGCGACTATTTGAAATTTAGTGCGGCGGATATGACCGTTGAAAAGAGTTGTGAATCTATCACTGTAAATCTAAAGCACAGCGGCCAGTTGCCAGCTAACATAATGGGGCACAACTGGGTTTTATCTAAGAATACTGAAGTACAGGCAGTTGCGACCGAAGGCATGAGTGCTGGACTTGCTGCCAGCTACGTACCGCAGGGTGATGCCCGTGTGATGGCGTTCTCTAAGGTGATTGGGGGTGGAGAGTCCACTAGCGTAACCTTTTCAACCTCAGGATTGACCGTTGGTGAAGGTTACACATTCTTTTGCTCCTTCCCTGGGCACTCTTACAGCATGCGTGGCGCGTTTAACGTCAATGCCTAGTTTTGGGCATTAAAATTGTAATAAAAAAGGCCACATTAAGTGGCCTTTTTTATTACTAAAACGTTGTTGTATTACTTTTCTACAAAAGCTCTTTCGATAACATACTCACCCATCTTAGAATTCCGTGCTTCAGAGAAGCCTCTGTCATCTAAAATTTTGCACATATCTTTGAGCATACTTGGGCTGCCACAAAGCATAAAACGATCATCCTGGTTATTTGGCATTGGTATGTCTAAGTCTAGAAATAGTTTACCAGAGGTCATCATGTCTGTGATCCGGCCATTGTTTCTAAACGGCTCCCTCGTCACAAGAGGGTAGTAAATCAATTTTTGCTTAACAAAATCGCCAAAATACTCATGCTCAGGTAGTTCGTTTTGAATGTAATCGCTGTAGGCTAGTTCTGAAATGTAGCGCACACCATGGGCCAAAATTATTCGATCAAACTGCTCATAGACCTCTGGATCTTTAATAATGCTCATAAAAGGGGCTAAGCCTGTTCCTGTCCCGATCAGATAGAGATTTTTCCCCGGCAACATTTGGTCAGTGATTAAAGTCCCAGTTGGCTTTTTACCGATCAAAATTTTGTCGCCAGGCACCAGATGTTGTAGCTTTGAGGTTAGAGGACCGTCTTCTACTTTAATACTAAAAAACTCGAGTTCGTCTTCATAATTAGCGCTGGCAATGGAATAGGCACGCATTAACGGCTTACCTTCATGCTCAAGGCCGATCATCACGAAATGACCATTTTTAAATCTAAAACCAGCATCACGTGTAGTTTTAAAGCTAAATAATGTGTCATTCCAATGGTGAACATTGGTGACGGTCTCAGTAATCAGTTTTGCCATGTGACTATCCTTTGTAAGAGGGTAACCTGATGATGAAGAAATTGCGCGGAGCAGTATAAAAAAAATTGCTGCGCAGGTATAGCGAAATATATTAGCTATATCTAGTGGTTATTGGCATTTAGGCCTGTTTAAAAATGCTATTTTGACCTTATGCCAGCCACTTATAGTGTCCAAGGTGGAGCAGATTCTTGATCTATTTCGAATGTTTTGAGCGCGCCGACTAAAACAGCACGATCAATTAACTTTAACCTGACCAGTGATTCGATCGCTGCTAATGCAATATTTTTTCTATCGACTTCAAAAAATTCCCGCAACACAGTGCGTTGGTCGCTGCGGCCAAAGCCGTCAGTCCCCAAGGCAATGAAACGCGCCTCCAAGTAGGGCGCTACCAGGTGCGGTAATGCCGAAACATAGTCGGTGGCAGCGATAATGGGCATTTCGCCAGGAAGACATTCCTGCAGGTGACTGCGTTTTTGGGTCTCTGAAGGGTTCAGCCGATTTTCACGCTCCACCGTTCTCGCTTCTTTAGCCAATTCGGTGAAGCTAGTCGCGCTGAATATGTCGCTGCTAATATTGAACTGGTCGAGTAATATATCTGCGGCGGCTATGACTTCATTAAGAATAGTTCCTGAGCCAATTAACCGTACTCTTATGCCGTCGTTATCGTCTCCGCGACTTTGCAGTTTGTAGAGGCCGCGAAGAACATCATTCTCTATCTCGCCGGGAATACTGGGCTGCTCATAATTCTCATTCATGACAGTGATGTAATAAAACTCATCAACATCTCGTTCCATCATCTGCACCATGCCATGCTGCATGATAATGGCTAATTCATAGGCATAAGCAGGATCATAGGCACGGCAATTGGGGATAGTGGATGCTATTAGGTGGCTGCTTCCATCCTGATGTTGTAGGCCTTCTCCGGAAAGCGTTGTCCGTCCGGCAGTGGCACCTAGCAAAAAACCTCTAGCGCGCTGATCTGCAGCGGCCCAAATTAAATCACCTACACGTTGAAAGCCAAACATGGAGTAGTAGATGTAGAACGGTAAAGTAGGAACATTGTGAACAGAATAGGATGTCGCGGCAGCGGCCCAGGATGATATCGCACCGGCTTCGTTAATGCCTTCCTCTAAAAGCTGTCCATTTTTAGCTTCCTTGTAAAACATCATTGAGCCCGCATCTTCAGGCTCATAGAGTTGCCCAAGGGGCGCGTAAATACCAATCTGACGGAACAGATTATCCATACCAAAGGTTCGTGCTTCATCTGCAACAATGGGGACCACTTTGGGGCCTAATGTCTTGTCTTTTAGCAACCCGCCAAGCATGCGTACTGCAGCCATAGTGGTCGACATAGATTTGTTGTTAGCGTGCAGGGCAAACTTAGCATAGGACTCTATTTCTGGTATCAAACCTTTCGTATTTGACGGCTCTGAGCTAGAGGCCTGATTTACGTTCCGAGCGGGAATGGCCCCGCCTAGAGCTTCACGTTTTTGGCGTAAGTAGGTGAGCTCAGGACTATTTTCATCAGGCTTATAAAAACGTAAATTTTCCAAGTCATCATTGGTCAATGGTAGTGAGAACCTGTCTCGAAAGGTGGTTAGTGCCTCCATGTCTAAATTTTTAGCTTGGTGCGACGACATACGGCTTTCTCCGGCACCTCCCATACCAAATCCCTTTTTGGTTTTTGCTAAAATCACCGTAGGTTTGCCCTTACAAGACTTAGCTGCGGCGAAGGCAGCATAGAGTTTGCGGAGATCATGGCCGCCGCGTTTAAGACGGTTTATCTCAGCATCCGTCATGTGCTCAACCAGTTTACGGGTAGCGGGATCGGTATCAAAAAATTTGGCGCGGTTATAGTCGCCATCTTTAGATCCTAAATCTTGGTATTCACCATCGACGGTTTCAGCAAAGCGGCGTAGAAGGACCTGATCTTTATCTCTGGCAAACAAACTATCCCACTCGGACCCCCAAAGTACTTTAATGACGTTCCACCCGGCACCAATAAATAAGCTTTCTAGTTCTTGGATAATTTGCCCGTTGCCTCTAACGGGGCCATCTAGACGCTGCAGGTTGCAGTTGACTATAAAGGTTAAATTATCCAGGCCCTCACGTGCGGCTAGTGTTAGTCCTGCAATCGATTCTGGCTCATCCATTTCGCCATCGCCAAATACCCCCCAAACATGACGGCCTTCGGTCGTGGCTAAACCGCGTCCTTCTAAGTAGCGCATGTAACGGGCTTGATAGACCGCATTGATTGGGCCGATGCCCATAGAGCCTGTTGGGAATTGCCAAAAATCTGGCATCAACCAAGGGTGCGGATAAGAGCAAAGCCCCTTGCCGCCAACCTCTTGCCGATAATTGGAGAGCTGCTCTTCACTGAGACGACCTTCAAGATAAGCCCGAGCATAAACCCCTGGAGCAGAATGTGGCTGAAAGTAAATAAGGTCTCCCGCGAAGTCTTCGGTTGCTGCATGAAAGAAATGATTAAAGCCCGTTTCAAAAATTTCCGCAGCTGAGGCGTAGCTGGCGATATGACCTCCGAGCCCGCCATAGGCTCTGTTTGCACGCATAACCATAACCAGCGCGTTCCAGCGGTTAATGGCGGTGATTCTTTCTTCGAGTTCTAAGTTGCCTGGATACAGAATTTGTTGATCTACAGAAATAGAATTTCTATAGGCTGAGAAGGGCTGTCCGCTGGCAGTAAATCCGGTATTTCTGATCACTTCTTCTAATTGACGAAGTAAAAATTGCGCTCTCTCTGGGCCATGAACTGAGGTCACAGACGACATTGAATCGATCCATTCTTGCGTTTCTGTTGGGTCGCTATCGGTAATAGTAGCGCCATAGTTAGATAGCTTCATGGGTCATCGCTCAGCGGTAAATAAAGCAGAATTGTAGGTGAGAATCCGTGGCAGGTGTTGCTGTTTTGTGGTGTAAATGGGAAGATTAAAGGCATATATATAAAATTTAAAGGATTGATTAAGCATATTATGCCGAATAATGAGATTGATTCCATAGATTTGCGAATACTTCATGAGCTTCAACAGTTTGGGAGAATATCCAATGTAGATCTAGCAGGCAGGGTTGGGCTGTCTCCCTCACCTTGCTTGAGCCGCGTGCGAGCCCTAGAGCAAAAAGGGATTATTGACCGTTACGTTGCCTTGGTGAAGCCGGGCACCGTTGGCTTGTTGATCAATGTATTTATACAGGTGACACTTGAGAGGCAGGTTGAAAAAGCATTAGAAAATTTTGAATCCAAGATGCAGAGCTACCCCGAAGTGATGGAATGTTACCTAATGACTGGCAATAGTGATTATTTGATTAGACTTTTAGTTAGTGATATAGCAACCTTGGAAACATTTATTGTTCAAAAGCTGTCGACCATTCAGGGCGTTTTAAATATTCAATCTAGCTTTGCCTTGAAGCAGGTCAAGTATAAAACCGAGTTGCCGATCACTTCGGGATAAAAGGCTATTTCCAGTGCTGCCATTCTCGTGAAATAACTGTAATTAAAAGTGCGAGAGACCCGTTCAGTATAGGAAATTCGTTTATTTGTAGGCGCTAATCAATGTTATCCGCCCTTTAACTCATATTTAGTGCGTTTAATCTCAAACATGAAGTTTGAAAAACTATAGTGTTTTACTCTTACAATCGAAATAATTTTTACAATTTGAGGGTCCAGAGATTTCAAAAGAGTTTTGGCTCGATTGAATGGTCCACTCAAAATAATATATGTGTTTTTTACATAAATTTCAGGGGTTATAAAATGGTATTCAGAAAGAGATTACTCTCATCTAGCGTTGCATTAGCGCTTATCGGCACAGCAGTTCCTGCGTTCGCTCAAGACGAGGGAGTGATAGAAGAAATTATTGTCCAGGGTGGTATTCGTGGCAGTTTGAAAGCCTCGATGGACATTAAGCGAGATTCTATGGGTGTTGTGGATGCTATTTCAGCTGAAGATATCGGTAAGTTCCCCGATGCGAACTTAGCAGAATCTTTGCAACGTATTACCGGTGTGTCTATTTCTAGAAGTCGCGGTGAAGGTAGTCAGGTAACAGTTCGTGGCTTTGGTCCTGAATACAACCTAGTTACTTTGAATGGTCGGCAAATGCCAACTCACAATGGAGCAAGCCGGTCGTTTGACTTCGGTGATCTCGCCTCTGAAGGTGTTGCTGGTGTGCAGGTCTACAAGACAGGCCGTGCAGATGTACCCTCAGGTGGTATCGGATCGACCATTAATATATCAACGCCTAAGCCTCTTGAGGCTGACCCTATTGGAAGTATCTCTGTTAAGGCTGTTAACGATACCTCTACTCGCGCTGGCGATGAGTACACTCCAGAATTTTCTGGCATCTACATGAATACCTTTGCTGATGACACTATCGGTATAGCCATTATAGCCAGTCGACAAGAGCGTAATAACGGTGTCAATGCGGCAAGCGTTGGAGGCTACTATACTAGAGCTGGCGATGGAGCTGATCAAAAATTATCAGGCAATGATAATCAGATTAATCGACCAACCACAGCAGACTCAAATTATTCTTTACCTCAATCGATGGCCTACAACATTGCAGAATACAGCAGTGAAAGAACTAACGGTCAGATAGTATTGCAAATGGCACCATCAGACTCTGTGAGCATGACGCTAGATTATATTCGCTCAGAGTATGACCTTGAGCGGTCTTACAGTGATCTGTCGGCATGGTTCTCAAATACTGCTGCGGTATCTCAATCTAGTTCGTGGACAGATGGCCCAATTGCTAGCCCAACTTTTTACCAAGAGACTGTCAAAAACAATGACTTTGCCATGGGTACTGGTGAAGATGGACGGACTAACACTAATGAATCATTAGGTTTGAATTTTGATTGGCAAGTCAATGATGAATTAGTGCTCAATTTTGACTGGCATGATTCGTCTGCAGAGACAGGCGCAAATGGTCCTAATGGAACTAGCTCATTAATAACAATGGCAAGTTTTAATAAGGTAGGTCAGACCTTTATTACTGGATATGATATGCCAGTTATGTTGCTGGATTTGAATTCTGGCGGTGAAACTGATCGACCTCTTTATAAAAATGACATGATCATCACCGGTAGTACATTCGTAAATGATGCTGCGTTAATGAATATTGAGCAAAGTAAGTTCAGCGGCACCTGGGACTTCTCTGAGGACTCAAGTATTGATTTTGGTGTACAGATCTCAGACGTCGACAACAAAGCGGTTTCTAACTTTGTACAGCTAAATAACTGGGGAGGAAGTACTAATCCTGGGGATTTGGCAGATATAGTTGTTCGTTCAAGTGTTGAAGGTCAATTTGATCAACTCTCAGGTAATGATTATGAGGGTATTCAGACAGAATATATGACGGCTTCATTAGCAGACTTGATTGCGGCAGGAGAGGCTTCCTATGTGGTAAGCGGCGCTGACTATGAAGCTATTGGTGACTGTGGTACTGGGTACTGTGCCTCTACTAAATACAATGGTGAAGACGTCAATGGCTTCAGTAACCTCTTTACTCTTGAAGAATCAATTGCAGCTTATATTCGTTACAACTTAGCCACCGAAGTGTCTGGAATGCCCGTCAATTTGCATCTGGGTCTTCGTTATGAGGAAACTGATATCACCTCTCAAGCAGTCACTTCAGAGTACGACGGAACAGTTTGGGCTAAAGCAGGTAACGAAGCTTATTTGACAGCGAAAGCTGGGGGCGGAGAGCCAGATTCTTTCTTGGGCAACTACGATTTTGTATTACCTAGCCTTGATTTTGACATTGAGGTTGTGGAGGACGTTGTCTTGCGCGCATCCTTTAGTAAAACGATAACACGCCCAAGTTATAACGATATTAAAGGTGGCCTAACGGCTAACAGTACTCAGTTTTACGCTAATCAGAATGCTTTTGCATCGGCGGGTAATCCTGATTTAGAGCCAATTTTGTCTCGTAACATAGATCTTTCAGCTGAGTGGTATTACGGCGAGGGAAGTTACGTATCGGTTGGATATTTCGATAAGGACGTTGATAAATTCATTGGTTCGGGTATCGGAGAGCGTTCATTGGGAGCAATTCCTAACATCATTGGCGGTACCCTTTGGAATCAAGCTGTTGCTGAAAGTGGCCTTGATCCTGCTCAATACACTGTAGTTGCTCAGTATATTTTAGATAATTACCAAGACAGCCCCTATGTTAACGGAGATGAGATCTCTGGTGCGGCGGGTGATCCTGATTTGATATGGACTGTGACTCAGCCTGTGAATCAAAAGAAAGCGCGGGTTGATGGTGTTGAGATCAATCTGCAGCATTTCTTCGGCGAATCAGGTTACGGATTTATTGCTAACGCGACCTTTGCAAGTGCTGATGTTGGTTACGATAATATGAAATTTAATGAGGGGCAGTTTGTTCTTAATGGCTTAAGTGATTCAGCTAACTTGGTGGGCGTCTACGATAAAGATGGACTGTCTGTTCGTTTAGCTTACAACTGGCGAGATGATTTCTTGGCCGGCGCTGGTCAAGGTCAGGGTACTAATACTAACCCAACAAATGTTGAAGCCTATGGCCAGTTAGATCTTGGTATTACCTATGAATACAATGATAGGCTAACTATCTATGCATCAGGTCTTAATATTACGGATGAAACAGTTCGTGTGTATGGCAAGTCTAAAGATTTAGTGCTGCAAGCAGTGCAGGGTGGTCCAAGATACGATTTGGCAATCCGTTATAAACTGTTCTAGATCTTAGTAGATAGATAGAACCAATGAGGCCGCTCTAATTTTTTGGGCGGCTTCTTTGGTTCTAACGTATATAGAAGTAGTAAAGAAATTTCCAAAGAATAATGAGTTACTATTAGCTTTCGTAGCTACATTTGTTGCTGACCATGTAGCGGACATTGAAATGATTTGAATGAGCTAGATGTATTTTATGACCCCAGATCAAAAAATAAATAGCATTGTTATTGTGGGTGGTGGGACTGCCGGATGGTTAACGGCGGGTATTATAGCCGCAGAGCATAGTGCCAATGGCACTGCGATCAATGATTTGGTTGATGTGCAAATCACATTGGTGGAATCACCGGATGTTCCAACTATTGGAGTCGGAGAAGGTACCTGGCCTTCAATGAAATCCACTTTACAAAAAATGGGTATCTCCGAAACTGATTTAATTCGAGAATGCGATGCCAGTTTCAAGCAGGGTACGCTTTTTAATGGTTGGAAAACCGGTGGAAATGATGCGTACACCCACCCGTTCACTCCCCCTCATTCCTATGCTTCGACTAATTTAGCGCCCCAATGGCAGAAATTTCGAAATGAAGTTGCCTTTGCTGACGCAGTGTCATCACAAAATGCGTTAATGTTTCAGGGCTTAGCCCCGAAGCAAATATCCACGCCCGAATATGCCTTTAATGCTAATTATGGATATCATCTTGATGCGGGTAAGTTTGCTGAGCTACTCCGGAAACACTGCGTCGATAAATTAGGGATCACTCACCTAAAAGCAAATGTGATTGCTATTAACTCGTCGGCTGATGGTGATATCGAGTCTCTACAAACTGACACGGAAGGGCATATTGCAGGTGATTTATTTGTTGATTGCAGTGGTTCCAAAGCGCTGTTGCTAGGGGAGCATTTTGAGATACCCTTCTGCTCGAGAAGCCAGTTTCTGTTTAACGATACTGCATTGGCTTCTCAGGTTCCCTATACCAACAGCGATGATCCGATTGCATCAAGTACATTATCTACCGCTCAGACCTCCGGGTGGATTTGGGATATCGGATTACCAACCAGACGCGGTATCGGTCATGTGTATTCCAGTGCTCATACTACCGAAGACCGTGCTAGTGAAGAATTGTTGGCATATATTAAAGCGACGGTTAGTGCCGAAGCAGCCTCGACAACGTCAATTAGGAAGGTTGCATTTAATCCAGGTCATCGCGCCAAATTTTGGCATAAAAACTGTGTCGCCGTAGGTATGTCTGCTGGTTTTATAGAACCGCTGGAAGCATCAGCACTGGTTTTAGTGGAGCTGTCTGCCGCTATGATTGCCGAGCAATTACCTGCAAATCGACAGGTGATGGATCTTGTGGCGAAGCGTTTTAATGCTAAGTTTCTCTATCGCTGGGACCGAATTATTGATTTTTTGAAGCTTCATTATATTCTCTCTCAGAGACAGGATAGTGATTACTGGAAAGATAACATTGCTGCGTCGAGTATTCCTGAAAGTCTATCTGAACTCATAGATCTATGGCGGTGGCAAAGTCCTTGGCATAGAGATACCGGGCACATTGATGAAATGTTTCCGTCGGCGAGTTTTCAATATGTACTTTACGGAATGGGCTTTGAAACTCAAAGTAGTACGACAGTGAGGCGATCTGATAGAGAAGCCGATTCTGCGGCAGCGGGGCTTTTCCGAGAAAATGCAGAGAGAACCCAAAAGTTGCTGGCCTCAATGCCCACTAATAGGGAATTAATCGATAAAATCACTACCTACGGTTTGCAAAAAATATAAACTGTTAGGAACTTAAAATAATAGGTTGTTTGGAGTAACTATGAGCAATTACGTCCTGCTAAATAATAGCGCCCACAAAGATTTAAGAGTGATCACTACCCGATCTGAAAGCTATGGCGATAATGTTATGCACGCGATGACGTTTCCCATAGAATTTCGCGACGTTCAATCAAGTTATCCAATATTTTTCTGTAAAGATTCAGAGTCTGGGCAGTTCTATCCTGCCGCTCTTTTTGGTCTTGAGCAGAATCAGAATTTATTTTTGACCGAAGGTGGATGGGATGCATCCTATATTCCCATGATGATAAAGCGGCACCCATTTCTTATTGGTTATCAAACCGACCCTGAGCATGTAGGCGGAAAAAAGCCAGTAGTGTCTATCGATATGGACAATCCTCGTATTAATGATAGTGAAGGGGAGCCTCTATTTTCTGATAATGGTGAGGCTACGGATTATTTAAAGGAATCCATTAGTATGCTGGAAGCAATTCATCATGGGCATGAGCACAATAAAGGTTTTGTTGAGACCTTATTAGAGCATGACTTGCTTGAAGCATTTACTTTGGAGGTTGTTCTTAACGATGGTTCAAAAAATCAATTAACCGGGTTTTATACCATCGCGGAACAAAAACTGCATGAACTAGAGGGAGATACTTTTGCGATGTTAAATAAACGCGGTTACCTCCAAGCAATTTTTATGGCGGTGGCTTCTCACTCTCGACTTAGGCCGCTTGTTGAAAAACGGAATGCTCTAATACTGTAATTACTAGCTCTTTTTAGGGGACGATTTACATGTTAGAAATTGTAAATAATATTAAAGAGATCGACTGCTGCGCTTGGGACAGTATTCCTGAAGAGGTCTTATTATCTTCTCAGCCAGTCGTACTTCGGGGGTTAGTAGCTGATTGGCCAATAGTGGCGGCAGCTAATCAATCAACCGAGCAAACTATTGCCTATTTGAAAAAGTTTGATAGTGGCAGACCTCTTACGGCGATGGAAGGTGGCGCCGATATTGATGGGCGGATTTTTTATAATGATGATTTTGACGGGTTTAATTTTGATTATCATCGGATGACTTTAGCCCAGGTATTTGAGAAATTGGTTGAATATCAAAGGATAGATAAACCACCGATGATCTATGTAGGATCGACTAATATAGATAACTGGTTGCCAGGCTTTAGAGATGAAAACGATTTAGTGCTTGGTGACAGATCACCACTAGCCTCGCTGTGGATCGGTAATCGGAGCCGTGTTGCACCTCATTATGATTTCCCAACGAACATTGCATGCTCGGTCGCAGGCCGGCGACGATTTACGCTGTTTCCTCCCGAGCAATTGCATAATATGTATGTGGGTCCAATTGATCGTTCTCCAGCAGGTCAGCCAATCAGTTTAGTTGATCTGGCTGACCCAGACTACCAGCGCTTCCCAAAATTTGAGCAGGCTTTACAGGCTTCACAGGCAGCAGATTTAGCGCCTGGAGACGCAATACTAATACCTAGTATGTGGTGGCATCATGTTGAAGCTATGGACAGTCTAAATGTATTGGTTAACTATTGGTGGCGCAGTACACCCAGCTTTATGGGCCCACCACTAAGTGTATTACAGCACGCTATTTTAGGCCTTCGAGATTTACCGGAGGATCAACGAGCCGTATGGAAAGATTTATTTGACTACTATGTATTCAATCCGAGTGAAGAAAACGTAGCGCACATTCCTGAATCCGTTAGAGGAGCGTTAAATCCAATAACTGAACAAACTGCCCAACAAATTCGTGGCCTATTATTAGAACAATTTAAGCACTAACAGTGTTTATTGGAGAGTTGAGTTTGACAGCACAAAGAATAAAAAAAGTGGTAATCGTTGGTGGGGGAACCGCAGGTTGGATGGCTGCGGCCTCTATATCAAGGTTAATTGGTAGAGACCTGGATATCACTTTGGTTGAGTCCGATGAAATAGGGACTGTGGGTGTTGGAGAGGCGACTATTCCTACTTTTTTTGCCCTACATCAATTGCTGAAAATCAATGAAGCAGAGTTTCTTTCTGAGGTGCAGGGCACCATTAAGCTGGGTATTTCCTTTGAAAGTTGGAAAAACAAAGGAGAGGACTATATTCATGCCTTTGGGTATACAGGGAAATCATGTTGGGCTGCAGGGTTCCAACATTTTTGGCTCAAAGGAAAAGCTCTAGGTTTCAGTGAAGAATATAGCCATTACTCTCCAGAATTGATGGCGGCAAAAGCTAATAAGTTTGGTCTTCTCAAGCAGAATAGCTTGAATTATGCCTATCATATTGATGCCAGTTTATATGCTAAATTTCTGCGAAGAATGGCCGAAGAGAGCGGCGTTATTCGTAAAGAAGGAAAAATTGTTAAGGTCGACCAAGCTAGCGACGGGGATATCCAAAGTGTCGTTTTAGATTCTGGACTAAAGATTGATGGTGATCTGTTTATCGATTGCTCTGGATTTTCAGCCTTGTTGATCGACAAGACTTTGGGTGTCGAGTATGAAGACTGGTCCCACTGGTTGCCCTGTGACAGTGCTATTGCGGTGCAGACAGCATCGGTATCATCGCCCATTCCTTACACCCGTTCTATCGCCAGAGATTGCGGTTGGCAATGGCGTATTCCTCTGCAGTCGCGCGTGGGTAACGGATTGGTCTTCAGTAGCCAATATATGAGTGATGATGAAGCAACACAGTTTTTGCTGAATAATGTGGAAGGTGAAACCTTAACGACACCTCGAGTGATTAAGTTTCGCACCGGTCAACGAAAAACACAATGGAGCAAAAACTGTGTCGCCTTGGGGCTCGCTGGAGGCTTTTTAGAGCCCTTAGAAAGCACCAGTATTCATCTTATTCAGCGCGGGATCATTCGTTTAATGCAGATGTTTCCGCTGACAGGCATAACAGATGCTGACCGTGATGAATTTAATCGTCAAATGAGTGACGAATATAACTTTATTCGTGATTTTATTATCATGCACTATCACGTGACGGAGCGAAGCGACACCGCGTTTTGGAGACAGTGCAAAACTATGGATATCCCTGAGTCCTTAGATCATCGCCTAAGATTATTTAAACAATCAGGGCGCGTATTTCAGGGGGAAGGAGATGTTTTTGGTGAAAACAGTTGGACCCAGGTTATGTTGGGCCAAGGTCTAATGCCAGAACAGTACCATCCTATCGTTGATATGATGAGTGATGCTGAGCTAGAACGGTTCTTGAAAACGAATAAAGCCATGGTTGATCAGGTCGTCGGGCAATTACCTACACATCAACAATTTTTGAATCAATATTGCCCAGCAAAACCACTCTAATCATTCCGGAGAATCAAGTGAATCAAACCAATGTATTTGGTGAATCGATTGAAGAGTGCTGTAGTCATCCCATTACGGGTTACTTCCGTGATGGGTTTTGCAATACGACTAAATATGATCGAGGCTCGCACACTATCTGTGCATTGATTACTGATGATTTTTTAGTGTTTTCTCAGTCTCGAGGCAACGATTTATCAACACCCAGACCCGAATTTGAATTCCCTGGTTTAGTTGCCGGGCAATCTTGGTGCTTATGTGCGGGTCGCTGGCTTGAAGCCCATGAGGCTGGTTTTGCGCCTAGAGTTCATTTAAAACGCACTAACAGCGAATCACTCAATATTGTGCCTTTGGACATACTGCGGCACTATGCAACAGATCTAAACTAGATTTTAAAAATCAGAGGGTGAACGTATGGGTCTTTATGATAAGTACATTTTACCAAGTTTTTTAAACTGCGCCTGCGGCAGTAAGCCGATCAATTATCAACGACAAAAAGTGGTTCCTTGTGCCGAGGGCATTATTTTAGAAGTTGGAATTGGCTCCGGGTTGAATATTCCATTTTACGACAGAGCTAAGGTGAAGAAACTCATTGGTCTTGATCCATCAGCTGAGCTTAATGCCATGGCCCAAAAAATGGCCAATAAGCATGACCTTGAGGTTCAGTTTTTACTCAGTGGTGCTGAGGATATTCCTCTTCCAGATCATCACGTAGATACGGTCTTAGTGACCTACACGATGTGTACTATTCCCGATGCGCTTACGGCCAATAAAGAAATGCTCAGAGTGTTAAAGCCCGGTGGCAAGATGATTTTTTGCGAACATGGTCTAGCCCCTGATGCGAAGGTGTCAAAATGGCAGAGCCGAATCGACCCGCTCTGGGGAAAGATTGCCGGTGGCTGTCACCTAAATCGTGATATTCCTGAGTTGATTCGTTCTGCGGGTTTTCATATTCAAACTATGGATGAGATGTATCTACCCAGCACCCCTAAATTTGCGGGTTACAATTATTGGGGCGTTGCAACCCACGGTTAATTGAATGGCACTTTAGCGCTTAAAGTGAACCTCAGTCGCGATAAGCCCTTCGCCACATTGGTCGCAGCGCACCTCGGCATTTAAATCTGCACCACAGCTTATGTGCTTGAGTAGAATGGGGTTGCCATCTCCCGTTGTGCACCATTTATCGCCCCACGCCATGAGTGTTACAAAATAGGGGAATAGATCTCGACCCTTATCGGTAAGATGATAGTCATAACGCAGTGGACTAACTTGGTAGGGCTGCTGATAAAAAATACCTTCGTTAACTAATAGTTTTAACCGATCGGCGAGAATATTCGTCGCCACCGGCAGCTCTGTATGGAAATCATCAAAGCGATTAAACCCATGAAAAGCCAACGCAATAATATTTGCGGTCCAGCGATCACCCAATAGATTAATTAAATTGTTGTAGAGTGTTTTACCACGGTCTTCAGAGGCAGAGAGGTTTGATGATCGTCTGCGTGTTTTGGTGATACGTGTATCGTTTTTAGCACCGGGACCTTTATGAAAGCTTACATCTGTCGAAAGTACTGACTGATTGCAATGGCTGCATTCCATCATTGGCCAAAATGCCTTGCCACAGCGGTCGTGGATCAATTCCACAGAATCTAACGCTGGAGTGGTGAAATACTTTCGTTCCCAAGTCATGGCCATTAATCCATTGCGATAGAGTTCAATGGACTTTTTTGTCATATGATAGGTGGGTCGTTTTTGACCTTTAACGGTAATATCTTTGCGCAGACAACCCACTGACTGTAGCCAGCTGAGTCTATTGCTAAGGACACCGCGAGAAGCCCCCGTGCCGGCTAGCATATCGCTAAAAGTGTTAATGCCCCAAAACACCTCTTGAAGAATTAATAGACACCACTTATCACCAATTTCATCGAGAGCGCGGTTAATTGAGCTCGCTTTAGTGCTGACTGTGGTTTTACCTGAGAGGTTCATTGAATTGGGGTTCCTAGGGGCAATAAAGGGATGAGACTATGCCCAAAGATCCTCACCACGACTCCACCAAGCATGGAAACCAACAGGCACGCGATGAGGTATTTTAACCCGTGCAATGGGTCCTTGAGATATATCTTGAGCATCGAATATCTGTAGCTCAGATGTCCACGTGTTGCTGTCGGTGACCAAAGACATGACATAGCCATGATCTTCTACGCTATTACGATCGGCGCCTTTAACCGGCGCAAAAGGGGTTTCACTACCATAAACACCATCGCCATAGTCCCATTGGACGTTTTGACCGGTGTCGTTATTGTATTTAACCATTCCATTGAAGCGCAGAGTATGGCCGCCTTCTTCGAGCAGTGGAATACGTTGATGATAGGCATATTTAGATTTTATACCATGATAAATTTGGTTGATTTTATTGAATTCTGTATTTAGATCGTCAATATCACCTTCACGGACTTCGCCAGTCACTAGGTTAAAACGCCAGCGATAGTTGTTGGCTTCCAAGCGCATGTAAGCCAGCATATGAGACAGTGCGCCCTCCTCATTGGCAGCATTTGGCATTGGGTTAATCGATCGACAGCCATCCATAGTGATCCAATCGCCGTCTTCCCAACAGTTGGACACATGCAGAATAAAACAGGGTTCACAGTCGAACCAACGGATTTCTCTAGCATCGCCATAACGCGGAATAACACCGAACCGCGAGGGCATATCATGGTGAAAATTGAGCACCCGCATGTTGTGGTTACGCAATACCTTCATGTCATGGAAGAACGGCAAATCATGGAGGATGGTGTAATGGGTAGTAAAGCCTAAATCATGAGGTAAACGTGGTCCGGCCAACTCAATATCAACCTCATGGCGCAGGGTTCCATCGGGGTTAGCAACACCATAGGTCATGAAGGGTGCATCATCGCCATAGTCCATAAAAATTAATTCACCGGTGTTCCAGTCTATGTGACTATGAGCAGACATATTTCTGCGCGTACGACCTTCAACATCAAAAACACCCTGATTTTCTAAGGTCAGAGGGTTCATCTGATAGGGAATTCCGGCGTTGTACCAAGTGGGTACGAGCTTGCCATTAAACATCACAATATCGGTATTACCGGTATCTTTGATAGGAAAATCAGGCAGTGAAAAATCGAAAGGCCCCATGACCCCCGGCCATACTGCTTCACTTTTTGTCATTTCATGCTGCAGGGCAGCTGTATGAATATAACTATTGCGATAAGACGCCTTACCGTCCCTGATATAAATAGCATGTACCATCCCATCACCATCAAAGGGGTGATAGAGGTTTTTGGGCTTAAACATTGGATTGGGCCCATTGCGGTAAAACGCACCAAACAAATCATCCGGTAGCTCACCGATAACCTCTAGTTCATTGACCACAATTTCATCAGAGGTTGGCGCATAGGCACCATGAAGATAGGGATTATCTAACTCGTAAATCCATTGTTGAGTGTTATCAAATTTAGGGGCAGATCCGATACATTTCTCGGTAATTTCGAAGAAATTACTACTCATAATCCTTATCTCTACTAGTCTTTAACCAAACTATGCCTCAGTATGGTCTATTTATGCAAGTACCTAGGCCGGTTTTAAAGAGTGCATTTGCCAGCGCATCAGCAGTTGGTTAGTATTTAGACTCTGATTGGTCTCATGATAAAAGTAAGGCTTCAGTCTATGGATAAGCTCTAATGTCATTTAGTAATCTTCGTTTGCCAGTTATTCAGGCGCCGATGTTTTTATTGTCTGGGCCTGAAATGGTCATTGCCAGCTGTAGAGCGGGGATTGTCGGATCATTTCCCTCGCCTAATGCTAGGACCATCGATGTGTTAGAACAGTGGTTACGCACTATTACTGAGGCACTTGCAGGTTCTCCGCAAGCGGCACCCTGGGCGTTAAATTTAGTGATGCACCGGTCTAATCCCCGCCGTCTTGAAGATCTACAGTTAGCGGTTAAATACCGAGCCCCTATTGTTATCACTGCACTGGGTAGCCCCGAGGAAGCAGTGGATGCTGTGCAAGCTTATGGCGGAAAAGTTTACGCAGATGTAACAACCATTGAATTTGCCCGTCGCGCTGCGGCATCGGGAGTCGACGGTTTGGCATTGATTTGCTGCGGCGCGGGAGGTCATACCGGCCAGCTATCACCCTTTGCCTTTGTCGATGAAGTTCGCCAGTTTTTTGATGGAGAGATCATCCTCTCGGGGGCTATTGGCAATGGCCGCGCCATTCGAGCAGCACAAGTTTTAGGCGCTGACTATGTATATATGGGGACACGATTCATACCGACTGACGAATCTTTAGCTCAAACAGACTACAAAACCATGGTGGTCGAATCCAGCGGTGCAGATATCGTTACTTCAGATTCAGTCACCGGTGTTAAAGCCAATTGGCTTAAAGGAAGCCTGGTTAACGCTGGCTATGACACTGACAACATGCCATCGCCTGGAGAGATTAATTTTCTTGAGGCTGCGGGGGATGTCAAACGATGGCGAGATATCTGGGCAGCAGGCCAGTCAGTGGGGTCTATTAGTCGCAATCAATCTATTGCTGAGGTGGTTGATCAGTTAGATAAAGAGTATAGGGCCAGCCTATGATTACCTCACCTCAGCAGCGCATTAAAGAGTATACCGAACGTAATTGGTGGGGCCATGAGACCTTACATGACCTTCTGCAGCGGCAGGTTGAAAAAAATCCCGAATTACTGGCTGTTGCAGATCAGCCTAATCGAGGCGAATTAACCGGCGACGCCCCCTATCGCTTAACCTACAGTGAGCTTAATGACGCCAGTACCGCACTTGCATGTCAGTTAATTGATGCGGATATTGGTGCGGATGATGTCGTTATTGTGCAACTCCCCAATATCGCAGAGCTAGTCATCTGCTATATGGCCTGTAGCAAGGTAGGCGCAATTATTTCGCCGATTCCAGTGCAATATGGACGTCATGAATTAACTCATATTAGTGCCATGGTTTCCCCCAAGGCAATGATTACAATTGATAGCTTTAGAGATCTGCCACTGGCGAAAAATGCTCAAGAATACCTTGATGACAGGATAGCATTGCTGGTTTTTGGTAAAGACTTGCAGGTGAATAGTAGCCCAGATGAAACCTACCAATTGCAGTTATCCCGTTATCAACAATTCCACCCAGCAGATGCCAACCATATTATTACCATTTGCTGGACCTCGGGAACCACAGGTACACCCAAAGGCGTGCCACGATCTCACAACATGTGGATTGCTACGGCCCGGTGCTGCGCTGAGGCGGGAAATTACCAAGCCGGAGATCGCTTTTTAAATGTCTTTCCGCTGGTCAATATGGCATCAATTGGCGGATTTTTATTTCCGGCCCTAATAACTGGATGCAGTATTATTTTGCATCATCCCTTAGATCCGAGTCTGTATTTGAGTCAGTTACAGAATGAAAAAATTACCTTTACTCTTGCACCGCCCTTACTACTGAACCAACTGGCCAAATCCCCCGACATGTGGGGCCAGTTTGATTTTTCTAACCTGCGCTCTATAGGCTCTGGTTCGGCGCCTCTTGCCCCTTGGATGATTGATACTTTTAGTCAGAAGTATGGGTTAGATGTGATTAATTTTTATGGATCTAATGAAGGGATTAGTTTGTTCTGTACACCTATGCACACGGCTGACAGCGATATTCGAGCGACTATGTTTCCAAGATTAGGATGTGGTATCGATCATTTTGATTCCTATGCAAATAAGGCGCTGCTCAGCAAGGTGGTGGATATAGATACTGGGGAAGTGATTACTCAAGTTGGGCAGGTAGGGGAGTTACTGTTTGCTGGGGCAACGGTGTTTGATGGCTACCTCTGTACTGACAATACCGAATTATTCCGTGACGATGGTTACTTCCATACCGGCGATCTGGTTGAGATTTGCGGTGAGCCGCCTTGGTTTTATCGAATAGCCGGGCGCAGCAAAGATATTATTAATCGCGGTGGTATGAAAATCTCTCCTGCAGAGATTGATATTTTGTTAGAAGGCTTGCCCGATTCGACAGAGGCTGCGGTGTGTAAGTACCAAGATGATGAACTGGGTGAGAAGATCTGTGCTTGTATAGTCATGGAGCCCAACACTGAAATTATAACCTTAGAGAAATTATCGGACTATCTCAGTGCACTAGGCATCGCTAAATTTAAACTGCCGGAGCGCATAGAGTTTTTTACTCATTTGCCGCGTAATCCATTGGCCAAGGTGCAGCGTTTTATGTTGGAAGACAGTGTCAGCCAACGTCAGCAGGAGAATATTTAATGAGTATACCTATTTATATATTGGGAGGATCTCAAACAGATTTTGCACGCAACTGGGCAAGAGAAGATCTGTCTCTTTACGATATGTTTCGCGAGGCACTGAACCAAGCGCTAACGTCAACCGGCATTAGCCCAGATCAAATTGAAGTTGGGCATGTGGGCAATTTTGTGGGTGATTTGTTTACCGGTCAGGGGTTAATAGGCGGTTTTTTTGCCGAGGCGCATGCTGAATTATCCGCCATTCCAACCAGTCGTCATGAGGCTGCCTGTGCATCAGGATCCATCGCTATTCTAAGTGCTATGCGAGATATTGAAGCGGGTCATTACGATTTGGCCTGCGTGCTGGGGTTGGAATATATGCGCAATGTGGACGGTCAAACCGGCGCTGAATATTTGGGCGCAGCAACATGGAAAGGTGTTGAGGCGACCGATTGTGATTTTCCGTGGCCCTTCATGTTCAATCAAATAATTGATGAATATGACACGCGTCATGGCATTGACTGTGATTATCTAAAAGCCATTTCAAAAATCAACTTCGACAATGGTCGCCGCAACCCCAATGCTCAGACCAGGAATTGGAATTTTCCACCGGAGTGTTACACCGACCACGACCAGCTCAATCCGGTTATTGAAGGCAAGGTGCGCAAAATGGATTGTGGTCAGATTACCGATGGTGCCGCCTGTGTGTTTTTAGCTAGTGAAAAGGCGGCTAAAGCCTATGCCGCAGAACATCATCTGAAGCTTTCAGATATTCCAATAATTAAAGGCTGGGGGCATCGGTCGGCCGCACTAAGCTTAGACAGCAAGTTGAAATTGAGTGCTGGGCAGCCATTTTTATTTCCCCATGTTAATCAACTCATGATCGATACTCTGGGTCGAGCAGGCTTTTCTCATGTGACTGATCTTGACGGTTTAGAAACACATGATTGTTTTTCTATTACAGAGTATATGGCGATAGATCATATTGGTCTGACAGCACCCGGAGAGAGTTGGAAAGCCATCGAGGAGGGACGCATTGGAATGGACGGTGATTTCCCGATTAACCCTAGTGGAGGCCTTCTTGGTTTAGGCCATCCAGTTGGGGCCACAGGCGTACGCATGTTATTGGACTGTGCAAAGCAAGTGACAGGCCGGGCAGGTGACTATCAAATTGCTGGGGCAAAGAACATGGCTACGTTTAATTTGGGTGGTAGCACCACCACCTGTGTGAGTTTTATTGTCGGCGTTAATCCGTGAAACAGGCGTTTATTTATGATGCGATCAGGACGCCAAGAGGTAGGGCCAAAGCCGATGGTGGGCTAGCCGACTTAACTCCCTTTGAATTATTAAAAACACTTTACGATGCCCTCGAACAGCGTACTCACCTAGACAGAAATCGCGTTGAGGATGTAGTGCTCGGATGCGTAACACAGGTGGGTGAACAAGGCGGTAATATAGCAAAAGCCTCATTACTTTATGCTGGATGGCCCGATCATGTCCCAGGCTTAACGGTTAATCGTTACTGTTCGTCGGGAATCGATGCCATTAATATCGCTGCCATGAAAGTGATGACCGGGCAAGCACAGTGCACTATAGCCGGAGGCATAGAAATGATGTCTCGAGTGCCTATGTTGTCAGATAAGGCGACCCTATTTTCAGATTCAGCCCAGGCTTTGCGCCATCGCATGCTCATGATGGGCAGCGGCGCTGATCTTATAGCATCCCTTTTTGATATGAGTCGTCAGCAGGTTGATGAGGTTGCTTTTAAAAGTCAACAGCGAGCCGCCTATGCCAGAGAGCAGGGCTGGTTTAGCTCTATTATCCCTATTTTCAACCCTGTTAAAGACATCATGGTCAACATGGATGAATGTGTTAGAGAAGCAATCTCTATGGACGAATTAGACGCATTGAAACCTTTCTTCGCTGACATAGGAGCCCAAGGCGTTGATGCTCTGCAGTGCCAAGAGCACCCGGAGCTAGAGGCTATTCGACATGTACATACCGCAGGGAACTCGCCTGCCATGGCTGATGCGGCGTCTCTTATTTTGATTGGCGATGAGTCACTCTCTGAAACATTAGGTCAACCACCACGCGCCAAAATTGTTGCTATGGCTACGGTTTGTGACGACCCACTGGAAGTAGTTTCAGGATGTGCAAAAGCTACCGCAACATTAATGAGACAACATAATCTAAAAGCATCAGACATCGATCTGTTTGAGCTCCATGAAGCTTTTGCTGCAACTAGTATAAAATGTCAGCTCACTTTAGGTATTGGCGATGAAAAGCTAAATGTGAATGGAGGCTGTATAGCGCTAGGCCATCCAATGGGCGCGACAGGTGGGATTATGATGGGGACTCTGTTGGATGAGCTAGAGCGAAGAAAAAGTACAACCGGTATTGTTGCGGCAAGCGGAGCAGCAGGAAGTGGTACCGCTATTTTGATTCAATGTGTGTAATTTTAATTTTCCGCATCTAAATATTGGCTTGGTTTGATTAAGGCGGTTTTATGAAAACTATTATTCAACGATTTTTTGTTTTGGGTGTTTTTTTTGTTATGTCCTCGGTGTCCCATGCATCTGAAGGGACTCAGATTAAGCCATCAAAAAATCTCAAGACAGATCGTATTCTCTTTGTTGGTAATAGCTACCTTTACTACAATGATAGCCTGCATAACCACGTAAAGAGGATGGTTCAGGAAAAATTCCCAAAAAGAAAAAAACTCCTTAGCTATAAATCTTCTACCATTGGTGGCTCACGTTTGGTACACCACAATATTGATCATTTATTAGATTCAAAAAATATTGGTGTCAGCAAAAATTTTGAACTCGTCATCCTTCAAGGCGGCAGCACTGAGCCTTTAACAAAGAAATCCAGACGACAATTCCATGAGCAAGCTAAAAAAATGATCGGCAAAATAAAAGCGAGTGGTGGTAAGGCTGCACTTTATATGACCCACGCCTATGTGAAGCCTCATAAAAAATACGCGCCAGGCATGATTGATGACATAAAAAGTACGTACGTTAAGGTGGGAAATGATAACGAGGCTCTAGTAATACCTGTAGGTTTGGCCTTTGAAATGGCCTATAGAATTAAGCCAGACATCAAATTACATAAAGAATTTGATGGTACGCATCCTAGTCTTCTTGGTACTTATTTAGCTGCCAATGTTGTTTTTGCCACTCTGTTTAAGTCGTCCCCTATCGGATTAGAGTACAACTATTTTGATACTATTTCTGATGAGGATAGGGAGTTTTTACAAAAAATAGCGACAGCAACGGTTGCCGAATTTTTTAAATAGACGAATAAAGATTGTTTGAATCAGAAATGATGAATCGAGTAACAGTAAAATTGTATCGGCGGAGAAGATAATGACAGAGTCAACAATAACTAAAATAGATTCTGATAGAGCAGGTTACCAAAATATAGGATTGTTCATAGGTCCCGCAATATTCTTAGTCATGCTGGCTTTTAGTAATTTTCAACAAACCATGTCCATTGAAGCTTGGAGAACGGCTGCGGTGGGTCTATGGATGGCAGTTTGGTGGGCCACAGAGGCGATTCCTGTTCCAGTGACTGCATTTTTACCCATTGTCACTTTTGATCTTTTGGGTATTGCGTCGATTAAGGAAGCTGCTGCGCCCTATGCCAACCCTACCATTTACCTGTTTCTTGGGGCATTTATTTTGGCATTGGCCGTCGAGCGCTGGAATTTACATAAGCGCGTTGCGTTTAATATTTTGGCCCGCACGGGTACCGATGGTAAACGCTTGATTGGTGGCTTCATGTTAGTTGCAGCGCTGCTGTCTATGTGGATGACGAACACCTCAACTACGATGATGCTTTTGCCTATAGCTATCTCGGTCGTGGCCGTCGTCGTCGGCAACTTGGATGATGTGGACCAAAAAAATAAAACTAATTTTCAAATAGCGATGCTTTTAGGTCTGGCCTTTGCGGCAACCATTGGCGGTTTGGCAACACTAATTGGCACACCGCCCAATGCTTTATTTGCGGCCTTTATGAAGGAAAATTATGCCATCGAAATTAGTTTCTTTGACTGGATGCTGGTGGGTGTTCCTCTAACCGCAATTTTATTACCGACAGCGTGGTTAGTTTTGACTCGTTGGGCTTTCCCGGTGAACATTCAATCCAACAGCGCGGCGGCTGCGCATCTTCGTGAGGAAAGAGAGGCACTTGGGAAAATAACGGTACCAGAAAAACGTGTCGCCATTATCTTTGGTTTGGTCGTGTTGGGATGGATTTTACGCCGGCCTCTAAGCGCCGGACTATCTATTCAAGGGTTGTCTGATACTGCCATTGCGCTCGGAGGCGCTCTTCTCCTGTTCTTTATGCCAAGTGGCGACAAGCAACAAAAGCAGTTAATGATATGGTCTAACCTTGATCGTTTGCCGTGGGGTGTTCTTATTTTGTTTGGCGGAGGTTTAAGCTTGGCTGCAACTATTGCCAGCAGTGGATTAGCGCAATGGTTAGGAGAGAGCTTGTCTCCTATATCAGTATTAGGCATTTCGGCATTGGTAATCAGCGCCACAGCTCTGGTAATCTTTTTGACTGAGTTGACCAGTAATCTGGCGACAACCGCAACGTTTTTACCAATCATCGCGGCCATTGCAATACAGGCTGGAATTCCACCCATGGTACTTTGCGTTCCGGTTACCTTGGCAGCGAGTTGCGCCTTTATGCTACCGGTGGCTACACCACCTAATGCCGTTGTCTTCTCGTCGGGAATGATAACAATCCCTCAGATGGTGCGTGCTGGGTTCTATCTCAATTGTATCGGGATGGGATTACTGGTCTTAGTAGCATTGTGGTGGGCGCCATTGATATTTGGCGTAAACTCTTACTAAGTAAAAAAAATTGGATTGAAGTTTATGGTTTTATGGCGCAACCGCCAGATTTTGATTAGGCCAATGCCGTTTAAACTCCTCAATGCGCAGTAAGCGTTGGCGAAGCACTTGCTCATGTTGGCCGTTTGCGACCAAATTTTGATAACTATCGTTTAATTTTTTGATTATTTTTTGATCAGAATCAAGAGCCGCTGCGAGGTATAAACCATTGGAGATGCCATCAAGTCTTAATATGGGTTTGAACGATGAGCAATCTAAATCGTCACGACTACAAAGTTGCATAAGGCCTCCATCACTCATAGGGAATACGTCTATGCGTCCCAGTAAGGCCTTCTGTATATTTTGATAATTACTGTTCACCGCTTGTAGATTTTCAAACCCCTTGTCTTTAAGGAATTGATGATGAATATGCTCATTGACCACGCCGATTTTCCAAGTTTTGGCATCGGCCAAGTTAACGACTTTAATATCATCTCTTGTTGTTAGGCTGAATAGATAATAGGTCACGGGTATTAACTGCCCGATCCATCGGAACTGTTTTTCTCGGGCTGTATCTCTGGCGATGGGATAAATAAGGACATTATCATTACTCTGGGCCTTACGATAGGCGCGTTTCCATGGCTCAAATGTCAATTCATAGTCCAATTGAGCATTATCTAGTAACTGTTTGACAAAAGCAGTGGCCTCTCCTCCGTTACCGGAGGTGTCAGCGGTTAGAGTGAAAGGGGTGGCCTCAGTTAACAGAACTAAAGGTGGCTGTTCGGCCTTAACATCTCTAACCAATGTTGCCGTTATTATCAACATTAATAGCGTACGGTGGTTTACCATTGGTCAAAGCTCAGAAATAGCATTGGGCAAACCCTCGAATGTTTGTTCGCAGCATTCTATTAACTGCTGAACGTCGACCTGCAATCTCATCGTGTAGTTTGTACTATTAATTTTTCTCTGCTGAATCTCACCTGCAATGGCCCCTAAAGCTATGAAACCGAAGTTTGAACAGAGTCCGGCTAGCGCATGAGCAAACCCACTAATTAATCGATGGTTATCTGGCTCGGCGGTACAAATTTGATCGGTCAGCCGACGAGCGGATAACTCAGCTTCGTGATAAAGGGACTTAACTTTTTTTGTACCGAGTGTTGCGCAATGCTCATTAAGAATATTCATGGCAATTAATCCGTTGTTACTAATTGCTATGGCTGGTTCTGTATAGCTCAATATTTCTGGGAAAAGCTTCGCAATGGAGGTTGAAAGCTTATTCATATCTAAAGGCTTCTCAACGACCATGTCCATCCCTGCAGTTAGGCATCTTTCGCGCATATCACTACTAAGAATTGCACAGCTACCGAGTATTTTCATACCATTATATTCTGGCATCTCTCTTATACGTTTGGTCGTTTCTATTCCATCCATAACTGGCATATGGATATCCATGAGCACTAAATCTATCTGCTCGCTATACAGAATATCTAAGGCCTCTTGACCATTCCCAGCCAAAAATGTTCTCCAAGAGGTTCGTTCCAACTGTCCTTTCAGTAATTTCCTATTAATTTCCACATCGTCTACAGCCAAAATATTCAGTGATGTGTTGTTTTTTTGAGTTACTGTTGGAGCCTCGTTATGTTCGATTTCATCAATTTTACTGACGCCAAAATTCAAAGTGAACCAGAATGTACTGCCAACACCTGTGTTGCTAAAAAAATCAATTAAACCATTTTGTTGCTCGACAATTTCCTTACAAATAGCTAAACCCAAGCCAGAACCGCCATAGCGACGTGCAACGGAGCTATCTCCCTGGCTGTAAGGGTCAAAAATATCCTCATATGACTGATTAGCGATACCAATACCTGTATCAATAACAGAAAATTTTAAATTAACAGTATCTCCATTATCACTACTAAGTCGATCGACAGTTAATGTGATTGTTCCTCTTTCAGTAAATTTCAAAGCATTGTTAAGAAGGTTCAGAAATACCTGACGCAATTTTTCCGGATCGCCCACAACCATCGCCGGCACATCATCAGCAATAATTTCATAGAGATGAATACCTCTCTTCTCGGCCGTCGTGTTTACGGAAAATATGAGCCCATGAATTAGGCCATGTAAATTAAAAGAGCTAGAGTCTATTTCAAATATACCTTGCTCATATTTTGCATAGTCCAGGGCAGAACTCATCATTACCAGCAGCGATTTACTGGAGTCATAGATTGCATCTATATACTCAGCTTTATCGCGGTGCCTTGGATTATTCCTTATGAGTTCAGCCATTCCTAGAATGCCATTCATCGGCGTGCGTATCTCATGGCTCATAATGGCCAAAAACTCTGTCTTTGCCTGACTTGCATTAATGGCTATTTGTCGCTCTATATCAAGTTCTTTGGTACGAGCTTCGACCATTTTTTCAAGGTTTTCATTACTCCCTTTAATTTGTTGATGTTGAGTTCGGATAATCGCCAGATGGTCATTGAAGGCACCAATTAGAACGCCAATTTCATCGTCTTGATGATTTTCAGGCATTGGAATTCGTTGGTCAGTAATACCTTGCTGTATAGGTTGGCTCGCTCTAAGTATTGGGCGAGTAAATGTAAAATAAAATAACGATATTAGACAAATGGTCAGAGCGAAATTACGTAAAATACCGGATGTTAGAACCACGGCCGATCGTCTAATAAATGTGTCGGCGGCCAATGTCGGATCTACCACGACTATTAATTTCCCAACAGGCGTAGGGTAGATAATGTTATCAAACAGCGGTTGCTCGATTGTTTGAGGTTTCCCGAAAAGCCAGCGCTTAAAAGGAGTACTCTGAGTCGACGAAGGTTTGTCTGCTAGTCCGAGCATACCCCCTCTGTCATCATAGATAATAGCTGACACAATAGACACATTACTGACTAAACCCTCGCTAAGTTGTGTTGCACCATTACTGTCGAGATTATATGCTGCATGAAACGCAGCTCGATTGGCGGTAATTAACACGTCACTGATGAGTTTGTTGAGTTCGTCTTTTTGTGAAAAATAATCTAGATATATTTGCCCACTACTCAAAACAATTCCAATTACAAATGCAGCTATAACGGCTACTTTAGTCTGCCGATAGGATAGGCTCTTTGTTAACGGGATTTTGTAAATTGGCATCTATTTACAAGTGCTCAGTTATAAACTACGTCGGCAGAAAAAATATAACCGGTGCCATACGCAGTATTTATTAACTTTGGGTTAGTGCGATCATCGCCGAGTTTTTTCCGTATTCGCGCTATCATTACATCTATTGTCCGATCAGTAGGAAACCAATCACGATGTTTCATATGATTCATTATTTGATCTCGATTTAGCACGTAGCCTGCATTCTGAATAAGGACAGAAATTAATTGAAACTCACCTTCTGTCAAACGGATATCACAGCCATCAGTATCACCACCGCTATTTTGTATAATGCGGGTACCAAGATGTAATATCCAATCGCCAAAAGTAGCGGTCTTGAAGTTTCCGAACGTCTTATTGTTCTTACTAGCAATAGATCTATTAGTGATGCGATCGAGAAGATTTCTTACGCGTACCATTAGTTCACGTGGATTATAGGGTTTAGTTACATAGTCATCAGCACCTAGTTCTAGGCCAACAATCTTATCGATGTCATCGTTCTTTTGAGTGACTAAAATAATGCCTACACCAGATCGACTACGGAACTCCCGTGTCAATTCAAGGCCCGTTTTACCGGGGATTTTAATATCCATTATTATGATATCTAGTACTTTGTCAGAGAACAACTTTTCTGCCTGATTACTTGAACTAGCCTTGTAGACTAGGTAATTTTCAGCGACAAAGTAACTGGCTAGTAAGTTTAGGCTAGCGGGCTCATCTTCGACAATTAGCACTGCAGGTTGCTTTACATTTTCCATATAAACCAGCGTTCATAACGATATTTAAATTCATTAAAGATTGTCGTCAATTAAAGTACTGCGGGATCTCAACGACGTAGAAGAAGTATTAGTCTAGATCAAGGGGGTATTAATTGGCAAGAGAGACACCTCGAATTCTTACCGGGTAATTGGCTTAAACTGTTCCAGCTCAATACCGCGAATATTACCTTCCATGACTATAGCCTGAGGGAGTAAGGGCTAAATCTATAGGTAGGGCAGATGAACTTCAGGTTGTGGTTACAATTGATTTACAAGATAGAACAATATGTGCGCTTTTTTCGGCTTAAAAATACATATTTTGGGATACACTCGTTTTAGTGATAAGTCAAAAAAATGGGGAGAAGAGATATGTTAAAAACTAATGCGATGGCTGTTGCCATCAAAATGATTGTGGTTTTGGGGTGTGCGGTCACAAGTGTTGTGGCTCTGTCTCAAGAGGAAACTGAGCTGGAAGAGATAGTGGTTGTAGGGTCACAAATTAAGGGTGCTCAGATTAACTCTGCCTTGCCAGTCAGCATTATTTCATCTGAAGATATAGACATCCTAGGCTTGGATTCTGGTGAAGAATTACTCGAAAACATGGCAGAGATGGGGCTTAACTATTTCACTGAAGCCGAAGCTTTTTCTGGTGGTGTAAATTCTGTCCGTGGTGATATTGGGTCATATAATCTAAGGAATATGGGTGTTGGTAATACGCTAGTTCTGTTGAACGGCAGGCGTCTTGTGAACGCAGCGGGCTATCAAACTGAGCTACTTGGTGGTGACTATGTGCCTACATTGAGCGTCAACTCTAATGTCATTCCAACATCTGGGATGGATCGCGTTGAGGTTTTAAAAGACGGTGCATCGGCTATTTATGGTGCTGACGCTGTTGCAGGTGTCATTAATAATGTTATCGATTCTAATTATGAAGGATTCGGTTTCACAACTAAACTCACTGGCTACGATCACTTCGAAGCCGAAGATTTAACCTTCAGTGCGAAGTTTGGTACTGCGTTTAATGATGGTGATTCTCATCTTACTGTGCTGGTGGATTTCTACGATCGCGACACTATCAAGGCTACTGAAGATGAGCGTTGGAGTATTGGTGATCATCGCAAAATACTACCCGATGATTCACCCTGGAAGACGAGTACTGCTTTTCGAAACCTTTATTCATATCAGTATGCTCAATTAGATCAATCTGGGCGTAACAGCTTTACTGATTCTAGCGGTGAAATGCAGATCTTGCCTGGTGACGATGCAAAATGTGCGGGCTCATCGGCTTTAGACACTGGCTATGGTACCTGTTTAGTACCAGATACTACCTCGGATAATTATTATTTAAACCCTGGTTTATACCGTGATTTTAGAAGTGCGGTGAAAAGGAAAAATATTTTTGCGACTTTCAAACACGTGGTTAATGATGATTTAGAATTCTTCTCTGAGCTCGGGCTGTATAGTTCTTCGTCTCTACGGAACATTGAACCCGCTGGAACATCATCCTCTGCACCCATCTCGATCGGCGCGGACTATTACTACACTAATCAGTTGGTCCAAGATGGCGCGAATCCTTTAGCTGGTGTTGGAGCGATCAAGCTCGATGGTATGCGAAATCCTAAATATGGACGAATTGTTAGTTCAGATAAAAGAACGACTCGTTTTCTTGCTGGGTTAAGAGGAACCCGCGGGGATTGGGACTGGGAAACAGCGGTACTGCATTCCAAGGCAACTACGGATGATCTAACCGAGAATCGCATTTCTAATAACTTACTGACCGAGGCTTTAGCTGATTCAACAGCGGCTGCCTTCAACATTTTTTCTATTGATTCTGCCAATATCGAGCGGGCTATGATCGATGTTTATCGTAATGATGAGAGTGAATTAACGTCGTGGGACTTTAAAGCCAGCAAAAATGACATATTCTCATTGCCGGCAGGTCCAGTGGGTATGTTGATTGGTGTTGAATATCGAGAAGAGAAGTATTCGGATGATAGGGATCCACGGTTAGATGGCACCATAAAGTATGTGGCACAAAATGGGTCGGAATTTCCGTTTGTATCGGACGTGTTAGGGTCTAGTCCGACTACTGATTCAGTGGGTGAAAAAGACACGATCTCTGTATTTACAGAATTTCAAATACCTGTCACCGAGACCATTCAAGCTCAACTGGCTATCAGGCATGAAGATATTTCAGATGCCGGTTCTACCACAGTGGGTAAGTTCGCTATTGGTTGGGAAGCTACAGATTGGTTGCTTATTAGGGGTTCTGCCCAAACAGCCTTTAGAGCACCAAACTTGGTGCAGGTTAATCAAGCTCAGGTAGCTCGATTTGGTTCTCGCGTTGATGCGGTCTATCAATACATTACTGAGAATAATACTACTACGGCGTCAGGTATGGATAAAGACTCTAAGTACACGATTCAGAGATTTGCTATGGGTGCTGAAGACTTGCAGTCAGAGGAATCTACCAACACCTCTATAGGGTTTGTTATTCAGCCCTCTCAGCTGGACGGCTTAACGATCACATACGATGCATGGAAGATTGAAAAAGATAAAACTATTGGTTTATTTGGCCGTGATAATCACACTATTCTTGACCTTGCTCTGCTGCTTGAAAATGGGACTAATAATTGTGACGCATTTATGGGTAACACAGCCGTTTTAAGGGATACAGATGAGCTAGATGATGGCGTTCTTGGGCTGTTTTCTACCGCGGGAATATGTCCTGTTGGTCAGGCATACAGAGTAGTGGATGAATATATTAATATGGCGAAACGAACGCTTGAAGGTCAGGATATAGGCATTAACTACAATTTGGATACTAGCCTAGGTAACTTTAGATTTCGTTACAATGCGACATTCACTGATACTTTTGAGCAGGTTCCTACCGGTAACTTTAGTACCATTGAAAATGCACAGGCATCCGGAGCTATTCCCGCTTATGTCAATCTCAAAGGCTTCGGTGATTTGCTGGGTATCGATGGTAATTATGATGAGAAGCATTCAATGAAATTGTCATGGGGCAAAGGGCCTTGGGGTGTATCACTTTCTGGTTTAAAGAAAGGTAATTTCATTCAAAGTAGTCTCACTTTAAGTGATGGTACTGAGTATGTGGTGCCGTCTATGACCACTATGGATGCAGCGGTACACTATAAGTTTGATCTTGGCGGTAGTACGGCTAGGCTAAAATTTGCGGTGAAGAACTTTAATGATGAAAGAGCACCTACAGCTGACCGCTTCTTTGGTTTCTTCGCTGATGCACACCAAGACTATGGAAGAAATTACTATCTAAGTTTGAAAGTTGATATGTAGTTTATGTGGGCTTTAAAAGGGAGCCATGTGCTCCCTTTTTTATTCTTCAATATTAATAGTGGGATTGTTCTCAGCCTCAGGTATTTTAAATGATCCGTTTTCTTGTCTTTTGTCTTTTGTCTAACACTGTAGTGGCTGCAACGGACACCCTAAAACTAACTGAAGGGTCAGTATCTTCTGCGCACCCATTGGCAACTCATGCGGCAGAGACAATCTACAGATCGGGTGGTAATGCAGTCGATGCTGCGGTCGCAGTCTCCTTTGTTCTATCTGTGGTTGAACCCACCATGAGTGGACTGGGTGGGCGAGCACAATCTATTGTGCGAACTCAGAAAGGTGATTTTGTGGGTTACAACGGTATGACAGAGATACCTAAAAGCTTCATTAAATCAACTGACATGCCATCGTCCGGCTACTCTACGGTCGCAACACCTGGGCTCGTTGCATTATTGTGGGATATGCATCAGCAGCATGGCGAACTACCCTTTGCCGAGCTTGTTAGGCCGGCAATAGATTATGCTGAGAATGGTTTCGCGTTATTGCCTGGGGAAGTCGCTCGACAAACTAGTGTTATCGAGAGTATAAGCGCAGATGTTGGAATGCAGCGCGCATTTCTTGATGCTGAAGGAGCGGTGACTGCCGTTGGCAAAATATTAAAGCAGCCGGACTTGGCTAAAACACTAAAAAGAGTTGCACTAGGGGGTGCCGATGCTTTTTACCGTGGAGATATTGCTCGCGCTATTAGCGATGATATGGATCACCAAGGTGGATTTGTAACGCAACAAGACTTATCTGAGTATCAAGTGCTGCCGGGACGTTACATCAGTTTTGCCTATCGCGATTTTACTATACACACACTGGCAGCTCCGGCAGGTGGAGGCTTGGTTGCTAAAGCAATGATGTTGTTGAGTTACTTTGATATGACCTCATTAGATGACGCACGATGGGCGACAACCGTTAGTCAGGCGTTAGCGATTAGCATTGAGTCGATGAGTAGTGACTATTATGAAAAAAACCTTGATGAGCTTACTGATTCAACATGGGCTGAACAGCAAAGTAAGCGAATATTTATACCGCTAATAAGTCAAAAAACTCGGATCAGCGATAACAACAAGTCTTTGCCACCAGGCACTGATTGGATAGGCGCTCCCGGCGCACACACATCACACTTCGCCACTGCTGACTGTACCGGACTGACTGTATCCATGACGCAGACTATAGGTCCGATATTTGGAGCAAAGGTAGCTACTCCCGAACTTGGTTTCGCCTACGCGGCAACCATGGGTGGTTATCTCCGAACAGGCTTACAAAATCCAGGTGAGAGGCCTCGAACATCCATTGCCCCGGTTATTGTTACCCAACAAAACAAAGTGGTTATGGCACTAGGTGCAGCTGGAGGTATTCGTATCCCGTCGGCCATTGTACAAACACTCTCCAGGTACATTGATCAGGGTAAACGCTTGTCAGAGGCTGTTACGGCTCCGCGCGTTCATCCGCTTGCGACCATCAATAAAGATAATGAGCGGGTTATTGATCTGAGTGCTTTTGATGCTGAGATGGATGGGCCGGGATGGGATGAGTCAGACATATTGTATTGGCAAAATGTGGGATTTAAGGTGAACAAAATTAGTAAGAGTGCGTCCTTCGGTCGTATTCACGCAATTGTGGGGCAGGATGATAAATTAGTCGGCGTAGCTGATCCTGATTGGGAAGGAAGTGCCAACGACCCAGTAAGGTGCTCAGAGTGATTTAATTCGTCGTTTATTATCGAAAATTACCTTATCATTCCGCCGCAAATGAATTAGAAAATACTATTGGAGTAGCTTCATGCTAAAAATCATAAAAACACCGTCGAAGGCTTTGGTTCCGTTAATCACTGGATTTATGTTACTAACTGCTCTTCAGTCTATAGCGTTGTCAAAAGAAGCTGCCATCATTGACCCTACTGCACGATTCCATCCGGTTTATAGTCAGTCAGGGATGGTAGTTTCCCAAGAGATTGTTGCCAGCCAAATTGGTGCTGATATTCTTAGCCAGGGCGGCAATGCTATTGATGCCGCAGTGGCCACGGGGTTTGCATTGGCAGTAACACTGCCGCGCGCGGGAAATCTGGCCGGGGGTGGCTTTATGATGATTCACTTAGCGGAAGAAAATAAAACCATTGCTCTGGATTATCGTGAAATGGCTCCTGCAGCCGCAAGCCGAGATATGTTTTTAGATGGTCAAGGTGATGTCGATAACCAGCTAGCCCGTTTTAGTATCAAATCATCGGGCGTCCCTGGAACCGTTGCTGGGTTGCTGCATGCTCACGAGCAATATGGTTCATTAAGCTTATTGAAAGTGCTAAATCCAGCCATTAAAATTGCCAAAAATGGGATTAAGGTGACTGTTGATTTATCCTCATCCTTGGCGTCAAGAGCGGAGCGGCTAGGGAAAAATAAAGCATCTAAAGGTTATTTTTATAAATCTGATGGGGCTCTGTATCAGCCGGGTGACACCTTAAAACAAGCTGATTTAGCGACCTCATTAGCGCGCATTAGAGCAGGCGGCCGCGCTGGCTTTTACGACGGTAAAACCGCTGATTTAATTGTTAGCGAAATGCAACGATCTGGCGGTCTTATTAGTCGTGCGGATCTTAAAAATTATAAAGTCGTTACTCGCCAGCCAGTGTGCGGTGATTATAGAGATAACATCGTGTGTGCTATGCCCCCGCCATCATCTGGTGGTGTTCATTTGGTGCAAATGTTAAACGTGCTTGAAGGTTGGGATTTAAAAGCACTTGGCCATAATAGCGCCGCGTATATACATCGGTTAGTCGAAGTTATGCGCCGCGCCTATGCGGACCGAAGCGCCTATCTTGGCGATCCTGATTACTACGCGGTGCCGGTAGGGCAGATTATTGATAAGAAGTACGCCGCATCCTTGCGCGCGGACATTGACCTCTCAAAAGCTAGTGTGTCATCCGCAATCGAACCCGGTTTAGATATTGATATTGATAGCCTTTCAAAGAGACGTGAAGCCGCGTCAAAAGAATCAGTTGAGACCACTCATTTTTCGACATGGGATCAGTGGGGTAATGTAGTCAGTAGCACAACCACGCTGAACTTTTCATACGGGAGCGGTATTTCCGTGGTAGGAGCCGGATTCTTACTAAATAACGAAATGGATGACTTTTCGGCTAAACCGGATACGCCTAATGGATTTGGATTGATTGGAGGTATCGCTAATTCCATTGAGCCCGGAAAACGTCCACTGTCATCAATGACCCCAACCATTGTATTTGGCGAAGACGGCAAGCCAATGCTCGCCACCGGCAGCCCCGGAGGTAGCACTATTATTACTGTGGTTTTACAGACAATTCTAAATGTTCTGTCGTTTGATATGGGTATAGCAGAGGCGTCTTCTGTATCCAGAATACACCATCAATGGCTGCCCGATCAGGTGTTTTTTGAGTCGGGAATATCCAAAGACACATTACAACTATTAACGAGCATGGGCCACCAGATTGGTAAAAAGCCAAGAATTTTGGGCTCGACTCAAAGTATTCAAAGAGGCCAAAATAATAGTACGCTTGGTGCTTCTGATCCGCGTCGCCAAGGTTCCGGTGCGGTTGCGCAGAACAGA
>CAJJAU010000046.1 GCA_905182275.1 gamma proteobacterium HTCC2207
CCCACACATTCTTTTAGGAGTATTCCAATACCCGCCGGATCTGAATGTTTTACAGCAATCTTCATGGACAGTTCACGGCAGTTAGCGACAGCAGCATTAACACCGTACTGGCTCTCTGCGCCAATTAGCTCAACACTGGTTTCAGTGTAATCAGGCAAGCCCACCATCTTAAGCGTTCTGCGTGACGCGGTGAAAATAGCGGCAGCCAGCTTATTGGCTTTCTTGTCGGCATCAAACCCATAAAAAGACATGGTGGTACCGCCACGGAATTGATCGGCATAGGTACTACACACTTTATAACTATCTGGCGCGGCCAAACCGGTAGCACCCTTCACTTCAACCAGATTTTCTCCGACCTCAGTCAGAGTGACCTTGGAGAAGTCGCAGACCACATCGGGCAGAATATAGGCTTGAGGGTCACCGATTTCGTAAACCATTTGCTCAGCGATGGTACCCACTGAGACAAGACCACCAGTGCCCTCGGGTTTAGAGCAAACAAAGCTACCATCGGCTCTAATAGCTGCAATGGGGTAACCAATGTTTTCAAGGTTGTTTGATAGTTCCCAATCGGTAAAGTTGCCTCCGGTGGCCTGAGGCCCGCATTCTAAAATGTGTCCGGCAAGGGAGCCCATGGCCAGCTGATCAAGATTATCACGACCCCAACCAAAGGCATTAATGCAGGCGCCTAGAGTCACCGCGCTATCAACACAGCGCCCAGTAACCACGATATCTGCACCCTCTTGCAAGGCTCTTGCCACGGGGAAAGCACCCAGATAGGCATTGATACTGGCCACTTTGTCCACGGCAGGGAAATCATCACCCGAGAACATTTCTTTATAGCCATGACCGGCAACCTCATCGCGCTGGCTAATCATGTCATCCCCCAACACACAAGCGACTTTTAGATTAAGGCCCAGTTCAGTAATGACCGCGCGCAAAGCATTAGCGCAGGCCTGAGGATTAACACCCCCAGCATTAGACACAATGCGTACACCCTGACGGGCAATTTCTTTAAGGTTAGGTTTCATCGCGGCACTGACAAAATCTAAGGCATAGCCAGTGTCTGGGTTTTTCGCCCTGGCACGGGCCATAATCGACATAGTGATTTCGGCAAGGTAGTCATAGACAATAAAGTCTACGTTTTCATCTTTCAGTAATTGCGGTGTCGCGCGGGCAGCATCACCCCAAAAACCACTAGCACCTGCAATACGAATCGTCTTGTCGTTCATGTTGATTACTCCCTGAAATAGTCCAGACCGGCATACAATGGAGTAGATAGTACGTTGCGGTGACTATTTAATCATTGGATTGTATGCCATCAACATGAGAGCCTATGCCAATCTCTATTTAACCAAACCCGGCGTTAATGGCTTTGACTTGGCTCTTTCCAGATAGATTGAGGCCATGATGAAGCTAAAGGGGGCT
>CAJJAU010000047.1 GCA_905182275.1 gamma proteobacterium HTCC2207
GGCATGTTAGCCATATCCATGGGAAACCCCTGAGGCACCAGAAGAGAAAACATAATGACCAACATACACCCAAGCGGTAACCAAACCATGATCGGTTTGGCTCTTTTTAGGCTACTATCATTTACCACCTCGGCTTCTAAAGTATGGCTACTTTCCATGACAATACCTTTAGCACAATCCTCCTCTGCTTTGCGCATTGGTCCGAAATCTACTTTCCCCATCACCACCACAGGTACCATCGCTACCGCCAAGATAGAGTAAAATTGAAAAGGCACCGCCTTGATATAGGCCATGAAAGCGCCCTCTTCAATTCCCAAATCTTTATATTCCTGGGCTATTAGACCTTGAGAGTAAAGCCCCCAGCCAATAAATGGGATTAAAACCGCCACCGGCGATGCGGTTGAATCAATAATCCAGGCTAATTTAGTACGACTTATTTTCAGACCATCGATAATAGGCCTAAACAGTGGGCCAACAATAAGAGGTGTACCAGAATCGGTAAAAAACAACATTGAACCAGAGGTCCAGGCAGCCATCTGAGCCTTTAACTTATTAGTAATAAACTTGGTCATCATCCCCGCAAATGCCGCTGCGCCGCCAGATTTTTCCATTAGACCGACCAAGCCAGCAACAAAAATCATTAGTAATAAAATACCCACATTAGAACTTTTAGAAGCTTGGGCTACTAAGTATTGTTCGACCATAATGCTCATGCCGGTAAATATATTGGGGCCATTAAGCAAAAGTACCCCAGAAAACACTCCGACAAACAAACCCAACACTACATTGCGCGACCAAACAGACAAGACCAGTGTAATAATGACTGGTGCGAGGGATAACAAGCCAATTTCCGGCATAAAATACTCAAGATTAAACGTACGGGGGAAAAGAATAGCATTTTAATATACCTATTAATGTAGCTACTTACATTAGAGGTAAATTGCATCAATAATCTATAACTATAGACACCTCGCTCACTGTATAACTCGTTAGTACATTATGGCTAGGCGTACCCAAAAAGTAGCAGGCATTAGATTGACGAGGATTCATAAAGCTATAACGATAAACTTGGTGTTATGATTTGTAAAACCGGAGCACGCTATGCTTATTACCAAATATTTGTCATTTTCTTCACTTCAACTTGCACTACTGACGCTGATTTTTTGTGTCGCGCTGGCGACTTCTGTCAACGCTTCAGCGGCAGACAAGCATCCGGTAGCTATTGCTATTCATGGCGGCGCAGGCACCATTAGACGCGAATTAATGAGTCCTGAGATTGAAGCTGAATATCGCGCGATCTTGAGCAAAGCTATTTTATCGGGCCACAAAGTTCTGACCGCCGGCGGCTCTAGCCGCGATGCTATTATTGCCACAATTACTCTGATGGAAGATTCACCGCTATTTAACGCCGGTCATGGCGCCGTATTTAACCATGAAGGTAATATTGAATTAGATGCGTCTATTATGGAGGGGCGAACGCTTAACGCGGGGGCTGTTGCTGCAATAACGCAGATTAAGAGTCCTATAAAGCTGGCTAATGCGGTGTTAGATCACTCACCCCATGTGATGCTTGTCGGTGCAGGTGCCGAGATTTTTGCCCAGCAGCAGGGTTTCAAATTAGTTGCAAATGATAGCTTTAAAACCGAGCGTCGACGTCTGCAGTTCGAGCGCATTATTAACCAAGAACAATCGACCGCAGAGCTACCAGAGACCTCTAATCCGCTGTTATTAAAGTATCAATTTGATGAGAAGAAACTGGGGACGGTGGGCGCGGTGGCGATTGATCAAAATGGTGACATTGCGGCTGGAACCTCTACCGGAGGAATGACCAACAAGCGCTTTGGCAGGGTTGGGGATGCGCCTATTATTGGTGCAGGAACCTATGCTGATAACGAGTCATGCGGCATTTCAGCCACAGGGCATGGCGAATACTTTATTCGTGCCGCGGTCGCGCATGATATTTGTGCACGCATGGCCTACAAGGGTATTTCATTGCAGCAGGCACAAGACGAGGTAGTGCAGGGTAAATTAGTAAAGATGGAAGCTTCCGGCGGTGTTATTGGTGTCGATAAGGATGCCAATGTGGCTTTCTCGTTTAACTCTTTGGGGATGTACCGAGCGTCAATTAACCAACATGGCGACTTACTGGTACAAATTTTTAAGCAGGATTAACTGAGCAATTAAACATGACTTCAGTAAAAGAACACACTATTGGCACTCCAGGGATTCCTTGGGGTTCGGAAGAAAAAACCATCTGGTTAGCACAGCAAACGGTTAAGCGCTCTTACCAACAACAGGTAGTTTCCAGGATAGAGGAGATTGAGCGCTCTTTTTCAGAACAGCTGTCGGTTGAGCAGTATGGTGCACTCTCCTGTGACCCAGACAATTACACCCTGTGGGTAATAAAAACCAAGCATTGGCGAGCGGACAAACCCACTGTATTACTGACAGGTGGTGTACATGGCTATGAAACTAGTGGGGTACAGGGAGCTTTGAGGTTTGTTGAGAGTACTCTATTAACATACACAGATAGATTTAACTTTATTGTCGCGCCCTGCCTTAGTCCTTGGGGGTATGAGACCATTAATCGCTGGACCCCTGCCGCTATTGACCCCAATCGCTCTTTCAATCAGGATACCGACATTGAAGAATGCCGCTACCTGATGACTTATGTGGCAGAACTTAATATTTCTATCTTGTGCCACATTGACCTGCATGAGACAACTGACACCGACAACTCTGAATTCAGGCCTGCCCTTGAAGCCCGCGATGCAGTTGAACAGACATTATGGGAAATTCCTGACGGCTTTTATGGCGTTGCTGACAGCGCCAAGCCAGAGCCTGCATTTCAAAAAGCGATCATTGATGCGGTAGAACAGGTTACTCATATTGCCCCTTCCGATGAAAACGGTTACCTCATTGGCTCTAAGACAGAGCAACGGGGTGTCATTAACTACCCTATTGAGGGCCTTGGATTATGCGCTTGCTTCACCGGGGCTCCCTTCGTAAGCACCACCGAAGTTTACCCTGACAGCCCCTTGGTGGATGATGAAAACTGCATATTAGCTCAAATAGCAGCAGTCTGTGGTGCTCTGAATTATTTAGTGACTCACGATCTGCGCTAGCTCGCTCTATTGACCAATAGGCCATGCCGGCAACCTCTATTCAATATTGCATTATATTGCTGTAATTCATTGCTTTGATGCATAGATGGTAATAATCTCTAGAATCATTTAGATACGAAATGTCATTTTTTAATGTCTAATTGTTCGTCATTGCTGGCGGACAGGGTATTGATGGACTTAATGTAACCTATACTTAAACAGGAAATTTGTTATGAATATTAAATTGATTTTATCTTCATCCATTCTAGTATTGATGTCTAGCCTTGCGGTTGCCGCGCACCATGAAGCTGCTGAAAACCCCAATGAAGCGGTCGCGGTTAACTGGCTTAAAGCTCAGGCAACAGGAAAGCAAGAGACCATCGCTTATGTTAAGGCCAACCTCGCAGAAGACGGACAAGTGTTTGGTGATCGTTATGTTGGTTTTGGCTTTATTTGGAATCCTAATGTTGAAGGAAAAATGATCATTGACCGTGTTATAACGGGCAGCCCTGCCTCTAAAGTGTTAAAGGCCGGTGATGATTTTGTTGAGGTTAACGGTATCAGAGTGAGTGAAGAAACCATGGGTCAATTGTCGTTTCGAGGCAAACCAGGCGAGCCCGTTGAAGCAACTGTGATGCGTGATGGGAAAGAAATCGATATCTCAGTTGCCAGAGGTATTATCAGTAGTACCTCCGATAAAGCAGAGTTAATGTCTGACCTTGAAATGGGTGATGCCGATGATTGGGGTGTTGAGCTGAAGGTTAATGAAGTTCTAAGTAAAGCCAATGTGGTGTACGTATGGACAACAATTAACAGTGTGGACACTCAGGTTAACTTGCCTTTTGAACAGCATGTTGTCACTAGGTTTGTTTTCAATGACGATGGTCAGGTTGAAGCTATTGGCAATATCTCTGAAGATCGCTTTGTCTTAGAGCAGACCGGATATACTATCTCCCGATAATACCTTTTTAAACATTCAAGCGGTAAAGCTATGGTCGGTTTCGAGCGACCATAGCTAACCTTTTACTCAGCCTACAAAACCTTTCCAGCCGGACATATAAGTAACAAACGCTTCCCCAAGCCCCTCTTTACGCAAATGGTCTGCCGATACTGGCGTCCTCATAGGAGTAAAGTTGCTGTCTTCCTGCATTTGCCGAGGAAAATCATGATGGATAATCGCCGCGCGCCCGAGCATAACAAAATCGATCTCAGCGGCCATAGCCTGATTAATTTCTGAGGGGTTACGAAGTTTACCTGCAATGCCCAATGCGACATTACCGCGTTCAAGCTCAGTAAAATAGGATAATAATGTGCGACCCTTAAACGCCTCGTCTTCCGGTTCTTTGAACGAGTCCCATAAGGACATATCAAGAAAATCAATTTTCCCCGCAGACAATACGTTTTTTGCCACCTCAACAATATCGGGTAGATGCACGTCAAAGCGCTCAGGAGAGAGCCTTAGCCCTAGTAAAAAGTCCGGACGGCATCTAGTGCGAATACCATCAATAATCTCTGTAATGGGCCGCATGCGGTTTTTAATAGAACCACCAAACTCATCCTGACGCTGATTAATCGTGCCGCTAAGGAACTGAGCAAGAATATAGCCATGTGCACCATGAATTTCGACGCCATCAAAGCCAGCTTTTTCAGCTCTTTCTGCACCACAGATAAAGTCTTCTATTAGCTGTTGCACACCTTCACTACTAAGCCCAACCGCACCAGTCTCCTCATGGTTGGATGGACACACAGGGGCCTGCCCAATAAGGTCTGCTGGCGAGCGCATACCCGCATGATGAAGTTGTACCACAGCCAGGCTATCTTCTCGCTTAATGCCAGTGGCCAGTTTGGTAAGCCCCTCAAGATGATCATCGGAAAAAATACCCAGTTGCCCAGGGAACCCCTGCCCAACAGCCTGTATGTGAGCAGCGCAAGTCATTGTAAGGCCAAACCCGCCTTGAGCACGCATGGTTAACCAGCGGTATTCATCGTCTGACAATTTACCATCCGGGTGGCTTTGGGTGTTGGTCAAAGGCGCCAGCATAAAGCGGTTTTTTAAAGTCGCACCTGAGCTAAAAGTCAGGGGTTGAAATAGATCTTTCATAATGGGATCTCAGGTGTAAAGGCGGTTGGGTTTAGAACGGTTTATGACTAATTACGTTAGTCGAGACAGTTATTCAGAAATGATAAACGTAGGCTTGATCACAAATCAACCAATTAGTAAGAAAACCTTCTTTCTTAAGCCTTTTATAATCCTCAGATAGCCAAATAATACGCCATGACAAGTCAAGGTTAGGCTCTGCCACCTGCAATATGTGGGCCGGCAAATTCAATTAAAGCTTAATATCAAAATGCTTAACCACCGGCTCAGTAATCTCCCAAGTACCACTAAAGCCCGCCTCCACCACAAAGGCGTCTCCAGCTGACATAATTAAAGGCTCGCCGTCGTCTGGGGTAATTGTAATACTGCCTTCTATGAGATGCACAAACTCGTACTCGGCGTAAACTGCATGATAGGTACCCAGCGTGGCTGTCCAGACACCAGAAATCATGCTGCCATCATTTGATGTGCGCATAATCCACGTTTTCATGGTGGGCTGCCCTTCAATGACCTTCCAACCATCAAGGTCTTCTGTAATCGGTTCAATATCATGCTGGTTATCAAGCTTAAATAAATGGTCCATCTGCATTGTCCTTTTTGGTGTGATGCTTTACGCAGCGATCTAGTTGAGGATGTAATAGTACGTTATGATTGGTAAAATATCCTATGCTAACTCAATTGACATTTTTCTCACCACTTGCCCAAAAAGGCTTACGCAACTCTGTCTTGAGAATTTTGCCCGCGCCAGACAAGGGTAAGGGTTCGGTCTGAAAGGTGATTGAGCGAGGACATTTAAACCCTGCAATCTGGGTTTTACAATAAGCAATAATATCTTCTTCAAAAGCACTAATTCCATCGTTAAGAACTACTACCGCATGCACCTGTTCCCCCCATTTTTCACTGGGAATACCAATCGCGGCGCACTGATTAACCCCTGGATATTGGTAAATTGCATTTTCGACCTCCGTTGAATAAACGTTCTCACCGCCAGATATAATCATATCTTTTACTCGATCAACGATGAACAGAAAGCCCTCATCGTCAAGGTAGCCGCCATCACCAGTATGTAGCCATTGATCGACAATTGCCTTACCCGTTTGCTCTGGCATATTGCGGTAGCCCTTCATTACATTGGGCCCACGCAGACAAACCTCTCCGACCTCCCCGTTTACCACTATTTGATTATTTTCATCAAAAATCGCAATATCAGTGCCAGGAATTGCTTGGCCAGCTGATTTTATCTTTCCTGCCAACGGACCATCAAAGGTGTGACGAGTTTTATCAAGTACGGTGATAATCGGCGAAGCTTCGGTTTGCCCATAAGCCTGATAAAAGCCCGTATTGGGCAGTTCTACAATAGCCTTCTTGATTACTGACTCCGGCATAGGAGAAGCGCCGTAGGCCACTGCCCGTAACTCCGTCAGGTCGAAATTATCGATATCCGGATGGTTAACCAGCATATTAATCATCGTGGGCACCATCAGCAGTCTGTCTATTTGATAATCTTGAATAGCGCGCATAGTCGCAACTGGCTCAAATCCTGGTAAAAAGTAATTAGTACCACCCACCGCTAGAGATGTCATACAGTAAAAAGCATCCGCAATATGAAACATTGGCGCGACATGCAAAATTTTATCCCCAGACTGGCAGTCCATAACAGCGACAGCCTGCAGTGCATTGACCACCAAATTGGTATGAGTGAGCATTACTCCTTTCGATCTGCCTGTGGTTCCTCCGGTGTAAAACAATGCTGCAACATCATTGCCTTGACGCCCTGCATCGGCAACCGGCTCTGCACTAACTAGATCGCTGTAAGAACTATAGCCATTGGGTGTGGCCTCCTCATCAACAAAGATAAAATGTTGTGCGTATTTTAACTGAGGTCGAATATCGTCAATCAGTGCCGTAAAACTGCTGTCTACCAACACAACCTTAGCTTCTGAGTCGTTCAGCCAATAGACCACTTCAGGGCCGGCAAGTCGGGTATTGATCGGCTGAAAAATAGCGCCTGCCCAAGGAACTGCATACATGAATTCGAAGTAACGGTCGCTATTTAATGCGAGCATCGCCACGCAATCATCTTCGTGCACTCCCAGTGTCTGAAGGCCGCCTGCAAACCTTGCTATCTTTTCGTTGAATTGATTCCAGGTCTGCTGGCGCTCGCCATTGACCGTCGCTAATTGCGATCCTGCCGTCTGAACCATTCGAGCAATAAGTTGAGATGTTGAGAACATAGACATTCCAGTTTGTTAAAAATTTAAAGTAGCCTCAAACAGTTTGACCCAAAGTGTAAAAATAGCCCCGTCATTCCCTCAGACTATATGCATATATTTTTGATACTTTACCAACGCATCCTTTAGTTTACTTCGCATTCAAAATACTCTGGGTACAGCATAGTTGCGCTCTAGTATAGTTGTAGCATCCAGTTTTTCAATCAGTAACCAACGCATGAGTATTTAAAGCGCAAATAATCCAGCGATACGATGCTAATTTACCCCCTTCGAGCGACGACATTTAACGTCTTGATGGGCAAGCAATACGAAATCGAACACAAAAAAAGGAGGCTTGTGAAAGCCTCCTAAAGTTTAGGGTCAGATGTAGCTCATCTGCAACACATCGTTCCGAACCGACGTATATACCTGATCAAATGAGCATCAAAACCACCCACATTCAATAACGTGATTGGTCTGATACATTAAGATTAGTCCAAAAATTCACTCTTATCTAACCAATATTACATTAATTCATAAAGCCGTGCTGTCAGGGCCCATTTAGGACTTACAGAGACTTAGTAGCAATCTCATAGAGGTCTTTCACCAAACCCGGCTCATCAGCTATTGCCTGCAATTCACTACGCATTAACTCACTATGGGGCGCTGCGAATGCTTTCCAGCGTGTCAACGGTGTCACCAGTCGAGCCGCCACCTGCGGATTGGTTTTGTTTAGAGACAATATTTGCTCACGCAAAAAGCGATAACCAGCGCCATCAATACTATGGAAGTTTACCAAGTTGGCATTACAAAACCCGCCAATAAGACTGCGTACCTTGTTAGGGTTACTCATGGTAAATGCTGAGTGTCGCATTAACGCTTCAACACGCGCCAATCCGCCGGCTTGACTGTTGGTTGCCTGAATCTGTAGCCAAAGATTCATCACCAGAGCTTCATCGCGATATTGTTGCTCAAATGCTGTTAGTGCTTGTGCTGCGTAGTCAGCTGCTGCAGGGCAATTGACCAAGGCGCTCAGAGCAGCCGCTTTATCAGTCATATTATCTGCCTGCTGAAATTGTGACCACGCCAGCTCTGCGCCAGTATCACCAACCAGCATAAGATAGCCAAGTGCCGCGTTTTTGAGGCTGCGACGGCCAATTTGATCAGCCTCAGGCTTATACTCAGACGGTATGTTGAAGGTGTTGTATACAGCCAGCAATTCATTCTTTAACGCGCCTGCCAGAGCCACACGCACAAACTGTCGAGCATCATGAATCGCCTCTGGATTAATCGTGTCGGTTAATTGGTGCATAAGAGCTTCACCCGGTAGTTGCAGCATTAGTGCAACCATCGCTGGGTCTAAAGAATCATCCTTAAGCAACCTAGCAAAGGCATCAATTAGACTTCCATTTAGGGCGAGTTCATGACCGTTTAGACTGTCTTCAGCTAACGCCTGTAAGATCGTCAAGCTGAGTGTTTGACTGGCATCCCAGCGATTAAATCCATCACTGTCATGGGCCATTAAATGCGCCAGCTGTTCATCGCTGTATTGATAGTTTAATTTCACTGGCGCAGACAGACCACGCAGAAGTGATGGTACCGGCTCGCTCTCTATGTTCCCAATGACCAAGCTTTGCTCAACATCGGTGAGTTCAAAAATAATTTGTGTATGCCCATCGCTATTCAAAATCTGGTCTTTGCCATCTGCGCCAACCAAGCCCAATCTGATTGGAATTACAAACGGCATTTTGTCAGTTTGACCTGGGGTGTCAGGGCAGTGCTGCTTAAAGTTTAAGGTATAGGTTGCCGCTTGCTCATCAAAGCTGGAGGTAACCTCAAGAACGGGGGTTCCTGATTGTTTGTACCAACGCCTAAATTGGCTTAAATCTCGTCCACTGGCATCTTCCATTGAGACTACGAAATCTTCAACCGTAGCCGCTTGTCCGTCATGCCGATCAAAATACAAATCACTTCCTTTACGAAAGGTCTCAGCACCCAGTAGGGTGTGATACATACCCACCACCTCGGCACCCTTCTCATAAATAGTCACCGTATAAAAGTTATTGATCTCCATATAGGACTCAGGCTGCACCGAGTGCGCCATGGGGCCACCATCTTCAGCAAACTGGTGGGTACGTAAAACAGCGACATCCTCAATACGCTTAACGGTTGGTGAATTCATATCCGAGGAAAACTGGGAATCTCTATAAACCGTGAATCCTTCTTTTAAACTCAACTGAAACCAGTCTCGGCAAGTCACGCGATTACCCGACCAGTTGTGGAAATACTCGTGAGCGACAATCGCTTCGACCCTCTGAAACGCAGCATCTGTACTGGTTTTAGGATTCACTAACACGGCAGATGTATTGAAAATATTAAGCCCTTTATTTTCCATAGCTCCCATATTGAAATCATCAACAGCCACTATCATGAAAATATCGAGATCATATTCGCGACCATAGACTTCCTCATCCCAACGCATAGAGCGCTTCAACGACAGCATGGCATGATCACACTTATCTAAGTCTTTCTCTTCCACAAAGATCTGCAAATGGACCTCACGACCTGAGCTAGTCACAAAACTATCGTTGACAACACTCAGCGTTCCGGCGACTAAGGCAAATAAATATGCTGGTTTTTTAAACGGGTCGTGCCAGGTAACAAAATGACGACCTCCGTCAAGAACTCCACGATCTATTGGGTTACCATTAGACAGTAAAATCGGATACTGCTGCTGATCACCAATCACTTTGGTGGTAAATTCAGCCATAACATCTGGACGGTCCAGATAATAGGTTATATCTCTAAAACCCTCTGCCTCACACTGAGTACAGTACATAGTACGAGATTGATAAAGCCCCATCATGGTGGTATTTAAGTGAGGTTGAATAAATACCTCAGTGGTGACTACACAGTGATCTGGAAGATTAAAGATTGTTAATGACTCTGCTTCTCGCAAATAATTTGCGGGTGCCAATAATTCTCCATCGACTTTCACCCACTGTAGATCCAGACCGGGGCTTCCATCAAGCACCAAACTATCAGACTTATCATGACTGGCCACATTACGTGCTACGGTCAATTCAGCAACAACCGACGTTTTTGTTTCGCCAAGATCAAAAGTAAGATTAGTTTTCTCAATCAAAAACACTGCGACTTTATAGTCTTTGAGGTAAACCGTTTGTGGTGCTGCATCTTTCATAAAATTCTCTCTAGATTTGTAGATTAAGCCTCAGCGCTGAACTCAACGTTGTAGGCGGTATATTTTCGGATATTAATGACGCCGGTATCGAGGATCAAGTACTGACCTTTAATACCCTTTAAAATACCCTCTATTTTAGGTTGTTTGTCGAGGTTAAAACTTTTTACTTTTTCTGGAAACTGCTGCACAGGAAAGTCAATATGAAGCGTCGTCTGTTGATCAAGATACTGCATTGCTTGAATGCCGCATTCATCTGCTAGCTGTGATAACTCTGACTGGCACTTGTCCACGAGTTCATCTCTAAATGCCGCTAAATCAAGATCTTCATTATTACCCTTGAGCATTCTTTGCCACTGCGTTTTATCAGCAACATGCTGTCGTAAGCGATCTTCAATAAGTCCGGCTTGGCGGCGGTTTTTTACTCTAAAAATAGGCAGCCCTTGGGTAGCACCTTGATCGACCCAACGCGTGGGCAATTGGTCGCCGCGGGTAATACCCACTTTGACACCTGATGTATTTGATAGGTAAACAAAATGATCGGTAAAACAAAACTTCTCACCCCACGCCGAATCGCGACATGTTCCTGCATGAAAATGGCATCTCTCCGGGCTCATAATACAGGTGTCACACTGTGGAAGAGAGATGAAGCAGGGATAACAATAACCCTGGGCAAAGCTTTTCTTAGACCGCCGGCCACAATGAATACAGTGGATATCACCGAGGTGCTCTATTGAAATGGCGCCTCCTATAAATTGGTTAAGCGGTAATCGCTGATCATCCAGGGGTAACTGATAGTCAACGTTGCCATCAGCGCCAACGCTGGCTTCCATTTTGAGCAAATGCCCAGATTGTCGGAAAGTCATTAGTTCTTCCAAGATAAAGGCTGCGGCTCACTAGCATCAGGCGCACAGGGGGTTGTTTTAGGCGGCACGTAGCCAGTTCTCTGATCTTCCGGTAGCGCCTGTTCATAGGCAATGATCGCCTGCATGCACAATTCTTTTTGCTCGCTAGTAAGGCTATTTCCGTCGGGCCATTTACCTATTTCCACACCAAGCTTCAGCCTTGAATAAATATCTGGAGTGATGCTGCTAAGTAGTTGTTTAAGGTCCATATTTCTCTCACCGGTTTTTTCAACGGAGTTATGATGAGCTCCACGTATCAAAAGGCTACCCTGCCCTATTTTTTAACTTTGCCAATAATCCAAATGATAGTCCGAGCAACATACCACTTAGAAGTCCGCCCAAATGAGCGGCATTGGCAATACCAACGCCCAATAAAAAGGTAACCACAGGCGTCATACATAGCACTAACCAGCCAATCATAAAAGTGACTATCCCTTTCGGTAGCGTCATTAATGGATGGGGTGCAATACTGTTGGCAACCCAAAGATACCCTAGCAACGCGTAAACCACACCAGACATCCCGCCGAAATTCACAGCCCCTGACCACCAAAACTGGATTGCGTTGGACATTAAACCAGTAACCAGAATAATTAGCGTTAGATGGAAGGATCCCATCACTTCCTCAATGCGTGAACCCAGCATCGAGAGCCATAAGCTATTAAAAACAAAATGAAGTATTCCAAAGTGCAGAAAGATTGGGGTAATCAACCGCCAATACTCAGCACTATTAAACCCAGCAAAACTAAAATAACCCAAGGCAGTGCGGTAACTAAAACTAACTAACATGCCGCCGAGCGCACTCAAAACGACAAACAGTGTTACTGCAGGATAACGTTTAGCGAGAACATACCAATTGGGTTGTTGTGACATGGAACCAGGACCGTCTGTTAAAAAACGTTAAATCTAATCATCACTTTTCTGTACGTCCAATCGACTTCCCCAGCCCAGTTTTGAGCGGCAAACACTATAAAAGTTATTGTCTTGAGGATGGATAAGCAAAATGTCATGTTTATGGCGCGCAACGGTAATAACATCGCCCGGTTTAGTCACGATATCGTTTTGCCCATCACAAGTCAGCACTGGCTGTAATTTATTTCGCGTACTCACTCTGAGTTCCAGTTGTGCACTGCCGTGAAGCGCAATTGGCCTACTGCTGAGAGTATGAGGATTTAACGGCACTACCACCATGGCGTCTAACTCGGGGAAAAGCAGTGGCCCACCTGCCGATAAGGCATAGGCTGTTGAACCCGTTGGCGTGGCAACGATCAAACCGTCAGACCGCTGACTATAGACAAACTCACCATCCACATAGAGCTCAAACGTCATCATTCTCGCCGACATTCCTGGATGCAGGGCAATGTCATTTACCGCTGTGCTGGTTCCAATAAGCTCTCCATCACGCATTACGGTGGTCTCAAGCATAAAACGGCGGGTCTGCTTATAATCGCCCATCAGCACGGGTAATACGCGCGCTTCAATTTCGTCTGGAGAGATGTCAGTCAGAAATCCTAAGCGCCCCCTATTGATCCCTAACAAAGGAATACCAAAAGGAGCCATCTTACGGCTGGCACTGAGCATGCTTCCATCACCACCGACAACGATGCCAAGATCAATAGAGTCAGAAAAGTCTGTGATAGAAAAAATGTTCTCTACCGGCCAATCAACTAGTTTCGCAGTTTGCTGTTCATAGACAACATCACGTCCCTGACTGATAAGAAAAGTCTCAAGTCTCTGCAGAGATTCCTTAACTTCCGGTAAATCAAGATTGCCGAGTAAACCAACTCGCTGAAAATGGCCCATACACGCTAGCTCTGATAATGTTCTCGAAGATTATACAGTCTCGACTCACAATTCTATTACTTTCTTACAAAACAAAGCATCGATGCCGTAGAACCGCTCCACCCCCTCATGCAATAATTTTTATTATTGCAAAGTACAATTTGATGCATAATGCCGATAACAATGTATCTACGCTACTGAGAGCCTGCAATGTCTAAACAAACTTCTAAAGGTATAGTCCTTATAGGTATGCCTTGCGCGGGTAAAAGCACCATCGGAGTGCTGTTGGCCGAGACCTTTGGCATCGAGTTCGTAGACACTGACCACAGTATCGAGCGTATTCTTGGTAGCAACCTGCAAGCCTATGTCAATAATAGCGGCTACCAAGCCCTGAGGGCCGCGGAAGAAAAGGTGCTACTCGAGGAAAGCGCCTACGGAAAAGTGATCGCCACAGGCGGCAGCGCGGTCTACTCAGAGGTAGGTATGGCACATCTAAAAGCCCAAGCCACCGTGATATTTTTGGATCTACCTAAACAACAACTTGAACAAAGAATGACCAACTTCACGACTCGCGGCATTGCCCGTCGACCCAATCAAAGCCTGTCCAGTTTATTTGATGAGCGCCGAATTCTGTATGTGCGCTATGCCGATATTCGAGTAGACTGCGGCGATAAAACCATCGATCAGTTACTAGCTGAGCTAGTAACTCTATCAAGTGAATATCTCAGTCGCTAAACACCGCCAATTTTAACCCTCAGCATTATCTCAATACTGTTAACAACGACTGCTTCAGATATTCAATGTTGTTTGAATTGACACCGGCTAAGTTGATCCTCGTAGAGGATACAATGTAAATGCCGAACTCATTGCGCAGTCGTTCCAATTGCGGCGTGGTAATACCCAAAAATGAGAACATACCTTTTTGACGATTAATATGACTGAAGTCCATTCCTGCATCATTATCTTGTAGGCTATCGCAAAGCAGGCCTCGCATTGCTTTAACTCGAAGCCTGACTTCCTCCAGCTCTGCCTGCCACTGACTGCGAAGCTGCGGATCACCCAATACCATTGACACTAACAGTGCACCATGGGCAGGTGGCATAGAGTAAATAGAGCGTGCAGTTGACATTGCCTGACTGACCACAACATCTGCCCGCTCAGGAGTTTCAGCAATAAACGTAATTGAGCCGGTGCGCTCGCGATAGAGTCCGAAGTTTTTTGAACAAGACGAGGCTATTACCACTTCAGGTAAGCGCTCAGCCATCATGCGCATTCCGTAAGCATCTTCATGTAAACCATCACCTAACCCCTGGTAAGCAGTATCAATAAAGGGAATAAACCCTCTCTCAAGAGCGATATCAGCAATCTCATCCCACTGATCATGGGTTAGGTCTGCACCCGTAGGGTTATGGCAACAACCATGCAGTAAAACCATATCTCCGGCTGGCACAGTGCGTAGCGTATCCATCATCGCCTGTACGTTTATTTGGCGACTAGCCATATCGTAGTAGGGATACTGGTTGATCTCAAACCCAGCACTACCTAATAGGGGAATATGATTCGGCCAAGTCGGGACACCAATCCATAATTTGGACTCTGGCCGAGCTTTACGCACTACCTCTGCACCTACGCGTAAAGCGCCAGACCCACCCGGTGCCTGAATACTCTTTACTCGACCCGAATTGAGTATGCTGTGTCCCTCGCCAAACAACAGTTCCATCATACGTTGGTTATACTCTGGATCACCCGCCATACCTTGATAAGACTTGGTAGTCTCTAACACCATTAGCCGGGACTCTGCTTCCTTGACAGCAGCCATGACTGGGGTTCTTCCGTGATCATCTTGATAAACTCCCACGCCAAGATCAATTTTTTCGGAACGGGTGTCGGCCTTAAAAGCAACCATAAGGCCAAGAATGGGGTCTATAGCGACGGGTTTTAAATTCTCAAACATGTTGGGTGTCCTGATAGTGTATTTTCAGTGAAAGAGTCTACTACGATTAAAATGATTTATTCAGGGTCTATTAATAAATTCAGCGATATTAGCGTTAAATTCATCGGGCTTTTCAGCATGCAGCCAATGCCCAACACCTGCAATAATACGAATTGCACTGTTCGGAAAAAGCTGGTCAATAATTGGTTGATGTTTAGTTTGAATGTACGCCGAGGTTTCACCCTTTAAAAACAAACTAGGACCCTGGTAAGGTAACCCCTCTGGCGCTGCTACTAGCGTGCTACCATAATTAGCCACAATCGCTTGCATGTTGAGTTTTAACGAATAATTACCCTCGAGATTACGACTCAAGTTTTTAAGTAAAAAGGCACGAGTTTGAGAGTCAGACACGTGCTTCGCCATTAATGTATCAGCATCAGCCCTACCCAAAATAGTTGCCGATGACAACTCTATCAAGGCATCTAGGGCGGCATCTTGACGAGGTTTATAAGCAACAGGCGATATATCAGCAACCACTAGCCTTGCAACGCGCTCAGGATGGTTAAGTGCAACTTGCATGGCGATCTTGCCGCCGAGTGAATGCCCGACTAAACTCGCCTCGGATAGTCCCAATTCATCCATCAACTCAACGACGTCATTGGCCATCGAAGGGATATCCATGCTTGGGTCATGCGGTGAATCACCATGATTTCTTAAATCAACACTGATGACCCTATAGTGGGTGGCCAAATGTCTCGCCAAGTTACCCAAATTTGATAGAGAGCCAAACATACCGTGCATAAGTATCACTGCATGCCCACTTCCCTGCTCACTAAAGTTTAGTTGCATAATCTTTCGAATCCCCTAGTCAGTAACGCTGCGATTGCGATATTTATCTTTGTTCTTACGGCCCTTCGCATATAGTTTTGGACGCAATAAGCGCCGCAGAGCTGGAAAAAGATAGCTTAAAGTAACTAGTCTGCCGCTAGCGGCCGGCATAGCTATTTCAGTTTTCTCGCCACGCGCGATGCTCAGTACGGCATCTGCCACTTCCTCTGCGCTACTCATTGGCTGGGAGAACACAATATCCTCAACGTTATCAATTTCACTCATGATAAAACCAGTATCAATCGGGCCTGGGGATACCACGCCGACATTAATGTCGGTGTCTTGTAACTCATCGGCAAGCGCATAAGCAAAGGCCCGCAACCCCGATTTGGTTGCAGAGTATGTCGCCGCTCCTTGCAATGGAGCCATACCCGCCAGTGAACCCACCATGACGACTGCACCCCCATCTGACTTTTTAATAAAAGGTAGTGCCGCACACGAGAGCACTAATGGCGCACGTAAATTAATATCCACCATCGCAGCCACATCTGCTGGCTTAACTTTTTCAATATCCCCGCGGCTATGCATCCCTGCGTTATTAATGAGCACATCGACTCTGCCAAATTCAGCCTCCGCTTTAGTCAACAGAGCTAGGCATTGATCAGTATTAGACACATCCATTGCAACGGTGAGCACTGAACATTGAGCTGATAGCTCCTCAGCAATGGTATCCAATCCGGCTTGACCGCGCGCACAGAGAACTAAGTTTGCTTTGTGGTTTGCGAATGCTCTTGCGCAGGCTGCTCCGACGCCCGCAGAGGCCCCGGTAATAATGACGGTTTTTCCTTTAAACACACTATTCATCGGCTACCCTATCTGTTTGATTACGCTTTATTATTAGCGTGTAAGTATACATTTTCTACTATCTGTCTCTAGCTCTTTTTAGTGCGACTTGAAGATTTATCACTTAAATCTAAAAGTGCCGACTTGAGTTGAGGAAACCTAAATTCAAAACCTTGATTGATTACTTTCGTAGGTAACACCCTCTGCCCTTGCAACAATAACTCGACACCCATTTCGCCAAATAATAATTTCACCATAAATGCAGGCATTGCCAGTAATGCAGGCCTCTTCAAAACAGCACCTAGGGTCTGGGTAAATTCTCGATTGGTCACTGGATGAGGCGCTGTTGCATTAATAGGTCCAGTCAAATTGGTGGTTAAAACACAGTACTTAAGCAATTCAACCATGTCATTGATATGAATCCAAGACATGAACTGTTTACCATCACCAATAGGGCCACCTAAACCCAACTTAAAGGGCATTAGCATCTTAGCCAGTGCACCCTTCTCGCCAAGAACGATGCCAGTGCGCACTAAACAAACCCGCGTACCTAAGGTTTCGAATTGTAGGGCGCTGGACTCCCAATCAGCACAAAGTCTGTGGGAAAAACCATCTTTACCAACACTTGATTCATCCACAGCATCTGTACCAGGCCCGTAGTAGCCAATTGCAGAACCACTTATAAGGGCATCTGGCGCTGATTTCCGCTGACTAAAAAATTCAAATAGCGCATCAGTAAGCCCACTTCGGCTGGTATAAAATCGTTGTTTGCGCGATTCAGTCCAGCGCTTCTCGGCCAAAGGTTCTCCTGCCAAATTAATCACCGTATCAATTCTTCTATCACTGGGTATTTGGTCAAGCGTAGCTAAGACATCAATCGAGTTCGGCAAAACCTTCTTGGCTGCTTCAACATTTCGGCTTAGTACTATTATGGACCAACCCAAGTTCTTGGCCTCGCGACAAAAATGCCTGCCAATAAAGCCACTGCCGCCAGTAATTAGAATTGTTGGCATTTTAAATAATCCTTTAATTGAGGGTCATACTTAGAAATGTTTCTATAATAACCCATATTAGAGACATTCTTTGCTTTACCCAAGCGATTCCGAATTGCTAAAATCCGTCTTTAGATTTTTTAAAACACTAATTTTAAAATTAACAACCTAGGCAACAATAATGAGTCTTGCGAACAAAGTATTAGCGTCAAATAACGATCTTCCCATTCGATCCGACCAGCCAGTGCACAGCGGTAAAGTCCGCTCTGTATATTGGCTCACCGAAAGTGATAGCAGACGGCTAATTAAAGAGAAGAATTACGATGTTGCCACGGATGCACCTCTAGCAATAATGGTCATTAGTGATCGTATCTCAGCGTTTGAGTGTATTTGGCGTGGTGAAGGGGATATGCGTGGTGTTCCAGGTAAAGGTGCGGCGCTAAATGCTATCTCTAACCACTGGTTTAAATTGTTTCGTGAACAGGGGCTTGCTGACAGCCATATTCTTGATGTTCCGCATCCCCTAGTCTGGATTGTTCAAAGAGCTAAACCCGTAATGATTGAAGCTATATGTCGTCAGTACATTACCGGCTCTATGTGGCGTTCCTATGAAAAAGGTGAAAGAGATTTCTGTGGTATCGAGCTAGAAAATGGACTGGGACGTGACCAAAAGTTGGAGGAGCTACTAATTACCCCATCGACCAAAGGTATTCTCACTGGCATTCCTGGCGTGCCTGAGGTGGATGATGTCAATATCTCACGAGCTGACATTGAACAAAACGCCGCTGCCTTTAAATTTAGCAGCAAAGACGATATCGATGAGTATGAAAAATTACTTAGAGAAGGTTTTGGGGTTATTAGTGCTGAACTGGCGAAACTCGATCAAGTTTTTGTCGACACCAAGTTTGAGTTTGGCTATGTAACAGACAAACAGGGTAACGAAAAACTTATCTATATGGATGAAGTAGGTACTCCTGACTCCTCGCGAATATGGGATGGCGCCAAATATAGAGATGGAAAAGTAGTAGAAAACTCTAAAGAAGGCTTCCGTCAACTGCTCTTAGCGCATTTCCCGGACCCTGAGATTCTTTTGGACAAAAATCGTATGGAGGAGCGCTACGCATTAGCTAAAGACAACGAACTTCCCGAAAGTGTAATGATGCAGGTCTCCGACACCTATGTTAGTCTTGCCGAGAAAATAACGGGTCAACCCTTGGTCATATCCGACAATCCAAAGGCGGAGATACTGGCGATATTGGATCGCGACTATGGACTTGTTGACTAAGTTTAGTTTGCTCAATAACTAAGTTCCTAAAGAATTAACCCATACCAGGCGATTGTAATGACTGAAGAAAATAATATTAATATAGACTCAAGAAAACTGTTTAATCTTGGTGTGAACTTACTCGTTGCAGGCTTTATTCGTCAGAAGCCGGAGGATGCTAAAAAGCTCTTTAAAGAACTTAAACAAGGTGATCTAGTGCACTCTGGTCAGCTCACGTCAGAGCAAAATGGAATGGTAATACCGATCAAATTGCAATTGGATCGCAGCGAGTATCGCGGTCAGTTTAACTATCCTAACTTCGAGATTTCAGTCAAAACCATGCTGCAGAAATTTGAAACTGAAGTACGCAAAGACAAGGACCTCAAAGACTTGCACACCTTAACTAATGAAGCCACCGGTGGATTACTGTTTAACGTACCTACTGGCGTTAAGATCGGTGAAGAGATTAACGTTCTGATGATGGCCGTGGAGCCTGCGGATGAAGCCTTGATTGTGAAGTTGATGTTCATGGATCCAGAACAATTCCAGTCATAGCGCAGCCTTAGATTGATATTACTTCCGCAAACTAATTACGGTGTGTCTTTCGACACACCTCAATACCTGTCCTATACTTAAGTTGAAGGCGCATGATTAATCTACGCGTTATCGACTGCAGTAAACGCAAGAATTTTCATCCGCCTGACCTTACAATAAAAAATCAAGGGGTCAGACTATGAGACGTCATTTTTATATCAGTAGTAATCTCGACGAGCTAGAGGATGTGGAAAAAGAATTAGAGAGCCGGGGCATCTCCACACCACATATTCACGTGTTAAGCCTAGATGACGCTGCGGTCGCACAACACGACCGTCTTCACGAGGTTGAAGCTGTGCTAAGAACCGACGTAGTGCATGGTACTGAGATTGGCGCACTAATCGGGTTGGTTATATCTACAAGTATCTTACTCACAGCCTATCTAGCTGGTTGGGCCCAGGGTCCAACATGGATTCCTTTTGTCTTTTTGTCTATTGCGGTGCTTGGCTTTTGTACCTGGGAAGGTGGATTCTTTGGTATTCAAATTAAAAACAAGCGCTTTTCTCACTTCGAGTCTGAGCTTAAGGCGGGTAACCATTTGTTTTTTGTCGATATTGAATCAGAAAAAGAGCAACTTCTGGGAGATGTTATTAGCGCTCACCCGCAGTTAGTTGTAGCTGGTGAGGGACCTTCGGTGCCCCATTGGTTTATCCGCCTGCAGGATCGTTTCAAGCGTTTTGTAAAGATTATGCCTTAGAGTTACAGACATTATTGGAAAAACAATAAACGGTTAAAGTAAGTGTAACTAGCCTCACTAGCCATTAAGGCGATTAGCACAATAATACATAGTGGTGGCATCAAAATAGCTAATACAAAAGCCATTCGCTCCCATACCATATGCATAAATACAGCTACGATTAACCCGGCTTTTAGGAACATAAATACTAAAATTAACGTCCAACGTAGTCCACCCTGAATTTGCATGTAATCAACAAGGTAGGAAAAGCTACTGAGAACAAACAATAGGCCCCAGATTTTAAAATAGAGACTAATAGGATGTTCCTGAACTTGTGCATCACTACTATGCTGCATAGTTAACTCCTCTACCAAAGATAAAAGAAAGCAAATATAAAGACCCAAACAAGATCTACAAAGTGCCAATATAGACCGGTAATTTCTACAATTTCATAGCCTCTTTCCTCGTAGTCACCGCGCAGTACTTTCAAGGCGACAACGGTGAGATAAACCACACCGATGGATACGTGAAATCCATGGAAACCTGTGATCATAAAGAAAGCGGCTCCGAACTGAGCCGCACCCAGAGGATTCCCCCATGGGCGCACACCTTCCTCAACGATTAATTTAGTCCACTCAAATACCTGCATACCCACAAAACAGAGACCAAAAAATGCAGTAACTAACATCAGTGCAGCAGCCTTTTTGCGCTGGCGGCGATAACCACAATTAACGGCCATTGCCATGGTGCCACTGCTGGTAATCAGTACAAAAGTCATAATCGCAATAAGAATTAAAGGAATGTGTTCGCCGGCAATAGTGAGAGCAAACACTTCGCTGGAATTGGGCCAAGGGACCGCGGTGGTCATTCGTACCGACATGTAGGCGACCAAGAAACAACTAAATATAAATGTGTCGCTAAGCAGAAAAATCCACATCATGGTTTTCCCCCAGGACACATTTTTAAATGCATCTTTATCTGAGATCCAGTCCTGAACTAATCCATTGACACCCGATTTGGTTGAGGCTGCGGAATTTTCCATAGTGTTTATTCTCCTAATCCACAGAATTTAGCGATGGCCGCATAGGTACCTGGAGAGCTTGATAAAAGCGCAAAAAGTAGCATCCAGACAAACAATAAGAAGTGCCAGTAGGTCGTACATAACTCAATACTTAGCTTGGCTAATGAAACAGATTTACTGTCTAACTTTTGAGTAGCGAGCGATAGTCGATAGGTCGCAATCACCCATGCACACATACCTCCAAGAAGATGTAGGCCATGCAAACCGGTGAGTAAAAAGAAAAAAGCATTGGCGGGATTACTACTCGCAAGATAACCTCGATCAGTCAGATATTGCCAGAATACTAATTGGCCAATTAAGAATCCAAGAGAAGATAGCCCTGCCAGCCATAGAAACTCTTTACTGTTCCCCTGTTTCGGTCGATCTATATCTCGACGGGCCATTTCGAAGGCGATACTAGCGACTAACAGCAGCACGCTGTTTATCCATAGCTGAGCGGTCTTCGCCAGGGGTTGCCATGGCTCTGACAACGCCTCCCAGTCGGAAACTTGTGAGCGTAAAATATAAGAGAGTAAAAACAGCAAAAACATAGAGCTTATAGCTGCCATAAGCAGGTGCAGTCCTGTTTTTGCACTAGCACTGCGACGTTGAAAATGACTTCGCGGTGCAACCGTTGGCATCGAACTAGTTTGTACTAGCATAACTCTCTCCACTGAAATACGTTGGTCTTATTATTCATCCAAATCACTCTCATGGACGGGCACCTGATCTGCTGGAATAGTTTGAGGAACATAATCAAGCTCGGCTTCGGGTACCCCATAATCATAGGCCCAGCGGTGCACAACGGGCATCGACTCGCCCCAATTGCCATGTTTAGGCGGTGTCTCTGGGGTTAACCATTCAAGTGAGTTAGCGCGCCACGGGTTGCCACCTGAGGGCTTGCCTTTAAAAAGGCTGTAGACAAGATTATACAAAAATAATAATTGGCTAATGCCCACCACAATTGCAACCACGGTAATAAAGGCATTCAGACTCTGAGCCGAGTCAGGAATAAACTGATAGTCTTCGTAGGCGTAATATCGTCGTGGCATACCGAGAAAACCTAAGTAATGCATGGGAAAATAAATGAGATAGGTACCAAGAAAAGTTATCCAAAAATGTAACTTACCAATACCGTCATGAAGCATGCGGCCGGTAATTTTTGGGTACCAATGGTAGATGGCTCCAAAAACTACAAGAATGGGTGCTACACCCATAACCATGTGGAAGTGCGCGACGACAAAGTAAGTGTCTGACAAAGGAATATCCACCACTACATTACCGAGGAATAGCCCCGTCAAACCGCCTACTAAAAAAGTCACAATAAACGCTAACGAAAACAGCATGGGTACGGTGAGATGGATATTTCCACGCCACAGAGTTAATACCCAGTTATAGACTTTAAGGGCCGTAGGTACTGCAATCACAAGCGTAGTGGTAGCAAAGAAAAAACCAAAGTAAGGGTTCATACCACTGACATACATGTGATGAGCCCACACCACAAAACTAAGTACACCTATGGCTACGATTGCCCAAACCATCATTCTATAACCGAATATACTGCGTCTTGCATGAACACTGATTAGATCTGAGACCAATCCAAATGCGGGTAAGGCAACGATGTAAACCTCAGGGTGACCAAAAAACCAAAACAGGTGTTGAAATAAGATGGGGCTGCCACCGGTATGATCGAGTTGAGTACCGAACTGCATCATCTCAGGCATAAAAAAACTAGTGCCCATAGTTTGGTCCAGAAGCATCATGATCCCACTCACAAATAATGCAGGAAACGCTAATAGGGCAAGGATGGTCGCGACAAAAATCCCCCAAACCGTTAGCGGTAGTCTGAACATTGTCATACCGTGAGTACGAGCTTGCAGAACAGTGGTTACATAATTTAGTCCGCCCATGGTGGCCGCGATAATAAAAATAATCAGTGACACTAACATTAAGATAATACCCCACTCAGAGCCCGGAGTACCTGCGGTGATCGCCTGCGGAGGATAGAGTGTCCAACCTGCCCCTGTGGGCCCACCCGGGACAAAGAAGCTAGCTATAAGCACCAGCACCGAAACTAGATAAAACCAATAGCTGAGCATATTTACAAAGGGAAAAACCATATCTCTAGCACCTACCATCAGCGGAATCAGATAGTTACCAAAACCACCCAAAAATAGTGCTGTAAGCAAATAAATGACCATTATCATGCCATGCATAGTCATAGCCTGATAATAACCGGTAGAGTCCATATCTATGCTGCCAGGAAACCCTATTTGCATGCGCATCATGCCAGA
>CAJJAU010000048.1 GCA_905182275.1 gamma proteobacterium HTCC2207
TTATTCCCTATCTCTACAAATCAATTGCCCAAAACTATGAACATGATTGAGTATGTTCTCAATTCCTATGCACTTTCGAATTTTCGGTATTACTAATAAAAAATATCATATTCGAAAAAGTTATAACTAGCATATGAAGCTTGGCAAAGATTTTATACTTAAAATTGGTGTCGCTGGCTGATACTTTAACAACGTTTTTAAGTAAGAGGCGATGCAGGAGTGGGGTTTCGCTCACTGCGATTATCCATATATCCATCAATTTAATGCATTTATAATTAGCTTTAATTTGACCCAAATCGACTCCATAACAGTATACTATAACCACTTCATTATTGTTGGTTACAGCTATCGGCTTGATAGTTATCGCTTATGATTTATGGCGTTAATCTAACTAGGTGCTCTATATACTTTTGTATTTCAGCATAACTACCAAGATCCGAAATGGAGGCTAGATGACCTTAGGGAGTAATCAGTAATCAGTAATCACAAGGCTATTACATTATGAAATTAAGGCTTTGGGGCGGACCTGGAAAACCGGCTAAAGTAAGGCCTTCAACGCTGACACTTTCGTGGTGGTGTCTCTGGATATCTAGCGCCAAGTGATTCAATCAGTATGAGGCCTGTTTACTTTCTTTTGGTGTCTACAGATACAACGGACTCCAATAAATCGGGTCGGTCAGTAATAATACCATCGACACCCAATTCAATAAGTACTCGCATGGTATCGGAGTTATTGACGGTCCAAACATCAACAGTCAAATTTAGATCATGAGCCAGTTTAATTAAACTCGGACGAACAATTTTGACCCCAGCGTAATCAAATGGAAGTTGAATCGAATAGCCTGGGGATTTAAATAAATGCCCTAGGTGTAACCTCTCAAGAAAAACCAGCCAGCTAACCTCACTTTTACCTAGGGAGGTAGGAACAGACGCGCAAATTCCTCTAAAATATTTCAGTATAGAAGTGTGAAAAGACCCTACTACCACCTGACCTTGCAAATTATGGGTCACTATTAACTCACAGAGAGCGTCTGCTGAAGTAATCTTCTGCGGCTTCAATTCTATCAAATAACGTTGATTGGGCAGACGCTGAAATAACGATTTTAATGTAGGCACCCGCAAGACTTTGCGTTCAATCTTATTTGGGTAATCAAGCTCGTGGTAGCCTACCTTATGTGCCTGGATATCAATCAAATTCATATTGGCGATAAGCCCGCTGCCATCCGTTGTAGTATCAATTTCCGCATCATGACGTACTACTAAAAAATCATCTGCAGTTAAATGCACATCAACTTCTATAATGTCGGAACCGATTTCCACAGCATTGACCGCAGCCTCTATTGTATTACCTGGAACTAAGCCTCTGCCACCTCGATGGGCGATAACCGAGAAATCAGTATTTTTATAAAAAGTAGTGTCGGCAACAGGCTCATAGCCTGGAATAATTAACAATCCAGTATAGAGAACGCCCAGGCCAATCATTAATTTTAAGATGAGCTTCATAGAGTACCTTTTACGATTGGCGTAACCTCAACTGATAAATAGAATCTCATCTAGCGTAGATATCTATTATCGATCAAATCAGCCACTACCGAAGGGTCAGCCAATGTTGAGGTGTCACCCAAATTATCCAAATCATTGGCGGCTACCTTGCGAAGAATGCGCCGCATGATTTTTCCAGAGCGAGTTTTTGGCAAGCCCAAGGCCCACTGAATAAAGTCTGGCTTAGCAATGGGTCCGATTTCTTTAACACACAGGGCTATTAACTCAGCTCTTAGGGCGTCATCGGGCTCAACATTAGCCATAGGTGTCACGTAACAATAGATACCTTGACCCTTAATATCATGCGGGCATCCAACAACCGCAGCCTCAGCAATTTTTCCATGTAAAACCAATGCACTTTCAACCTCAGCCGTGCCCATTCTATGCCCGGAAACATTAAGTACGTCATCAACTCGGCCAGTAATCCAATAATCACCATCAGCATCTCGCTTAGCCCCATCTCCAGTGAAATAGTAGCCGGGATACGCACTAAAATAGGTTTCAATGCAACGTTTATGGTCCCCGTACACAGACCGAATTTGACTAGGCCAAGAGGCCTTTATCATCAGAAGCCCTTCACCCTCACCTTCAATCTCGTTGCCCTCAGTATCTAAAAGAATCGGTTGGACACCGAAAAATGGCTTAGTTGCCGAGCCAGGCTTAAGATCCGTTGCACCGGGAAATGGTGTCAGCATGTGGCCACCGGTTTCAGTCTGCCACCAGGTATCAACAATAGGGCAACGAGAATCTCCAACAGTACGGTAGTACCATTCCCAAGCTTCAGGATTAATCGGCTCGCCGACAGTGCCTAAAAGCTTTAGCGATGCCCTTGATGTGTTCTGAACAAATTGATCTCCAGCTCCCATCAATGAGCGAATAGCGGTTGGCGCCGTGTAAAACTGATTAACCTTATGTTTATCAATAACCTGCCAAAAACGCGACGCATCTGGGTAGGTCGGCACGCCTTCAAACATTAACGAGGTACCGCCATTACATAAAGGGCCGTACAGAATATAACTGTGGCCAGTAATCCAACCAACATCGGCTGTACACCAATAAATATCACCGTCTTTGTAGTCGAACGTATATTTGTGACTCATCGCCGCCATCAATAAGTAACCAGCGGTGGTATGCAGAACGCCTTTCGGTTTTCCAGTGGAACCCGATGTGTACAAAATGAACAGGGGATCCTCCGAGTCCATGACCTCTGGTTTGCAATCAGCTTCCACATTTTTAATCGCCAGGTGATGCCAGATATCTCTGGGCTCCGTCCAACCAATCACACCACCGGTCCTTTTAATGACCAGACAGGTATGCACGTCAGGACAGCGCTCAAGGGCCTTATCTACATTTGCTTTAAGGGGAATCGTTTTACCACCGCGGTAGCCTTCATCCGCGGTAATCACTATCTGGCAGTCTGAATCTAATATTCTATCTTTTAATGCATCGGGTGAAAAACCACCAAAAACCACTGAATGTACTGCACCAATTCTCGCACAAGCGAGCATTGCGTAGGCTGCTTCAGGGATCATTGGCATATAAATACATACACGATCACCCTTCTCAATACCCCTTTTTCGCAATACATTACCCATCTTCGAGACTTGATCATGTAATTCTTGATAGCTGATGTTTTTATCTTCAGAAGGATCATCGCCCTCCCAAATAATCGCTGTTTGGTCAGCACGATCCTGCAAATGTCTATCAATGCAATTAGTGGTGACATTGAGTTTTCCATCCTTAAACCACTCAGCCTCACCCTTCGCGAAATCATATCTAGAAACACTCGTCCAAGGAGCATCCCACATTAAAAACTCAGTGGCTTGACTGGCCCAAAAGCTATCTGGTTTTTCAACGGATTCACGATACATTTGTTGATAATTGGTCTTGTTAATCCATGCCGTGTCGGCCCAGCCATCTGGAACAGGATAAGATTGAACCTCTGACATAAATAGCTTCCTTGTAAATGTAAAAATAGTTTAGCTCAACACCTAAAATACAATCTGGTTAAGCCTTTTTTAAACTGCAATCTACGCGCTATTGAAAACTACTCCAATAAATTGATAAACGCCCAGCATAGATCTATCCGAGTACGTTTTAGCCTAATCGTCTTTTTGATATCGGGTCGGTTTGAGGCTGTTTTTTATTTTTGCAAGATGAGGTAAAAAGTCAGGGCCCCTACGAAGCGTGAATCCGGTTGCCAACACATCAAGAATTACCAGATGAACTATGCGCGAAGTCATAGCCATGTATTCGTCCGTATTTTCAGGGACATCAACCTCAAGTGCGATACTGCTAATAGCCGCTAAAGGCGATGCGGGTGTTGTCAAAGCAACAACCATAGCGCCATTAGTGCTAGCGATTTCTGCGATATCAATTATTTCTTTTGTCCTACCAGTATGGGAAATAACGAAGAATACATCACCAGCAGTTCCTGTTGATGCCAGCATGCGCATCATCAGCACATCGTCATGAAATGATACTGGCAGATTGAACCTAAAGAATTTATTTTCTGCGTCTCGAGCAACTGAGCCTGAGGTACCTAGCCCAAAGAAATAAATTCGTTTTGCCTGAATCAGCTGATCAACTACATCATTAATCACACTATGGCTTACGCTATCTCTAACTAAGGCTAAGTCGTTAATAGTACTATCAAAGATTTTCGGTGTGTAGCTGTCTACGCTATCGTTAGCATCCACATTCCTGTTAACAAAGCGCACACCGGCCACAAGAGACTTAGCTAGCTTGATTTTGAAGTCAGGAAATCCAGCAGTATCGAAGCGCTTACAAAATCGATTGACGCTTGGTTCACTGACTTCTGCCTTTTTAGCCAAACTAGCGATGCTTGATCTAGTCGCAGACTCAGGATCAGCTAAAATCGCTTTTGCCACTTTTGATTCCGATTTATTTAAAGTGGGCAGCGCATCAGTGATGATATTAATCAAATTTTGATAATGCATGATATTTAAGTCCTAAACACGATGTCGCTTCAATTAAACGACCCTCAAAGACGCTTTATTTTATCGACAAAAATCAGTAACTGATACTACTAGAGCAAAAAGAAGCCAGTTCAGTAACATTACGTACTTAAATAACGCATTATTTGCTAAATAACCTAAATAAACGTATTATTTGCGTAAGTTTACTACATAAGATACCTAGCTATGTACAGAATAGCCATTAATGGTTTTGGTCGTATTGGTCGCAATATTGTGCGAGCTCTCTACGAACGGCCTGATTTACAGGGAAAAATACAGATTGTTGCCGTCAATGACCTCGGTGATGCCCAAGTAAATGGCCATTTACTAAGCTTCGACACAGTGCATGGTCGCTTCAATCAAAGCGTGGAAGTGACAGATAGTGCACTTTTCATCAACGGAGAAAAAATCCACTGGTTTAGTGAGCGGGATCCGCAGAACCTACCTTGGGGTGAACTAGGTATCGATTTAGTGTGCGAATGTACAGGTATATTCACAGACCGTGAAAAGGCAAACGTTCATTTAGATGCTGGGGCAAAAAAGGTATTGATATCTGCACCAGGGAAAAATGTCGATGCCACCATTGTTTACGGCATCAATGACAACATACTCACACAAGACCATCAGATTATATCTAACGCATCCTGCACTACTAATTGCCTAGCACCTATGGTCCAGCCCCTCTATGAGGAGCTGGGACTGTTATCCGGGTATATGACGACAATACATGCCTACACCAATGATCAACAACTAACCGACTCTTATCATCCCGATATCTACCGAGCTCGATCGGCTACGCACTCAATGATCCCGACAAAAACCGGTGCCGCAGCTGCAATTTCAGAGGTGATTCCCGAGTTAAAAGGTAAGTTGGATGGCCTCGCAATAAGAGTGCCTACCATTAACGTTTCCTTAGTTGATTTAACCTTCAATGCTGGACGGGAGACATCGATAGAAGAGGTTAATAGTATTGTAAAAAAGGCCGCAGAAAATGAGCTTAAAAAGGTATTGAGCTATTGCGATAAGCCGCTGGTTTCTGCTGATTACAATCACATTCCATTCTCGAGCAATTTCGACGCACTACAAACTAAAGTCAACGGCTCGCTCGTAAAGGTGATGGCCTGGTATGACAACGAATGGGGCTTTTGTAACCGTATGCTAGACAACAGTCTTGCTCTACTTGATGCAGCACCGGGTCAAAGCAAAGGCGCCAGCGCCGCAGAAGATCATTTAGTTAAAGAAGAAATTTATTAAGTTTATTGGCAGCACTAAAACTTAACACACCGTCTCTTCCCAGGCCACGGAAGGCCTATCTAAATTAAGGCCTGCTATTTAGCCCAATAAACGACAACTGGGGTTGTTGACTGCTGAAGTACAGCACGAATAGGTAGCTCAAAAGGATCCTCTCCAGCGTCGGCCATAGCCAATACCTTACCTTTATTTTCGCCACAGACATGAACAATAATTTGTTCGCTATCAAGCAATCGTGGAAGGGTCATACTCATTCTTTCATGAGGTGCATCTAATGGCTGCACGGCAAGGCAATGCCTTCCGGACTCTTTATCTAGCCCCGCACTCAACGTCTCAGAGCCGGGAAATAATGATGCGGTATGTCCATCATCACCCATGCCTAAGATGACAACGGTAAATCGTCCAATCGTAGAAAGATCTTGCCCTATAGACTCCTCACCGCTCAAGGCTGAAGACGCTGAATTTTTTAACGCAACAAAGCGAGCTCCATGAGCTTCATTAATCAGTAAATTTTCCTGAACAAGCTTTTCGTTACTATCTTTATGATCAGCGTCCACCCAGCGTTCATCTGCAAGAGTGACAGTAACTTTGGACCAATCTAGAAATTCCTGAGATAGTAAATGGAAAAATCCCTTAGGCGTTCGACCTCCAGAGACCACTAATGAGGCATATCCGTGCTGGTCAATTGCCATGGTCAGCAAATCAACAACCTTACTCACTAGTTCAGCATCCAGGGCAGAGGTGTTTTCGAATTCTAAAAGATTCATATCATTCCTCGTACCAGCTACGGCCGTCATTCTCGATTAAAATCTCAGCTTTAGACGGACCCCAAGATCCTGCGCTGTATGGTTTTGTTGGCATTTTTTTACCTCTCCATGAAGCGAGCAAGCGATCACACCAGCGCCATGAAGCGTCTATTTCATCGCGACTAACAAACAACCACTGATCACCCTTCATCACCTCGAGTAACAATCGCTCGTATGCATCGGCAATCCGAGAGTCCCCGGAGGAATCAAAAAAATCAAGATTCAATGTTCGTTTTTCAGTACTTAAACGTTCTTTCAAACTTTGTTTTTTCGACACCATTTCAAGCTGAATACCCTCATTAGGTTGCAACCTAATGACCAGCTTATTATTCGCCTCACCATCGGTTTCAGGAAACAGTGAGTGAGGATTATCCTTGTACACTATCACCACCTGAGTGACCTTATCCTGCATTCGTTTTCCAGTGCGCAGATAAAAAGGAACACCCGCCCAGCGCCAATTGTCGATGTGCACCTTCAATGCAACGTAAGTTTCATTATTACTGCTGTCACTTTCACAGCCATCCTCTTGCATATAGCCAACAACGGGAGACCCGGAAATCCAGCCCGCGGAGTACTGCCCACGGACGGCATGCTCCTCGACCTTGTCTTCACCGATGGGACGCAAGGCACGTAACAACTTAACCTTTTCACCACGGATTTCATCCGCCTGAAGTGAGCTTGGTGGTTCCATTGCAACCATACACAATAACTGTAGCAGATGGTTTTGCACCATGTCCCGCAACTGACCAACCTTGTCATAGTAGGACCAACGACCTTCAATCCCGACTGTTTCAGCCGCAGTAATTTGCACGTGATCAATACAACTATTGTCCCACTGAGAATTAATCATCCGGTTTGCAAATCGAAGAGCCAGTAAATTTTGCACTGTTTCCTTGCCTAGATAATGATCTATACGGTAAATATTTCGCTCTAAAAAGTATTTACCGACATCACCATTAACCTGTTCTGAACTCTCTAAATCATGGCCTATAGGCTTTTCAAGAACTATCCTAGAGGTTTTATCAACACAACCCGCGTCGTTTAGGTGCTGGCAAATCGCACCAAACAAGCTAGGAGGTGTGGCTAGATAATAAATAACAGTGCGCCCGTCAACAATCCATTGATTGAGAACAGCAAATTCTTTCTTTTGAGAGAAATCAATTTTAATGTAATGCAAGCGACGACTAAATTTTGCCCAGACTTTTTCATCCCATTCGCCAATTTCCGGAGTATCTTTTAACAATGTTTCGATTTGCTGTATAAACGCTGCAGAATCAATGGCCTCTCTCGCAACTCCGGCAATTCGAGTACTGTCAGATAACAGTCCGGCTTTATCAAGCTGATAAAGGGCGGGAAATAGCTTACGCCGAGCTAAATCGCCTCGGGCGCCAAATACAACTAGATCAATATTGTTACTCATACTCTACCTCGTCACATAGCCTTACTTTAAATCAATATCAATGACCGCATAATGACACGGCTTCGCTCGCTAATCTTTGTATGTCTGCCCAACGCTTTTCTCTGACTAAACTACTCTCAGTTATCCAAGAACCACCCACTGACATTACGTTTTTTAAAGCCAGATAATCCATCACATTATGCAGACCAATACCGCCTGTCGCACAAAATTTCGCTCGACTAAAAGGCCCTTGGAGAGCTTTTAGTAAACTAATACCGCCCACTGCTTCTGCTGGGAAAAATTTAAAATACTCAAACCCATAATCCAACCCACGCATCAATTCACTCGGAGAACATACGCCGGGTAAGAATGGGATTGGAGAAGCCTGTGCAACCTTTAATAACGCATCGGTTGACCCTGGAGAAACAATGAACTGGCAGCCTATGTCTTCAGAAATCGCGAACTGCTGGGGGTTACAAACAGTCCCTGAGCCAATTATTGCCGATGGAACATGTTTAACAATGGCCTCTATTCCAGCAACCGCGGCCTCGGTTCTCAAAGTCACCTCCATAATAGGCAAGCCACCTGCAATCAGTGCTTCGGCTAGTGGCACCGCATCCTCGACTCGATCTATCACAACCACCGGAATAATCGGATGGGCGCTTAAAAACTCATTCATAAAACAGCCTTTACATTTGTCTCAATTTTTTTGCCGTTCCCAGCAATCCCAAATTTTTGTGGATAACAATATATACAGGGATCGGTTTTAGATAACTCACAAAACGCCCCTTCTCCTCAAACTTTTCACGAAAAGCACTCTTTATAAAAAACTCTTGGAAGCGAGGAATTACGCCTCCTGCTATATAAATTCCACCCTTAGCTCCGAACGTCAACGCAAGGTTTCCTGCAGCTGCTCCTATCCCTTCACAAAACATATTCAAGGTTTGTAATGCCTTAGTATCTGTATTATCTAGAGCGGCGGCGGTTATTTCAGCTGGTGTCGAAAAAATCATCGGCGTATCTTCAATACTACAGAGTGCCGAATAAATATTTAGCAACCCTTTACCGGATAACAGCCTCTCAAGTGAGACTCGACCAAACCTTGCTCTCAAACAATTGACTACCGCACTTTGTAAATCACTAATGGGGGAATAGTCGGCATGACCTCCCTCGGTATCCAGAACGTGATATCCACCCTCATACGGAAGTAAACCCGCTACCCCAAGGCCGGTTCCTGCACCTAAAATACCCATAGCTTTGTGCTCCGCAGGCTCTTGCCCACCAATTTGCACTAGGTCAGCATCATCAAGCTCAGTAATACCATGAGCGACAGCTTCAAAGTCATTGATAATCGAGAGAGATTCACACGCCAAATCGCTTTTCAGGCTAGTTTTTGTGAATGTCCAATGGCTATTGGTAAACGCAATAATTTCTGTGTCCGCGGGACAAGCTACCGCAAAACAAACTCTGGCAGGAGGATTATGCCAACCAGTTTCTGAGGCTATTTCTTGGAGAAGAATACAAATTAAATCCTCAAACTTAGGGTATTCTTCCACTGAATGAAGATATTGAAATTCACTCTCTAACTGACCATCCAGCAACGCCGAGAATCTTGCATTGGTACCACCAATATCAGCGACTAAATTCCAAACCTTATCCATTTTTTACCCTCCATCAAAACAAGTAGGAAGCACCCTGTTCAGCATTACTTATATTATTTCTATTCACGGCGAACAGTTCCCGACCACAACCTCGCTGGCCGCTTTTGGGCTGAACCGATGCCTGACGGCCATTAATCACTTCCATATCTTCAAGACAATTAATTTCACCTGAAATCGCATCCACGCGTAACACATCACCATCCCTTAGCTTGGCTATTAGCCCACCATCAACCGCTTCAGGCACCAAGTGAATCGCAGCAGGCACTTTACCAGATGCCCCTGACATGCGTCCATCCGTAACCAGCGCTACCTTAAAGCCCTTGTCCTGCAAGATACCTAAGAATGGTGTTAATTTATGAAGCTCAGGCATACCCAAGGCTTTAGGCCCTTGATAACGAACAACCACGACACAATCTCGATTTAACGCACCTGACTTAAAAAGTGGCTCGAGTTGATTTTGATCATCTATCACCACTGCCGGTGCTTCAATGATTTGGTGCTCTGCATCCACTGCAGATACTTTGATTACGCCTCGCCCCAGATTTCCAGCTAACAGCCGGATACCACCTTCACTTGAAAAGGCATGGTCTACGGTTGTTAGTACATCCATATCCAAAGGCTTTTGTGGCGATTCACGCCACACAATTTTATCATTTTCAACAAATGACTCTTGAGTAAAAGATCCAAAACATTCACCCCACACAGTTTTCGCATCCGCATGCATAAGACCTGCATCGAGTAACTGCCGAAACATGCAACTTGTTCCCCCTGCAGCGTGGAAGTGATTTACGTCAGCATTGCCGTTGGGATAGACCCTTGCTAAGAGTGGCACCGCAGCCGACAAATCGGCAATGTCATCCCAATTGATAATAATGCCAGCTGCCCGAGCAATGGCGACAAGGTGCATGGTGTGGTTAGTCGAGCCACCTGATGCGAGCAGAGAGACTGTTGCATTGACAATAGACCGAGCATCTACCACCTCTCCAACCGGACGATAATCATTCCCAAGTGCGGTAACTCGTGCCAACTGATGACATGCTTCGATCGTCAAACGCTCACGCATCGGATCGCTAGGATTAACGAAAGAGCTACCTGGTAATTGCAGACCAAGAGCCTCAAGCAAAACTTGATTACTATTTGCCGTCCCATAGAAGGTACAAGTTCCGGCGCTATGATAGGAGTCGGATTCGGCTTGCAATAACTCTTCACGGCCGATTTTACCTTCAGCAAATAACTGCCTTATACGTTGTTTCTCTTTGTTTTCGAGCCCTGACTCCATTGGTCCTGCTGGAATAAAGATGGCGGGCAGATAGCCAAAACTTAATACGCCAATTAACAAACCCGGTACTATCTTGTCACAAATTCCCAACGCCAAAACACCATCAAACATCTGATGAGACAACGAGATAGCGGTGCACTGGGCGATGATGTCTCGGCTGAGCAGGCTCAGCTCCATTCCATCTTGACCCTGAGTAACACCGTCACACATAGCGGGCACTCCACCGGCTACCTGCGCAGTGCAACCTATACCACGCATTGCTCGCTTAATTAGGTCAGGGTATTCGGCGTAAGGCTGATGCGCTGACAGCATGTCATTATAGGATGTGACAATGGCCATGTTAGCGGCCTCCATCATTCGTAGACTATTCTTATCATTCTCCCCGCAGGCGGCAAAGCCATGCGCAAGATTGCCGCAACTCAGCTTTCCCCTTTCCGGTCGATTATTGTGATCTTCAGCAATTTGGGCCAAATAATCAGCGCGTAAATTAGCGCTGCGCTCTATAATACGCTGCGTGATGGAATCAATTTGCTGGTTAAGCTGTGTCATAGTGAGGCCTATTGAATATTGCACCATTGTAACAAAATTACGTAATAAGGTCATATTTTATCAAATATAACGCTAAATTCGTAATTTTATTACGCTTTTTGGATAAGATGACGCCATTCGATTGGTAATCACCTGTTTGCAGGCGCTTCAATCGATAGATTTATAAAGGGAAAATCATACATGAGCAAAACCAATTACTCGCCCACCGGCACCGACGCTTGGCACAATCTAGAACAACTTTCCAAGGTCGAGGCTAATACCAGAATCACTGAGTTATTCGATCTTGAAACTGACCGAGTAGAACGAATGTCATTGCAAGCTGGCGAGCTATTTTTGGATTACTCTAAAAACCTGGTTAGTAAAAATGTTTGGCGGCAACTAATAGCGCTGGCAAATGAATCAAACTTATTGACCCATCGCGATGCAATGTTCTGCGGAGACCCTATTAATGGCACTGAGAATCGTGCAGTACTGCATGCAGCGTTGCGCTCAGAACAAGGCGACCTTCGCACATCGGAGGATCGAGATCGCAACTCAACGATAAATCAGCAACTTGAACACGTGCGGCAGGTCAGTGAAAAAGTCCGCAATGGCAGCTGGCATGGCTCTACCGGAAAATCCATTACCGATGTGGTTAACATTGGTATTGGCGGATCTGATCTCGGCCCTAAGCTTGCATGTAGCGCCCTCAGCGAGTTCTCCCACCCCTCTATCAACATTCACTTTATTGCCAACGTTGATGGCGCAGAGATACTCACCACCTTAGCTAAGCTCGACCCGGAAACGACGCTTGTCGCTATTGCTAGCAAGACATTTACAACTCAAGAAACATTACTCAATGCAAAAACTACTCTTGATTGGTTCGAAGAGACATTGGGGTTGAAAAGTGCGCAAGCTAGCGCGCACTTTATTGCCTTAACCGCGAGCCCCAGTAATGCCTTAGCCTACGGTATCCCAGAGTCACAAATCTTGGAATTTGCAGAGTGGGTGGGTGGACGCTACTCACTGTGGTCGAGCATTGGGTTATCCATTGCGATCAGTATCGGTTTTCCTCGATTCTCCGAAATGCTTGCGGGTGCCCGCGAGATGGATTTACATTTTCAGAACGCACCCATTGACCAAAATATGCCCGTTATCATGGCGTTACTGGGTATCTGGTACAGTAATTTTTTAGACGCCCAGTCTACTGCCGTCATACCTTACTGTGAGAGACTGCAGCTTCTGCCCTCTTATTTACAACAGTTAGATATGGAAAGTAATGGCAAAGCAACTAGTCTTAACGGCCAACCCATCACTTACAATACCGGCGCTATTGTGTGGGGACAAACCGGAACTAACGGACAACATGCATTTTTTCAACTTTTGCATCAAGGCACACGCCTGGTGCCCATCGACTTTATCGCGGCAGTCAAAGACTCACTGAGTAACGATGAACATCACCGAGTACTGATTGGCAATATGCTCGGCCAGTCATCGGCACTCATGAAAGGGCAAGCTGCCCCGGAAAGCCAACCTCATCGATACTATGCAGGTAACAAACCCTCCAATACCTTACTGATGGACTCGCTCTCTGCGAAAAATTTTGGTGCTCTGATCGCCCTTTATGAGCATAAGGTATTCGTCCAAGGGAGCATTTGGAATATCAACTCATTCGATCAATGGGGCGTTGAATTGGGCAAAAATATGGCCAACAAGTTACTTGATTCAGACCTAGATCACGACAGCCTTGATGCTTCTACTAAAAACCTATTCGACCATATGAAAAAAATCATCTAGTGCTCAGACAGCTTTGGGAACTCTAGGTGGTCTCAGTTCTTTGGGTAATGCAAAAGTGATCGTTTCATCCACGCCGTCTAATTCTTGAGGCAGATTGCCACCAAAACTCACCAGTTTGGCAATCACACCTTGAACTAAAACCTCAGGCGCAGAGGCACCTGCCGTTACGCCAACAGCTCGAGCATTACTAAACCACTGCTCATCCATATCATTAGGGCCGTCAATCAAATAGGCAGTACATCCACAGCGTTCGGCTAATTCCTTTAAACGATTAGAGTTGGAACTCGCCACAGACCCAACCACTAGAACCACATCAGATTCGATCGCTAGCTGCTTAACCGCATCCTGGCGGTTTTGTGTCGCATAACAGATATCATCTTTACGTGGCCCCTGAATTTCAGGGAACTTCTTACGCAAAGCATCGATTACTGCTGAGGTGTCATCCATAGACAAGGTAGTCTGTGTTACGTAGGCAAGGTTAGAGGGATCTTTAACCTCGAGAGCTAAGGCATCCTGTTCGTCTTCTACCAAATGAATAGCACCCCCCTTGGAATAATCAAACTGACCCATAGTACCCTCAACTTCTGGGTGTCCAGCATGACCAATAAGGACGCAATCCATACCATCCTGACTATATTTAGTCACTTCAAAATGTACTTTGGTCACCAGAGGGCAGGTAGCATCAAATATTTTTAGATTACGATTTTCGGCTTCACGACGGACCGCTTGTGAAACGCCATGCGCACTGAAAATACAGATTACATCATCGGGAATCTCATGTATTTCTTCGACAAATACAGCGCCGCGATCACGAAGATTATCAACAACAAATTTATTATGTACAACCTCATGGCGCACGTAGACGGGGGCACCAAACATATCTAATGCGCGATCAACAATATCAATCGCACGATCGACGCCGGCGCAAAACCCTCTCGGATTAGCGAGTTTAATATCCACTAGTGCAAACTCTGCGGTGCAATATTCATTATTTTTACCTGGAAAATAATATTTTTGCCAGCCAGGGGATGATTAAAATCAACCATGACTTCATCGTTCTCAAATTCAACGATAACGCCAGGTAGCTCTCCGTCGCCATTTTCGAATGAAAACATAGCACCTACCTCAAGCTCTTTCTGGTCAAAATTACTTCGGTCCACTCGCTGTACATTCTGCGGGTTGTGCTGTCCAAACGCATCCCCAGGAGAAATAGTAAACTCTCTCTCATCGCCATTAACAAGCCCCATGAGTGTGGTTTCAAATCCCGGCAGTAAATTTCCGTCGCCTACTGTAAAGGTCGCCGGTTCTGCCTCAAAGTTAGAATCAATCACATCACCATCTTCCAAGACCAGCGCAAAATGCAAGGTCACCACAGTACCCATCTCTACTTCTAATTTCATAATCTACCTAACTTTTCGAATCTTGGTGTGTTAAAAACATATCTAGAATAAGTAATACAGCACCAATAGTGATAGCACTATCGGCGACATTAAATGCAGGGAAGTGCCAACCCGACCAGTGAAAGTCGAGAAAATCTACGACATAACCCAGTGCCACTCGATCATACAAATTGCCCAGAGCGCCGCCTAATATGAGCGCTAAGGCCAAACTTTCAATCCATTTGGCTTTTGGTAATCTGAAAATCCACACAGCGATTACAGCACTAACCACAGAGGATAAAATGGAGAAAAACCAACGCTGCCAGCCACCAGCATCACTTAAAAAGCTAAAGGCTGCACCATAATTACGGACATAAACTAAATTAAAGAACGAACTAATAACCTCACGCTGCCCCAGATAAAATTCATTCAATACAGCTGTTTTAGTGAGTTGATCTGCGACCAGTACCAACAGTGCCATCGCGTACCACCATATCCTAGGAACACCGCCCTGATTCTTATCCATAGCAATGGCATCTTTTTTTATCTCAGGCATGGGCTCGAATTTCTCCTTGGCCTGAAATATTATCGACACAACGCGCACAAACGTCTGGGTGTTCCGGTTGACTGCCGACATCATCAATAAAGTGCCAGCAGCGAACGCATTTTTCTGATGCAGAGCGCTCAAGTGAAACTCGCAAACCCGTCAACGTTGATTCAGGAATAGTACTCCCATCCCCTATTGGTAGTAGTTCCGCTTTGGACGTAATAGTCACAAAGCGCAACTCATCCCCAAGCTTAGCTAATGATTCGTAAAGCTTTGGCTCTGCATAAAGACGCACATTGGCCCCGAGCGATCCTTTAATTACACCTTGATTACGCTGCTCCTCAATCACTTTATTAATCGCTTCTTTGGCAAGCAGGATGGCTTCCCAATCACCCTGATTAATACGCTCTTCCTCCTGCAAACGCTGCAACGGGTACCACTCAGAGATAAAGACGGCTTCAGCGCGATCTCCAGGCATAAAGCTCCAGATTTCATGAGCGGTAAAACTGAGAATAGGCGCAATCCAGCGAACAAAAGCCTCGGCAATATGAAAAAGTGCTGTTTGTGCTGAACGCCGCGCCACACTATCTTCAGCGCAGGTATAAATTCTGTCTTTGATGATATCAAGGTAAAAGCCACCCATATCGCGCACACAAAAATTATGGATCTTTTGGTATACCTGATGGAACTGGAAATTATCATAATGGTCAATAATTTCATCCTGCAATTTTGCAGCACAGTCTACCGCCCATCGATCAAGTGCAATTAATTCCTCATGCGCTACAAGATGCTGCGAGGGGTCAAAGCCGTCGATGTTTGATAAGAAGTACCGGGCAGTATTACGAATGCGCCGATAGGAATCTCCTGCTCGATTCAAAATCTCATCAGACACTGTCATTTCGGCGCTAAAGTCAGCCGAGGATACCCACAGCCTAAGCACATCAGCGCCCAATTCATTGATTACTTTTTGCGGCGATACCACGTTACCGATCGACTTGGACATTTTGCGTCCATTTTCATCGACGGTAAATCCGTGAGTTAATACCGCTTTATACGGCGCAGTTCCATTGATAGCAATGGCGGTCTTCAGTGAAGACTGAAACCAACCTCGGTGCTGGTCCGAACCCTCTAAGTAGAGATCTGCTGGATAACTAAGCTCTTCCCTGGCGCCAATCACCGAGGCGTGCGTCACCCCAGAGTCAAACCAAACATCCAGAGTGTCAGTGACTTTTTGATAGTGTTCAGCATCTGCACCCAGCAACTCCTCGGCATCCACGCTATACCAAGCATCGATACCTTGCGTTTCGACAATACTGGCAACCTTTTCAATTAAATCGGCAGTATTCGGGTGAATCTCTCCTGTCTGTTTGTGCACAAACAAAGCAATTGGGACGCCCCAGGTACGTTGACGTGAAATACACCAATCAGGGCTATTATCTAGCATTCCTTCAATACGCGCTTCACCCCAGTCAGGATGCCAGCTAACATTTTTGATAGCGGCCTTCGCCTTGTCCAGCAAACCATTCTCATTCATGGAGATGAACCATTGTGGTGTCGCTCGATAAATAAGTGGAGTTTTAGTTCTCCAGCAGTGCGCATAGCTGTGGGTGATTTTCCCACTAGCCATTAAATGACCATGCTCACTCAACACATCAACCACATGCTGATCAACTTTATAAACATGCTCGCCAGCAAATAACTCGACATCATCTCGAAAAGTGCCGTTATCCATCACATAATTTAAAGTGTCGATACCGTATCTTTTTGCTACAACAAAATCGTCGACGCCATGGTCCGGGGCCGTATGCACACAACCGGTACCGGCATCCGTTGTTACATGATCACCCAGCAATAAGGGGATTTCACGCGTATACAGGGGATGTTCAGCAATTACCCCTTCAAGTGCTTCGCCGGTACAGCTAGCCAACACAGTGTAATCTTCGATCTCCAACCGAGTCATGACTGACTCCAACAGCAACTGTGAACAGATAAGACGCTTTGGGCCATTTTCAGTGGCACACTGAACTAGGCTGTAGGTGAGTTCCGGCCCTATTGAAATTGCCTGACTACTGGGAATAGTCCAGGGTGTTGTCGTCCAGATAAGAACATTGATCTGCCCTTCGCCGGCAAAGTCTCCAAAAGCTTCAGCTACCCTACTGAGCTGCGCCTCATCAGTCACCGGATAGGCAACATCAATAGTAAAGGAGGTTTTGTCTTGATATTCGACTTCGGCCTCAGCCAACGCAGAACCGCCAACGACACTCCAGTAGACTGGCTTGTAGCCCTTTACCAAATGACCATTAGCAACAATTTTCCCAAGTGCGCGAATAATATCGGCCTCTACACCGAAATTCATGGTCAAGTAAGGGTTGTCCCAGTCACCAAAAACACCGATTCGAACAAAGTCTTTGCGCTGCCCCTCAACTTGCTTCATCGCGTAATCACGACACTTTTGTCGGAACACAGAGTAATCAACTTTGACACCAGCCTTACCAATTTTCTTTTCGACATTGTGCTCAATCGGTAGACCATGACAGTCCCAACCAGGAATGTAAGGAGCATCGAAACCGCTCATGGTACGAGACTTGACGACAATATCTTTTAAAACTTTATTAACCGCATGGCCAAGGTGGATGTCACCATTGGCGTAAGGAGGGCCATCATGCAAAATATACTTTTCACGACCGCTCCGCGCTTTCCTTATTTGTCCATAAATATCTTTTTCATGCCACTCTTTGAGGATACCCGGCTCCCGCTGTGCCAAATTAGCACGCATTGGGAAACCCGTTTTTGGAAGATTTAGGGTTGCTTTGTAATCTGTCGTAGAGTCACTCATTCTAAGTCTTATTCTCAGTATTTTTAATTTGGCTAAACCAGGCTCTTATATCTTTAACATCGCGGCGAATATTTTCTACTAAACTATCCATTGTGGTGAACTTTTGTTCCTCACGGATCTTGTGCTTGAATTCAACTTCAATTCGTTTTCCGTAAATATCCCCTTGAAAATCCAGCAAATGAACCTCAAGAATAGGCTTTACTAAATCACCCACAGTCGGTCGAATGCCTACATTTGCGGCACCCTGGTGTATTGTGCCACCTACGTTAACCAATACTGCAAACACGCCCGTTAGGGGTGCACTGTAGCGATTCAATTGTACGTTCGCCGTGGGAAAACCCAGCTCTCTACCCACCTGCTGGCCATAGACAACGCGGCCTTTAATGGTAAAAGGACGCCCAAGGAGAGCACTGGCTCCTATAAAGTCCGATTGACGCAAAATTTTTCTTACTAAAGTACTGCTAACCCGCTGACCACCGGATTCAAGAGTCAGCGTATCCTGAACATCAAAGTCATACTGCTGACCAGATTTCTTTAGCATGGCAAAGTCACCGCCGCGATCACATCCGAAGCGGAAGTCATCCCCCACTATCAGGTATCGGGTTGCCAAACCCTTGACTAGCACCTGTTTAACGAATTCTTCGGCAGTCAGACTCCGCAACGCACGATTGAACTGGATACAAACCACCTGATCGATACCCAAGTCTCTTAGTGTCTCCACCTTTTCACGCAGCCGCATTAATCGCGCAGGTGCTTTTTCTGCAGAGAAAAATTCTTGCGGTTGTGGCTCAAACACCATCACAACCGAGGGTAACTGCAGTTCTTTGGCCTTAGCTTGAACCTGTCTCAAAATAGCTTGATGCCCCAGATGGACACCGTCAAATGACCCGATGGTGACTATTGATCGCCGGTCAGGAGAGTGCAGGTTATGCATTCCTCGAATAAAGGTCATTTTTTTCTGCTTTACGGCCAACATCTGTACCCTCTACAACAACCGCAAAGTATACCTAGCAAGACAGCGAAAGGTAAGGGATAGGCCTGCAAAGACTCGGCTATCTGCGAAATAATAAGCACTAAAAACAATGTTATTTTTAGTTATTAACTACTATTAGTTTCTTCTACTGATTACGACTAACCGCCTTAGTCGGCCCACTGAGATCTGAGAGCCTAAATCCGGTGGTAAATAAAACGGCAACGTAGGTTATGAAACCCGCAAGACACAGCCCTAAAATCCCACTGACACGCTGCCACCAGTCTCCCTGCTGCCAAATTTCTGACTCTAAAACATTAAACTGAGTGGCTAATATAATCAGCACTAACAACATCGCCGCAACCGCTGAAAAAAGCCGGCCATAAAATGCTAACCACTGCCCTGAAGGCTGATATATATCGGTTTTACGCAGATAAATGAACAGTAAGACGGCATTGATAAACGCCGATACCGATGTCGCCGCAGCCAATCCAAGATGGCCAATTTGCCAATACATGTGGAGGGGAACCACAAACAAAATATTGAGCACCATGTTACTCACCATTGCGACAATACCAATACGCACAGGAGTGCGCATATCCTGTCTTGCAAAAAATCCAGGCGCTAGCACCTTGATGAGCATAAAGGCCACCAAACCTACCGCATAGGCGCGTAAACTATAGGAAGACATTGCCATGTCCCGGGCTGTCATAACGTCACCATAGTAAAATAAGGTCACTAAGATAGGTTCCGCCAACAGCACAAGAGCTACCGCCGCTGGCACGGCTATTAACAAAATCATCTTCAACGCCCAATCCAAGGTCTCCGAGTAACTCTCTTTCGACTGAGAGCTGTGATGTCGTGATAGATTGGGCAAAATGACCGTAGCAATAGCAACACCAAAAACACCCAACGGTAATTCCGCCAGTCTGTCCGAGTAATAAAGCCAAGATACACTGCCGGTGGGTAAGAACGTCGCCAGCATGGTGTCTAGTAACAAATTTATTTGGCTGACTGAGACGCCAAATATCGCTGGGCCCATCAGTAATAAAATCTTGCGCACACCAGAGTCATGCCAATCGACAATCGGCGCTGGCAACATATGAATTCTTCGTAAAAAAGGTAACTGAAAAATAAACTGAATAACACCCGCAATTAAAACGCCCCAAGCTAACGCAAAAGCAGGCTGATCAAATAATGGCGCGGCAAATAGAGCAGCGCAAATAAGCGTTATGTTTAATAGTATTGGCGTGAACGCTGGCACCGCAAAGCGATCATAGCTATTGAGAATACCACCGGCTACACCGGTCATTGATATGAAAAATAAATAGGGAAAGGTAATGCGTAGCATATCTGCGGTCGCAGCGAACTTCAGCGGCTCATCCATAAACCAGCTTGGAGCAAAGAGTGCCGCCATTACCGGCGCAACAATCACTATGAGCACCGTAAACAGTAGCAAGGTTAAACCCAGAGTGCCGCTTACACGACTAACCAGACTCCTGACTGCTGCCTTAGAGCCCTGTTCTCTATATTCACCTAAAACAGGAACAAACGCCTGCGCAAAAGCACCTTCAGCGAACAACCGTCTAAAAAAGTTAGGAATTTTGAACGCAACAAAAAATACATCAGCAAAAGCCTCCGCACCAATAACTCTTGCCAATACGACATCGCGAGCAAGCCCCATGATTCGCGAGAGCATTGTGAAGAAGCTAACCACTCCACTGGAGCGCAGTAGACCACCGTCTTTTTTGACCGCAACAGGCTCAGAAAGCTTGTCGGGGCTGCTCTGTGAAGGATTGTCCTGACTCAAAAAAATACCTTTAGGGAACGTTGATGTCACTGCAGTTTAACCACTGTAGTGTCTGCGGCCAAGTGAATCTAAAAAACTAATCGCCCTGTAATCAGCCGCTGACAAAACAACCTTTGTAGCCCAGCCATTAAAAGGTTAAAATAAGGCAATGAAAAGGTGCCTAGATGGGTTGAATCTCTTGAATAAACCCTGTATCGTTCCGCGCCTTTAGTGAGTCCATAGTTAGGAGTAAATAAGTTGGCAAATTCAGTACAAGCAAAGAAACGCGCACGCCAGAATGAGAAACGCCGTCAGCATAATGCCAGCCTGCGCTCAATGGTTCGCACTTACCTTAAGAAAGTAGACGCTGCTATTGCGTCTGGTGATCAAGCGAATGCTCAAGAAGCATATACCGCTGCAGTCCCAGTGATCGATAGAATGGCAGATAAAGGCATCATCCATAAAAATAAGGCCGCTCGGCATAAGAGTCGTCTTAATACGAAAGTAAAAGCGTTGAGTGCAGCGTAGTACCTTCGTATGTAAAAAAACCGGCCATGGCCGGTTTTTTTTCGTCTCACTTTTTTCTATTTGGTCAACATATCACTAAATTATCACGATGAATCATTTCATCATGATCTCTGTAGCCCAATATGTCGGCGATAGCGTCACTACTTTTACCGCAAATTTTCATTGCCTCTTGAGCATTGTAATTAACCAAGCCACGAGCCACTTCGTTGCCCTTATCATCCACACAACTGACCAAATCGCCGCGGCCAAAGCTCCCACTGACATCGACTATACCCACTGGCAATAAGCTGCGACCATGCCTAACTAGAACCTTTATAGCACCCACATCAAGCACTAAGCTTCCCTTCACTTGAAGTTGACCCGCCAACCACTGCTTGCGCGCTGCAATGGGCTTTTCATTAGCAGTGAGAAGAGTACCAATATTTTTGCCCGCAATGACATCCAGCAACACATTCTTGTTTCGACCCCCAGCAATCACGGTACTGCACCCGGAGGAGGCAGCTATGCGGGCTGCCTGAAGCTTAGTGACCATACCTCCGCGCCCTAGACCGCTGGCGCTCTCACCCACCAAACTATCGAGAGATTCATCGGCGGCTTGTTTTTCGGCAACCAGCTTTGCCATAGGGTCATGATCGGGATTGGCGCTATACAAACCATCTTTATCAGTAAGAATCACCAATATATCGGCGTCAATTAAGTTGGCCACCAAGGCCGCAAGATTGTCGTTATCCCCAAAGCGAATTTCATCGGTAACCACCGTGTCATTTTCATTAACGATAGGGATAACACCTAAGTGCATTAGCTTTTGTAACACTCCCCGGGCATTTAAATAACGCTGCCGGCTGGCTAAATCATCGTGGTCGAGTAAAATCTGCGCAGTGTGGCGATTAAATCGTAAAAAACTCGTTTCATAGGTTTGTATAAGACCCATCTGACCCACCGCAGCGGCCGCCTGGAGGTCATGAATGCTATCCGGCCGCCCTACCCACCCAAGCCTGGCAATACCCTCAGCAATAGCCCCAGAAGACACCAGGACCACTTCTTTCCCTGCGCTGATAAGATCCGCAATTTGGCCTACCCAGTCATCAACAGCATCTCGATCAACACCGGCACCATCATTAGTCAGTAAAGCACTGCCAATTTTAATGACTATACGTTTGGCGTCTTTGATAGCCCTTCGGTTCACTCTCTGTTACTCCGCGTAAACCACGTCGACATCATGATCATCGTCATCGGCATCATCGCTATCATCGATCCGGGATTGTTCACGCGCGTGACGCCTTGTTTGTTCCAAGTCCTCAATTCGATTTCGAGCCTCAGCTTGAATGACGGTACGTCGTTGATCGGCGATTTCAGACAATTCCGGATCGGCAACTTCGCGCTGACGATGGTCGTCAATGTAGTCCATAATAGCCGCACACAATACTTTGGTGCCTTGCGAGGCTAGACCAGACATGCGGAAAACAGGACCTTCCCACCCCAGTTTTTCAACAACTTGATCACACAGCCCGTCTACTTCGTCCTCAGGCAGTAAATCAATTTTATTAAGCACTAACCAGCGATCGCCAGAGGCGAGCGTTGGACTAAAGCGCTCCAGTTCCTTCTCAATAACCACTGCATTTTGATCAGGCGTACTACCATCATATGGCATCATATCGACCAGATGTAACAGTAGTCGCGTGCGGGTAAGATGTTTTAGAAATCGAATGCCAAGACCTGCGCCCTCAGAGGCGCCCTCGATAAGCCCAGGAATATCGGCTATCACAAAGGACTTGTCACCACTCATACCCACTACACCTAGGTTTGGCACCAAAGTGGTGAAGGGATAATCCGCAACCTTAGGTCGGGCTGCTGACACCGACCGAATAAAGGTCGACTTGCCTGCATTGGGGAGGCCCAACAAACCCACATCTGCCAGCACCTTAAGCTCTAACTTAATCTCTCGCACTTCACCGTCTTGGCCCGGCGACGTCTGGCGAGGTGCGCGATTGACGCTTGACTTATAGCGCGTATTACCCAGACCATGAAAACCGCCTTGCGCCACTTTAAGTTGCTGATCTAACTCGGTTAGATCGCCCATCACATCGCCTGTAATGCTATCAATAACAGTCGTGCCTACTGGGACCTGCAAGATAAGATCTTCGCCGCCGCGTCCAGTGCATTCAGCACCGCTGCCCTGCTTGCCGCTCTGCGCTTTAAAGTTTCGAGTGTAGCGAAAATCAATCAGAGTGTTTAATCCCTCTTTAGCAATGAGTATGACGCTCCCGCCATCACCACCATCGCCACCATCGGGACCGCCCATGGGCACATATTTTTCACGCCGAAAACTCATACAGCCGTTGCCGCCTTTGCCTGCGTGTATCTTTATCGTCGCTTCATCAACAAATTTCATAGGATCAGTTTACAGTTGCTATAGGGTTTAGTCATTTATCATGTTAAATCGGGTATTGTAGAGCAAAAATAATCGCCCATAAAAAAAGCCCCGCGTAGGGGCCTTTTTAACTGAATGGAAGCATCTACGCAGACACTACCTCAGCATATTTACGATTGTGCGGTCCTTTTTGTACAAACTGCACTTTGCCCGTCGCTTTTGCAAACAACGTGTGGTCTTTACCAATACCAACATTGTTGCCAGGATGAAACTTAGTTCCACGCTGACGAATGATGATACCACCTGCATTGATTGCTTGACCGCCATAGACTTTCA
>CAJJAU010000049.1 GCA_905182275.1 gamma proteobacterium HTCC2207
CCTTTCGCATGCGTGCAATGTTAGTGTCTTTTGCCAGTTACCACCTGTGGTTAGATTGGCGGCAAACAGGCTACCATTTGGCCCGAGTATTTACCGATTATGAGCCTGGTATTCACTACAGTCAGCTACAAATGCAATCCGGAGTGACCGGGATCAATACAACGCGTATTTATAACCCTATCAAGCAATCCCAAGATCAGGATCCCAAAGGACAGTTCATCCGTCAGTGGGTTCCAGAATTGAGACAGGTATCGGACATGTGGATTCATGAACCCTGGAAAATGAGCTCGGCGCTACAGCAGAGGGCCAGTTGCCTGATTGGTGAGGACTATCCAGCGCCTATAGTAGATCATGCCTCTGCCATCAGAGCTGCACGCAAGGGCCTAAGCACTGCTCTTGCCCAAGCGGACTATCGCCAAGAGGCGAATCAAATCTTTGACAAATTAGGCAGCCGTCAGCGTCGGAAAAAACCAACCGTGCCCAAAGCAGACAGTAGTCAACTCTCGCTTTTCAACTAAAGCACGTCAAGGCAAGACAATAGTAAAGTCATCATTATCAGGTGCACGGGCAACCAAACCTCTCTGGGCATCGGCAAAATCTTGCTGATCAGTAAAATCTAAACTCTCAGCCATGCGCTGGTTACTAGCGATGATATAAGAACTGGCGTCGGACTGGCCCTTGTTGGACTGCTCAAGGTCTGATTCGCAGCCCCCCAATAAGAGTACGACGGCAGAAATAAGTATGACTTTAAGAGCTTTAATATAACTTGGCATAGCAGGGAGCCCCAGGCAATTAGGGATAAACTAAGATTCGACTAGTTAGCCACGACTATGGCATTGCTAATGTCGTAATGTAATACGATTAAAGCTCTTGGACGTTTATTTCCGCTTTAAGCGCATCTAAATCAAAAATTACATAGTAGTCGCCCTGCATGGCTAAAATGCCCTGCTCGGTCCACTCTCTAAATATTTTATTAACTCTTTGCCGCGATCCTAAACAGAGACTGGCAAAGTCATTTTGGCTGAGTTTTATCGCCAGGCGGACACCATTGTCAACGACAACCCCATGCTGGGTGAGCAGATTAATCAAGCGCGCTGCCAACCGCGCTCGCAACGGATAAAACATTATGGCTGCCATCAATTCATACATTTTTCGACTTCGTTGCCCGGCATCTACAAACAGATTGCGGTACAACACTGGATATTTGTCACCTACTTCAAGCACGGCGGATCGTGGAATAAGCAAAATGTCCGCAGCGACTTGAATCTGTGCTTCTTGGATTCGACTCTCTTCCGGTAATAACGAAAAATCGCCCAACCAATTGGGGGGTTCTAAATCAGTTACCGCAAATGCTTGACCCAGTTCACTGGTCATGGAAATTCGCAGTCGTCCCGATAACAAGCAGTAAATACTGGCTGTGGTCTCACCCACCTGATAGAGATATTGGCGTGCAGTAAAATGCTTAATGTGCGATGCCTGAATCAGCTTCTCACGCCCCTCTTTGGGAATATTCTGAAACCATGGGGCATCAGCGACAATTTTCGCTATGTCATAGCTATCGGATGTTTTTGTCATATGCGACTCCAAACCTATAGAAAATAATGTATTCGCCTTGACCCATGGCCAAATTTTACTTGAAGAAGCGTATATAGTTAACCGGAAATAGTCGACTCGCTAGGTCCATCAATGTCGATCCTTTGCCCACTTTAATTCGTGACTTACCCTTGCGAACCCCATTCAATATATCCGTCGCTGCCTGCTCAGGGGTGGTCAAAAAGTGCGCTTCCATATTGGCTTTTTGCTGCTCAACACTCGTCTTACTTTTGGTATGCAGAGTCACTTTTGAGTTCTGCGCAATGGCAGTCTTGATGCCCGAGGGAAAAGCACAGGCAACCTTGATGTCGCTACCCATGTAACCGACCTCGTGACGCAGAGCATCGCTAAACCCTCGCACCGCAAACTTAGATGAACAGTAGGCCGTGCTCATTGGCACGGTCACTAATCCGAACACACTCGATACATTCACAATGGTGCTTCCACCGGTCTTTTTAATCAGTGGCAAAAACGCTTTGCAGCCGTAGACCACTCCCCAATAGTTGATATCCATAACCCAGCGCATATCATCAAGACTGGCATCTTTAAACAATGACCCCAACCCCACACCGGCATTATTAATCAGTAAATTCACTCGACCATGCTGTTCTTTAACACTCTCCGCAAGTGCCTGAACATCAGACCACTGGCTGACATCAACAGTATGCAGGGTGACCTGGACGCTACCATCAAAAAGATCGCTGTCCAGAATTACTTGAGTCTGCTCAAGTGACTCTGTATTAATATCAGCAAGGGCTAAATTGCATCCCTGTTGAGCAAGGCTAACTGCCAGAGCGCGACCTATACCAGAACCGGCACCGGTAATCACAGCAACTTTGCCTAAAAATTCATTCATTTCAATAACCTTAAAGTAGCTAAATTTAAGCGCCATACCCAAGCGCACAAATTGAGCGCATCCTCAAAAAAAAACCGCCCCATCTAAGATGAGGCGGTACTATTATTACGTCGAGCTTAGTTACTAAACGACCTCGAAAAGTCCTGCCGCACCCATACCACCGCCAACACCCATGGTAATCACGACGTACTTTTCACCACGACGCTCACCTTCCATCAAGGCGTGCATAACCATTCAACCACATTAATTCGACGCTAAGCCTGCAGAGCAGCCATGGCTTTCATAACAAACTTTTCAGTCTGCTTACTACCCGACTCTAACGCTTGATGATTTGTGTTGTCAGAAAGCTCATCCCACTTAGCAACAATAGCGTCCGGATTTTGGCTCTCTACTGGCATGAAAATACCATCTGTCTCGTACATACTTGCCGTGGCATAGCCGCCGGCCCCTGCACAAAGAATAGTGCGTGTCGGTGCTTTCTCATCACAGAGAACAAGTGCACCGGCTGAGACAGATTCCGCGGTCATCAAATCCAACACGGCACCAGGCAGTAGGTCTTCAGTCATGCGTGTACCAGCCGTTGGGGCCAATGCATTGACATGAATATTATTTTTGCCACCTTCCAGCACCAAGGTATTCATAAAACCAAGCACGGCCATTTTTGCAGCACCATAGTTAGTTTGACCAAAGTTACCATACATACCACTGGCAGAGGTTGTCATGACAATACGACCATAATTCTGCTCACGCATGATCTCCCAAACGGCTTTGGTACAATTGACAGACCCCATCACATGAACATCCATGACCAATCGGAAATCTGCGAGGTCCATTTTACTGAATGACTTATCACGTAAAATACCGGCATTGTTAATGAGAATATCGACGCGACCCCACTTATCCATCGCTTGTTTGACCATGTCTTCAACTTCGTCAAAGTTAGCCACATTAGCGCCGTGAGCGAAAGCTTCTCCACCCGCCGCTTCAATCAAACCAACGACTTCCATGGCCGCATCCGAAGAAGCACCAGTTCCATCACGAGCCCCACCAAGATCATTAACCACGACCTTGGCTCCACGCTCTGCCAATGCCAGTGCATGTGAACGTCCCAGACCATTTCCGGCACCGGTGACAATTGCTACTTGTCCTTCAAAATTAATACTCATTACCTACCTCATAATACTCAATTTGTTTGTGAAACTACTTAGCCATTTGGACACTTAACCACTCAGCTACCAATGCTGGCTTATCTCCGCCTTCAATCTCTACCGTAATTTCCATTTTAAAATCATACTGACCGGGACGTTTTTCTGTAATCTCCATGACTGTGGCATGGCAACGTATCTTGCTGCCAACACGAACGGGAGCCACAAAGCGCACCTTATCAAAACCTTTATTCACACCCATATAAATGCCTTCGATGAGAAGATTGTAGCTCTCAGAGAAGTAGGACAGCATAGACAGCGTCAAGAACCCGTGGGCAATAGTGCCACCAAAAGGTGTATTAGCCGCCGCGACTGGATCGATGTGTATAAATTGTCGATCAAGTGTACATTCAGCAAATTCATTAACCTGTTCTTGGGTCACTTCAAACCACGGCGTGGGTTCACAAACGTGGCCAATATACTGCTCAATTTCAGTTTTCTTAATCATTTGTGGCATAGAACTTTCCTTTTTTAGGTGGATATAAGCGCTCTGACTAACGCTATAGATTAATTGTCATCTCAGCTGTACAAACAAAACTCTAAGAATCTAATAAATTGACAGCCTTTATGCTAATTTATTATTGAGGGCGATACAACCGCCAATCTCCGGGCTCGGATATTATCACGAATACAGTTTTCTGGAATAATGTAATATTGACTATAGGGTCTAATTAGTTGCTCAGATAGCGGCTAGACTGCAGGCTGGCGAGGAAACTGCAGCTGACGCTGCCCTTTTAAAAATGCAGGCGCCACTAACAATGGAGTTCGTCGCTCGAGAGTCTATGTAAATCCTCGGAGGAGCTGGATATATGCGAGGCGAATCTGTGAAGCGCATCGATCGAGAAGTCAGGGTCAACGCAATTGGAGGTAGCGCCGAAGAGATTTTGCGCGACCTTGCACCCTCCTCAAATAAGGATCTAAGCGATTAGTCCGCCAACCAAAAACGCCCAAAACAAAGTGTCCCGGGCGTTTTCTAATTACCGCTACTAGTCACTTACCAGCCACACGCTTGGCCTTTATTTTTATCCTTTAACCAGGTGTTTAGCGGAGCGAAGTAATCGATAATCGCGCTGCCATCCATGCCACGCTGACCCGTCATGGCCTGCATAGCCTCCGGCCAGGGCTTACTCTGCCCCATCGCCAACATGTCACCGAGCTTCTTGCCGGCTACTTTGTTGCCATAAATTGAACATTCATGCAATGGTCCCTCAAATCCGGCGGCATCACACAGCGCCTTATGGAATTGAAACTGCATAATAAATGACAAGAAATAACGCGTATAGGGGGTATTGCCGGGAATATGGTACTTCGCACCCGCGTCAAAGTCAGCTTCAGAACGCGCTATGGGAGGTGCAATGCCCTGGTACTCCTGACGCAACCGCCACCAGCCTGCGTTATAGTCTTCCGGCGCTATCTCACCGGAGAACACCTGCCAACGCCATTCGTCAATCATTTTACCAAAGGGTAGGAAGGCTATCTTTTGCAGGGCCATTTTCATCTGCCTGTTAATGGTCGCCTCATAGCTTTCTACTGTCTCGCCAATCAAACCCTTTTTCTTGAGATAAGCCGATGTCATTGAAAGCTGGATAGTATCTCCAATAGCCTCATGAAAACCATCGTGTGCACCGCCCTTAAACACCGAGGGTTGGTCTTTGTACATCAGAAAATAGTAAATATGCCCCAATTCATGATGTAGCGTCCCGAACTGTTCTTCATTAATCTCTACACATTGTTTGATACGTGGGTCATTACCATTATCAATATCCCAGGCACTAGCATGGCAAACTACGTTGCGATCGCGTGGTTTTTTAATCATAGAATTCTTATAAAAGCTGTCAGGCAGTGACGGTAGTCCGAGAGAGGTAAAAAAGGCTTCCGCAGTTTGGGTCATTTGCAGTTCATCATATCCCTGCTCCACTAAAGCCGCAGTCACATCAAGGGATGCCACGCCGCTGTAGGGCTCCGCAATGTCATAAATATTGTCCCAAGTTTGCGACCACATATTACCCAACAAATGTGCAGGAATAAGACCTTGATTAGGAACTTTTTCAGCGCCGTATGTTTCGCTCAAACGACCCCGAACATAGCAGTGAAGTTCGTCATAGAAGGGTTTCACTTCGTCCCATAGGCGCCGTGATTCGTCGACAAAAACATCACTTTCCATATCGTAACCGCCCTGCCATAGGTCGGCCAAGTTGTTGTAGCCAAAGTCTTGGGCACCCTGATTACCAATCTCTACAAACCGTTGATACTCCTTGCGGTACGGAGGCGACACCTGACGCCAGCCCTGCCAAACATCAAGTAATTCATCATAGTCTCGTGACTGAGCCAACACCGACTCCAATTCTTGTAACTCTCGACACTGGCCTTCAGCATTACAATATTTTCCAGCCCCATACTGGCCTTCCATCTCGGTCAAAATTGCCGAAAGTTCAGACCGTAAAGCCGCATCGTTGGGCGCCGGCGCTGCAGACCCGCGCAACATCAATTCAATGGCACGTTCAGTGTCCAGGTCCATTTCAGCGCCACGGAATTGTTGGGCCTGTTTGACCATACTGCTTTGAAAGGCCAGAGACCTTTCCCCAGCTTTGGTGGCTAAAATAGCCGTGTCAGGGGTAATATAAGTATTGCGGACCCATTGCGCTGCACTTGACTCTTCATCAAGCACCGCTCCTTCGACTTGTATTCTTGCTACAAACTGCTTTGCTGTCTCTTTGATCTCAGCATCGCCTGTTACATTGTCGCCACAGGCACTTAGTAACAGTGCCAGCACAATAGAAGTAATAATTTTACCTTTCATAATGCCCCCCATTACTAGTCCGCCCCATGCATCATTCTGGTAATCACAGGCGACACTAATAACATCAATACAGAGATACCAAGTGCAATGAAGCCAACCTGCGTATAGACCTCTATGTATCCGGCTTTTGCCGCCGCTACATTGGTCATTTGTCCACCAATGGTCTCAGCGCCAGTGGTACGGGCAATAATGCCAGCGAGGAAGTTGGATAATCCTGAGTAAAGGAACCAAGCACCCATAGTCATACCGACAATCCGCGCAGGCGCCAACTTAGTCACCGCAGACAAGCCAACTGGCGATACCATTAGCTCACCCATGGTGTGAATCCAGTAAATAAGAAAGATAAATATAACTGGGGTTAACCCCACGTCGCCTGAACCCTGCATGCCCGCCACTAACGCTAAGAAACCAAGGCCCGCCATGGCAACGCCCAGCGCAAATTTTACCGGTGTTGAGGGGTTTAAGTCGCGCTTAGCAAGCCAAATCCACAGCCATGCCACTAGGGGTGCAAACATAAAGATATACCCCGCATTCAGGGACTGAAACACCGGGCCCGGGACAGACCACCCAAAAATGGTGCGGTCAACCAAACGCGCCGTAAGCAGGTTTAGCGAGGAACCGGCTTGCTCGAACAGCGCCCAAAAAGGAATCTGAGCAAGGATAAAGTAAATAGCGGCCAACATGCGCGAGCGTTCATCGCCTTGGAGTTTGATCATCGAATAACTCACCATTCCCACTAGCATGAGAATACCGATAGGACCCAAAATACCACCGACTAGCTCTTCATTCATCACCAGCAGCATCGACACGGCAATAATAGCCAAACCAACCAGATAGCACATCCACTCAACGTTGATGAACAAGAACACTTTTTCTTTTAGCTTTTCGACAGACGGAGGCTCTGCTTTGCCTTCCAACCAACTCTGACAGGACAAAAACACCACCAAACCGATTAGCATCCCTATCCCCGCAAGACCGAAACCATACTTCCAACCGTGCACAATACCCAGATAACCACAGAAAATTGACGCTAAAAACGCGCCCATGTTGATGCCCATATAGAAGATTGTAAAACCAGAATCCCGCCGTGAATCACCGAAACCATAAAGGGAGCCTACAATGGTTGAAATGTTGGCTTTCAAAAAACCAACCCCGGCGATTAGCAAGGCCAGAGACAAATACAACATCATTAAATATTCCTCCTCCGTCTCTACGCTCATCGTGAACTGGTCTCTGGGAATAACCGCTGGTAAGTCAACAGCCTCAGGCTCTGTAATCAACATGTCAGTTTCAGTAAACGTGACATAGGATGTTCCTGAATCGGAAATAATCAACTGTTTTGCATCACCACCGCGAGCATCAAGACTAATTTGGTATTGAGTGTCGTTATACTCCAGCAACTGCTTAGAACCACTGCCCTCAAAGGTCATGCCAAAGTGACCCAAGGTTAATAAAATAGCGCCAAAAGTCACCGCTTTTCGGGCCCCGAGATAGCGATCTGCAAGCGACCCACCAATAATGGTCATTACATAAACCAGAGCCGTGTATGCACCATAGAGAAGGCTTGAGCGTTCATCAGAAAAAAGAAAATGCTGAGTGAGATACACAACTAACAGGCCACGCATGCCGTAATAGGAAAAGCGCTCCCACATTTCAGTTAAAAATAGAATAACCAAGCCACGAGGATGCCCCATGATGGTTTTTTCGTTGTGTGGAGGAGTATGTGTTTGCGGTGAATCCATGGCTTCAATACCTGCGCTAGATAGTTAGTTTCGAATAGTTAGGGCAACCATGTAGCGAAGCTCTAAATTTAGCGAAACCTTATCATAGTCTAACGCAGGGTGTAACCATCCAAACTCACACGAAATACTGAAACCTGTTTGAACCCTCTATTTAGGTGCAGACTCAGGCTGGTACTGGTAGTAGCCCTCAAATGGAATCATCAAATGAGCGTAGTCTGATCCCTTAAACATTTGATAGGGAGCTCCGACGTTAAAGTCAGTTGGAAAATTAGCAATAGTTGCCGGATCCCGAGGCATTAGCATCAGGTGCGGGCCAGACTCAATCCAATGCCCATGCTTCATCGCCATACCCTTGTCACCTCCAGGCATATTGTTATCCTCACCCGTATCACCGTGCAACATCCAAATGTAAGCATCTCGCTCCATCACCGGCTTAGTGCCCGCCATGTAGGCTGCGGCCCATTTAAAACCCTCGGCATCGGCGCACAGCGCAAAAGCATGATGGGCGGTCTCAAAGCCGTTTTCGGGCATCGGCTTTGTGGCTGTGCAAGTCCAACCATTGTTCCCCTCTCTTAACACCTCACCGGCACCACCAACAATAGTGGCAAAATCACCAATGAATGAAGGTGCAGCACCTGAATATGCAGAAATTTGCCATTCGGGCGAAGCGTGAGATAGGCTATCATCAGCATGTAAAAACGTGTTCGAAAGCATTAATGTAGAAAATAAAACAACTTTTAATATTAAGTTCATAATAATCTCCAGCAGTTATGGAGGTATGGCCGTATAAACATACCTAGGGATAACAAAACTATACACAAAAAGTATAACCCCAGTATGCTATGTGAAATTAAATAGATAATAAGGTGATTATGAAGACTCTCAGTACGGCTATGTCAGTGTTTTTGGCGCAAAAACCAGAATTTCTCGAGTTACTTGGCTTTAAAGACTACTGGTTTGATGAGCCTACTCAGACCTATCACTGTACTTTTGAGCCATCGGTGGCACTAACTCACTCCAATGGCACTATAGTTCAGGGTGGCTTTATCGCCGGCATGCTGGATTCTGCCATGGCACAACATGTGCTCCATGCCCATGACTTTACGGTAAATCCACTCACTCTAAATTTAGATATTACCTATCTTTTATCCTGTCGGCCGGCGCCAGTAGAACTTCGTGCAAAGGTGCTTAAAATGGGCAGGAGCATCGCCTTCACCAGTGCTGAGATGTTTCAAGACGACACGTTAATTGCAACCGCTTCCGCCACCAATAAACTGGTCAAAATTAAAATATAATATTGTTTTATTACAAAGCTTTAAATCTGCAACTTAAAGTAAATTATAATATTTTTCGATCACAAAAAACGATTAAGAAGTAACTAACGTACAATCTTTTGGCACTCAATATCAACCAAATGGCACCAATTACAAAGACCTATAATTAACCGACCTATAAGGTTGTGACATCGAATAAAGGGAAATTAAAAAATGGCCAACATCCAAACAAACCAACACATCTCTAGCGAAAGTGCCGAATTGGCTGATTTTCGTAAAGGTGTGATTGACTGGATCAAACACAATACTCCTGCCGACCCGGGCTTTTTACTGCCACAAACCTTTATGGAAGTTGGCTCAGAGCAAGCTTTAGAGTTTCTCCGAGAATGGCAACACAAGGTTTGGTCATCAGGGTATTTGGGCATGGCATGGCCTAAACAATATGGCGGTGGCGGCATGCCGCGTATTTACCAGCAAATTGCTGACGAAGAGATGAAGCGCGCCCGCGTACCCATCTGCTTTAACATGATCGGTCTAGGCTGGGCTGGGCCGCTCATTATCGACACTGGTACGGATTTTGAAAAAGAAACCTACCTCAAGGGCATTCTCACTGGCGAAGACATCTGGTGTCAGGGCTTTTCCGAACCCAATCACGGCTCTGATCTGGGCAGTATCCAGACCCGAGCTGAACGCGATGGTGATGAATACGTCATCAACGGCAGCAAAATCTGGACGACCATGGGTAACTACGCCAAGTATATGATTTTATTGGCTCGCACAGACTCTCAGGCCGAGCGGCGCTACAACGGCCTGTCATTCTTTCTGTCACCCATGAATGCGGCAGGCATAACAACCTCCCCTATTCAAAAACTAACCGGTGATTACGGCTTTACCGAAACCTTTTTTACCGACGCGCGCATTCCTGCCCGATGCCTTATGGGTGAGGAAGGCCATGGCTGGCGAATTGCCATGCAAACACTGCAATACGAGCGTGGAGCCGAAGCTGGCGCTGCCGGCGGTGTATCTATTCTCTCTACGGTCATGAACGACTTGCTGCGTATCGCAAAAGACGTAGAGCGCGATGGTCAACCGATCATGCAAGACCCCGTCACTCGTGACAATCTAGTGAAGTTTTTAATCGAAGAACAGGCACTATATCTGGCTGAAACCCGCGTCAAAATACCTGCCCTCTGCGCGGATTACCCTAACTCTCTGGCCTTATCCACCAAGCTCCGCGGTACAGAGTTCTTCCGACGCATGCGGCAATACTCGCTAACCCTTCAAGGTGCATCGAGTGCGCTCTACGTGGGAGACGAGGACGCGGTTGAAGGTGGTTTTTGGCAGCGCGCCTACATGAATAATTTCTCTACCACTATTGGCGGCGGTACCAGCCAAATTCAAGCCAATATCATCGGCGAGCATGTGCTCGGCCTACCCAAGGACTAGAGGAACTCATCATGACAAGAACAGCAAATCTCTCAATCCAGTTCAGTGAAGAACAAGCGATGATTCTGGACAGTGCCAAAGCATTCTGTCGAGACAACTCCGACAATAGTGCAGTACGCGCTCTGCTCAAAAGTGACACTGGTTTTAACCCTGATGTGTGGCAACAAATGGTCGCTCTCGGTTGGACTGGCTTGGCCCTGCCTGAACAATACGGCGGCTCTGAAATGGGTATTGGCGCTACCATCCCACTGGTTGAAAGTATGGGTCGGCATATGCTCAGTACCCCTTTTATCTCGTCAACCATTACTGCCCAGGCCATTATCCGCGGCGGAAGCTCGGCCCAGCAGGCCAAATGGCTGCCCGGCATGGCTGAAGGTTCGATTGGCACTATGGCATTGTTAGACAATGAAGATTGGGGAGCCACTGGCACTAGCTGCACACTTACCGCTAAGGGCGATAGCTTTGAGCTACACGGCAAAAAGTTATTGGTCAATGATGCAGCGGTAGCTGACTTTTTCCTAGTACTGGCTAATCATGAAGGTAGCCTGAAGCTCGTTGTGGTTGAGGCCTCTCAGCTAACGAGCGATTCAATCAGCAACAAAACACTGGTCGATGAGACCAAGCGCGCCGCTAACGTAGACTTCAGCGGAGTCACAGTATCTGCAGAGGCGCTACTTACCAAGGGCGCTGAAGCACTTCCGGATGTTCGCCTTATTGGTGCCCTACTAGTCGCCGCAGAGGCCACTGGCTGCGCCGCTGCTGCACTAGACACTGTGGTTGACTACCTTACAACGCGAAAGCAATTTGGCCGTCTTATCGGCTCTTATCAGTCGCTTAAGCACCCTACGGTAGAAATTCTTATTCAAATGGACTCAGCGAGAACCCTTATTTATCACGCAGCCACCCTCATTGATGATGGTCCGCTGGATAATGATAGCGAAATTGCCTGTCGAATGGCCAAGGCACAAGCCGCAGAAGC
>CAJJAU010000050.1 GCA_905182275.1 gamma proteobacterium HTCC2207
TGCCTATTGGTAGTAAAAGTAATTTCTTCATGAATTTCATCCGCAAGTTATTGATTTTAGTTTCGTTTTACATTTAGTGTAGACGACTAAAACTGAGGGACGATAACTAATTTAACCTATTTTTACAGATTACTATTTATACTCTAGCCGTGGATAACAGTCCTTACCCGTAGACTATAGGTATCGCTTATTGCTTGCTAGAAATAGTCTGTAACAGCACACACCAATGCACGACGTTATCGTAGATAACCTTCCACAAACACACACTCATTAAGCCCACGAGAAAAACTATCGTTGTTCTTACGGTAACTTCCACTTACTCCATAACTGGAAATACCCGCCGCTCTACAATAGATACCATCAGTACCTCCAAAAGACGTGCTGGGAATGATTTCTAAGCCCGGGTGCTTTACATCAATTGCTTTTAAACGCCAACGCCTAACTAGGGTTTATCAGTAAGTTTTTCCTGCGGAAAATAATAAACTAAAATATCATCCAGCAGTGGTTTCCAATTATACCAATCGTGCGAACCGCTTACCTCCCTGTATTTAATTGGATAACCCTTCTTCTGTAACGCTTTTTGCAGGACTCTAGTTTGCCTCCTCCCATCGTTACGGGCTCCCGTACTGATAAAAAATTTTAGCGGTAGTTTTTCAGATTTTTCGTAATATCCAATCAGATTAGGTACTGGAACAGTGTATGGGGATTGCATCGCAATTCCAGCGAAAGTTTCACTGGCCAAAAGACCAAAGCATGCTGAATTGAGCCCTCCTAGAGATAATCCTAAGATCACTCTGTCTTCTGCATTTGGTGAAGTTTTATACTCTGAATCAATTGTATTAACCAATTCTTTCGTAACAAATTCAAAATATTGATAATTACACACAAACTGAGAATTTCGACGATTATGGGATAAATTGGCAGGATCTCGAGAATCAATAAAAACAGCTATCGCTGGTTTCATTCTATTTTGTCCGACAAGTCTTTTCATTAACCGCGGCATCTCACCACTTTTAATATAGTCTTGGCCATCGGTTACATAAATAGTGGGCAGGTCATCGAGCTCTGAATAATTTTTGGGGATAAAAACTCTGTATTGGACATCATATCCAAGATAACTACTTGTGATAGTAATATTCGGGCTGAGTTCCCCCGCATAATCTGATGCCACAAAAGAAGAATGTAATAACAAAAAAAGGGTAACGGCAACTTTAGTCATATGGGTCAATAGATTAGTTCCCCTTGTCATACTTGTATTGTGAACATTAACCATAAGTAAACAGATATAGACGTTACGCCCGTGTATTTAGAATCCCTTCGAGTTTAATTTGTAACCCGTAGGGTCCTCTAAGTCAGTTATTCTTTACCTGCAATAGCTTGTAACAGCGCGTACCAATGTGCGACATTATCATAAAAGCTTTCAACTAATACACGCTCGTTAAGGCCATGAGAAAAGCTGTCGCTATTCTTGCCGTAACTTCCATTCACGCCATAGCTGGGAATTCCCGCCGCTCTAAAATGCATACCATCAGTGCCTCCTGAGGACATGCTAGGAATAATTTCTAAGCCTGGGTGCTTTACATCAATTGCTTTTTGTAACGCCGACATAACATCTTCTCGTAAGGGCGAAGCATCAGTTTCAGTTGGCTGATCTAGAAGTGCAAATTCGACCCCGGAGTTATCAACCAGACGTTTGAGTTGAGCGAGAGTTTTATCAACCCCTGCCCCGGGAAATATTCGACAATTAACTGTCGCCGTTGCGGATTGAGGTAACGCATTTTCCGCATGCCCTGCTCTTAGCATTGTTGCTACACAGGTGGTTCCTAAGGTGCCAACATAACTACTATTTGATCTGAGTATTTTAATCGCCTCAGCATCTTTGGGGTTGCTTGCGAAACTGCGCATTGCTTTACCTAGCTCACCTTGGGTCCTCGCGCCAGTACCTTTGAAATAGGCCAGCGTCAAATCGTTATAGCTGACTGGAAAGGTGTAGTCTTGAATTTTAGTTAAGGCTTTGGCCAACTCATAGATGGCATTGTCTTTTCTCGGTCGACTACTGTGGCCACCCGGGTTACGAATAGTCATATCCCAGGTGACATAAGTTTTTTCAGCCGCTTGCATACTAAAACTAGCAGGACGACCACCAGCCTCTGGGATAGTTGCCCCACCGGCATCGGCATTAAGTACGAACTCACTATCGGTTAAATGGCGATACTCGTTCACCAATGCTTTAGTACTTGCCATCGTCGTCTCTTCATCACCCGAAAATGCGATAATGAGGTCTCTACCTGGCACCCAGCCTTCTGCCTTTAAACGTAGAAATCCGGCTGTTACCGCCGTCATTCCTAGCTTGTCGTCTACTGTACCGCGTCCAAAATAATAGCCATTTTCTTCGACCAAAGTGTAAGGGTCGCGTTCCCAGTCCTCACGTAATGCGTCGACCACATCCATGTGTGCAGAGATACTGATAGGTTTTTTACCCAGCGAACCGTCGCCACGATAGCGCACGACGAGGGCTGCAGTATTATCTATTTCCAGAACATGAATATCATCTTTCTGAAACCCACCCTTTTCAAATTCCGCGGCCAAATATCTTGCCAGTGTCGGCACTTGATAATGACCCTCCGCGGTGCGCATCTCCACAGCAGTTTTGTAAATTTCAAACGCCTTTTCACCAAACGGCATACTTTTATCAGCAGCATAAATAGGATTTATTGCCACTAATACTGCGGTAGTAATACAAAACTTAAACATTGTGTTAAACATAATATTTCCTTATTTTGCACGCCCAATAGATCTAACTAGCCAGTAACTTTACTATAAATTACTAAACCATGGCTAAAACACAGATTATTGTTTCTAAAACGCAATAAACGAGGCTAAGATAGCAAATTGACTTGCTGATAAGGAATAGATTTTGAAACAGCTATTGTTAGCCTTAACGCTTCTGATTTTTATGCCAGTACTGGCCGCCGACCAAGGGAATGATCCATTGATTATAGACGTGAGAACACCTGTTGAATGGGAAACCGGTCATTTGGTCGGCGCCGAACTTATTGAGTGGCAAGAAATTGGCGAGAAGATAGCCAATTTAACAACTCACAAAGATGAGATCATCTATGTCTACTGCCGAAGCGGCAACCGTTCAGGCAAAGCCAAAGAAATTTTAGATCAGCTCGGCTACAGCAACGTCCTAAATGCTGGAGGCGTCGCTGAGGCTCAGGCCTTCATTGATTCATCGGAAGCTGCTGAACACTAAAATTTCTTGATGCTCTAAAACTTTTAGCCTTTACCCGTCAATGCTATTTCTATGTCGGCAATAAGGTCTTCTAGGGTTTCCATTCCCACAGATAGCCTGACTAGACCGTCAACAATGCCGATCTCATTTCTAATAGCCTCAGGGACGGATGCATGGGTCATAATGGCTGGATGCTCGATCAAACTTTCAACACCACCTAAGCTTTCGGCCAGAGCAAACAGCTGAGTACTCTCGAGAAATTGTTTGGCGCTGGTTAAGCCGCCTTTGAGAACGACGCTTATCATGCCCCCAAAACCACTCATTTGACGTTTAGCCAAACTATGCTGTGGGTGACTTTCAAGGCCAGGGTAATAGACTTTTTCTATCGCATCATGTTGTTCCAGATACTTGGCAACTTGCATGGCACTAGTGCAGTGCCGCTCCATTCTTACCGCCAGCGTTTTCAAACTTCTCAGCACCAAAAAGCTATCAAATGGACTCATAATTGAACCAATCGCATTGGACAGATAAAACATCTGGTCAACAAGGTCCTGCCTTTCCTGTGCACAGACCACTACGCCGCCAACCACATCTGAGTGACCATTCAAATACTTAGTTGCTGAGTGCACCACCAAATCAAAGCCAAAATCCAGCGGCTTTTGAACATAGGGTGAGCAGAAAGTGTTGTCACAGACCGCAATCAAATTATGTTTTTTAGCAAAGGCGGCAACAGCCTGTAAGTCAACTAACTTGAGCAACGGATTCGTCGGTGATTCCACCCAAATCATTTTGGTATTTTCTTGGAGTGATGACTCAAGGTTATCCAAATCGCTCAAATTAGCGAAGGTAAAGTCAAGACCTGCCGAACGTTTCCTAACATTTTCAAATAATCGATAGGTGCCCCCATAGAGATCGTCCATAGCAATCACATGATCACCTGAATCTAGTAACTCTAGGACCGTCGCTGTCGCGGCCATTCCGGATGCAAAGGCATACCCTGCAGAGCCATTCTCCAATGCCGCAATACAATCCTCTAATGCCTTTCTGGTCGGGTTGTGGCTTCTAGAATACTCATAACCTTTGTGCACACCAGGACTCTGCTGAACATAGGTCGAACTGGCGTAGATCGGCGTCATAATTGCGCCGGTCGTTGGGTCAGGCTGCTGGCCGGCATGAATAGCCTTAGTCTCAAAACCCTGTTGGTTATTGCTGTCGCTCATAGTGATTTATAGTCCTGGTTAGTCTTGGCTTATCTTGGTTCGGTAATGGTTAATCAGGTCTACCTTGGTAATGAAGCCAACAAAGGTATCACCCTGATAAATAATGGCCACCTTCCCCTGAGTTAGAATCTCCATCAATGCTTCTTCTGAGGCATCGGCGGACAAAACATCCAGATCAGTGACCATAAACTCGCTAACTTGCTGACCAAAGGCCGCTTTACTCTTGCTCACGTTAAACAGTAAGTCTTCTTCATCGAGCACACCAACAAGCGCTCCTTCCTCAAGTACTGGAATCTGTGAAATGTCAGAGGCACGCATGCGCTTGTAGGCGGTCATTAAGGTGTCAGACGGCGTTACACTAATCATGTCGCCATGATCGGCGCGCCGATTGACCAAGTCGGTCAAATCCCCTGCCAAGGTAACGTCGATTAAATCATTATCGAGCAACCATGATTTATTGAATGCTTTGGAGAGATACTTATTGCCAGTATCACAAATAAACGTGACCACCCGCTTGGGACTTGTCTGTTTTTGGCACCATTTGACCGCGCCCGCTACTAGAGTCCCTGTAGACGAGCCGCCCAATACGCCCTCCTCCGTAATCAGTACCTGTAACGTCTGAAAGGCTTCTTTATCGGTTACCACTTCAGCATCATGGAGTAAGCCAACATTTAGGTTATCGGGAATGAAATCTTCGCCCACTCCCTCCACGAGCCATGAGCCCCCCTCATACGAGAACGAACCTTTGAGTACAGCATCAGCAACAATAGATCCCTCCGGATCAGCCACAACCATCTGCACATTTGGATCTTTTTCTTTAAAGAACTCTGCCATGCCCGTTATCGTGCCGCCAGACCCAACACCCGCAACAACAGCATCGAGCTTACCATCCATCTGCGCCCATATCTCAGGTCCAGTCGTAGTTCGGTGAATCATCGGGTTGGCTGGATTTGAAAACTGATTAGCAAGAAAACTCCCTGGCGTTTCAGCCACAATTTTTCGAGCCAAATCTTGATAATACTCAGGGTGCCCCTCAGGAACATCTGATCGTGTTAAAACAATTTGCGCCCCTAAGCCTTCCAAGTGGAGGATTTTTTCTCGACTCATTTTGTCAGGGATCACTAAAATAATCTTATAGCCCTTAATCGCAGCGACTAATGCCAGACCAATACCTGTATTGCCTGCAGTCGCCTCAATGATCGTCCCACCCGGTTTTAACTCACCCGATTGTTCGGCAGCTTCAATAATAGCCAAGCCAACTCGATCTTTAATTGATCCTCCAGGATTGTGTGATTCAAGCTTCACAAATAACTCGCAGGGGCCGGTATCAAAGGCCGTGAGTTTAAGCATTGGGGTATTGCCAATAAGAGATAAAAGCGATGTGTTGATAGTCATGGATTTCCGTTATCTGATTTGTCAAACCCACCTTCAGCGGGATTATCATGAATTTTTTGGCCATAGTCAGAATAGCATAAATTACTGCGCCTGAATCGCCCTTTGGCTGGCAAAATGTTATAAGTTATACCAAATATGAGCATTTTAAATTGGACTTTAATGCTCTTCAAACAAGTCAAATTAATCTAAACTGTACCCAACAAAATTACCATAACGGACTTACTGAACTATGAATAAAGACACCCAGACAGAGATAGAAGCCGCGGTATTTCGCCGACTTCTAAAACATCTTGATGACAACAAGGATGTACAAAATATAGATTTAATGAATTTGGCTAATTTTTGTCGTAATTGCCTGAGCAAATGGTATGTCACTGCATCACAGGCAAGTAACACTGGCATTGACATTGACTATGAGCGAGCACGTGAAATCATCTACGGCATGCCTTTTCCAGAATGGAAAAGAAAGTATCAAAAGCAGGCTACAGAGGCACAGCTTGCACTGTTCTCCGATCGGGCCAAATAGGCTCTTGGGAGAAACTGTTTTGTTCTTCTGGCCCTTTAACCCTTTTCGTAAAAGCCAATTTCGCTGACTTGAATATCAGCCTCATGGTCTCGACCATAAGCGACGATACCAATACTTCGGATGGATTTCGGCAGCGCGATCTTTCTCAGCCAAGAACCTGAGGGCTTGAAGCTATCTAATGGCAACCGAATCACCTGCCATTGCTCGCTTACATCGAATTCGCTTTGGTAATACTGCCAGGGCATCATGCTACCCTTGGTACGCAGATGAATATAGTACTTCTGTCCGTTGCCTCGTACTTTAATGTAAACACCATCTACATTTTTATCAGCGCCCGATGAAAGCCTAGTTCGTAACTGAATAAAACCACCGTTGTTAGCAGTACTTACATTTCCCACCATATGGGCATAAGGATCACCCGTTTCACTATCGGTTGCCAATCGCGCCGAACCTTCAGAAACACCCCCCATGACCTGATCACTGACATAATCCCAGTTTACCTTCGAGCTAGCGTCAAAGTTATCAATCATTATGTCTCTCTCAGCAGAGTCGCCTAGCGCGGTAACAGCGAAGAGAAGCGTCGCTATTATTACTCCAATCAAAACACCTAACATACGCATCGACGCCACCTCCTACCTTTGTTTGTACTGTGTTGGGCAATAGCCTCGGCTCACGTCAGCCGACCGCAACGCAATATGTTTGGTTTTCCGACTCGTCACTCTCTTACGCCACAAGCGAAAGGATCGCGGCTTCATCTCAGACCGCATAATATTAATCACAGCAGATTCGTTGATACCAAACGTCAGTTCAATCACATCAAACGGGGTACGGTCTTCCCATGCCATTTCGACAATACGGGACAATTCATGGGTCTCAAATGGCGGATTAGATTGCACTAAAAGTTTCAACTTTTTTAATTATTAGTTTTCATACGGCTTACTTAAGATTTTGTATCATCAGTCGGCTAATCAAAACAACTACCACGTAATCCTATATACTCCAACCTTGAAACCCAGTACCGAACAAACATTTATTCCGCTATGTAAAAGGGAAACTATGAAATATTTTAGCCCGATCTTGTTAACAGTACTCCTGTCTTCCTGTGGTGGAGGCTCTGGCCCATCTCAAACCACAGCCTCAGTTGCATCTACAACGACTCCAGTTAGCAACGATACCACCGTTGACCCAGATACCTATCCCGGTCTGACTTGGGAGACCCATAGCCCGAGCAGCGTCAACATGACTGAATCGGAAATCAACCAAGCATTAGATTATGCCTTTGTCAGCGGCCGCAATACTCAAGGTGTCGTCATTGTTCGACATGGCGTGATAGTTGGAGAGCGCTACGCCAATGGTGAATCTAAAAGTAGCCTAGCAACCAGCTGGTCCACTGGAAAATCATTTGCCAGCGCTCTAATAGGCATAGCCATAGATCAAGGCTATATCGATTCGATTGATGCGCCCGCTGAAAATTATCTCGCGCCTTGGGTAAATACAGACAAAGCAGAAATTAGCGTCAGAGCTATTTTAGAGATGCGCACTGGTCTGGCTGAAGCTGCAAATGGTGATGCCAACATTTATACTTCTGGCGGAGACAACGGCGATCAATTGGCATATGCCCTAAATAGAACACCAGAGACCACACCAAGAACGGACAATTGGGCCTATCAAAACACCGACTCTATGTTGCTAGCGGGTATTCTAGAAGCTGCAACTGGACAAAATGTGCTTGATTACGCTGACATGCATCTGTTTTCAAAAATTGGTATGAATGCTGAATGGTGGACAGACGAATTGGGCCATGCAATGACCTATTGTTGCATTGATACTACAACGAGGGATTTTGCTCGTTTCGGGCTTCTTTATGCCCGCGACGGCAGATGGCTCGATGAGCAAGTTGTGAGCCAGACTTGGATTGCGGAATCAACAACGGTACCTGAAGGAACGGACAATCCTTACTATGCCTTACAGTGGTGGGTAGAACCTTCTTATGGCTATTTTTACTCAGCTGGACTGCATCAAAACAATATTTATGTGTACCCCCAGCATGACCTTGTTATTGTTCGAAACAGTACTTACACAAAAGTAGGTGCTAATGCTATCCGATCCGAGAGTAATTACCATTCCACACTAGCACCCTCAAACTGGAGCGATGGAGACTTTTTAACACCTATCATCAACTCTTTATCCAATTAATAGGGTCGCCAGCAGCCTGAATGATAAAATATTAAGCAGTCCGGCGAATCTCGGCCGGCGTGACTCCGCTCCAACGTTTAAACGAGCGCCGGAAGTTTGCCGCACTGCTGTAGCCCAGTAGCAATGCTACCTCAGTGACCGGTAGATGAGTGCCTTGCAAATACTCCAGTGCAAGTCGATACCTCACTTGATCAAGAAGCTGCTGGAATTTACAGCCCTCTCTGGCAAGCCGTCTTTGCAACGTACTCTCACTCATATGAAGTTTATCGGCTACTACAGCTGTCGATGGAAAGTCCAAGCTCGCACTGATAAGTATCTGCTTAACGCGTTCACTAACCATGCCAAGATGACTGTCGGACGCTATTATCCGGTCACATTCTCGCTGGAAAATATCCTGAGCGAATGGATTGGAACTCGAGATCGGCAGTAATAGTGTCTGCTCATCGAAGCTCATGGTACTAACGTCGGCCTTAAATTCTACCGCTGGCCCGAATACAGAGTAGTACGTACTTTTATCCGTGACGGAACCATAATCAAGCTTGAGCCTTAACGGCACACGGTCAATGCCCGTTAAGGTGCGCAGATTAGTCGCTAACGCAGCAAAAAGCGTGTCTAAATAGAAGCGCTCAAGATAGGTGGGTAAATGGGCACCTCTACCCGTTAAATTAATACTACTGCCCTGAGATTCTAAGTTAATAGCTATACTCGGCAACAGCGCCTGGTTGTAACGCAGTAAAAGGTTAACTGCATCGGACAACGTCTCACTGGTCATTAGGGCATAACCAAAGATACCAAGTGAGACTATATCCAAATGCATACCCAGCTTCATACCCAATTCTTCATCCCCAGTAAGCCTAAGGGCATTGGCGCAGATAACATTTAGTTGATCGGCACTCAAATTAATTGGCTGGGACAAGTCAGTGAGTTCGAGTCCCGATTTACTAAGTACTTCAGCCTGAGTAATGCCATGCTGTGACAAAAGATTAAAGAGAGGGGAAAGGGTTAGTGAATTCATAGTTAAGTCCAGATTCTATTTAATTATCAGCACAAAAGACTGTAAAAGAGCCCTTATTTGACTGCTAAAGAGCCCTATGTTGACCGTAATTGAATCCTAACATTCACTTAAAGCACTTACAATATCTCCTAGAGGAAATAATTTAGTCTGAACTTCGGCAGAAATGGGCTAATAGTATTACCAGAAATTTATGCCAACGGATATCAACGGCGTTGACTATTATTAGACGGACACTACTTTTCAAAGTTATCCGATCTGAAAACGCTAACTATAAAAATAAGTATCAGCAAGGGACCTAGTTATGACAACGTACACTATGAATCACCCCTCGAAAGGTGAGATAACCTATACCGACAAAAAGAGATACCTATGGCTCATGTCGATGATATGGCCACTCATGCCATTGGGCGCTATTTACCTTTTTACACAAACAGGTATTCAAGCAGTCTTAGCGATTCCTCTTGGGATGAGCTATATCGTTGTTCCTTTGCTGGATTGGCTGGTCGGTACAGATACCAATAATCCCCCTGAGGAGCTAGTCCCTCAACTCGAGGAAGATCGATACTACAGAATACTCACTTATCTCACAGTACCCATGCACTTTATTGTGTTGTTTGCGTTTGCTTGGTTAGTAGGAACCTATGAATTGAGTGTTATAACTATATTGGTTGTTGCTCTCGTCGCGGGTAGCTACAGCGGCATTGGCATTAATACCGCACATGAGTTGGGGCATAAAAATACGACATTAGAAAAATGGCTAGCCAAAATCGTGCTAGCAGTGCCCGCCTATGGCCATTTTTCAGTAGAACACAATCGTGGTCATCACAGCTTGGTTTCAACGCCAGAAGATCCGGCTAGCTCACGCTTAGGCGAATCACTTTACTCCTTTGCTGTACGAGAAATATCTGGGACGTTTGTGCGTGGATGGCAATTAGAAGGCGAGAGACTGGCTAAAGATGGGAAGTCCTTTTTAAGTCCTCATAATGAAATATTACATTCATATGCCTTAAGTGCTCTTTTCCAGGGTTCCCTCGTTATTTATTTCGGATGGATACTAGTGCCCTTTTTAATCATGCATAACTTTTGGGCCTGGTCACAATTAACCTTAGCCAACTACATCGAGCATTATGGTTTGCTACGCGACAAAAAAGCCAATGGTAACTATGAGCGCTGCAAACCGCATCATTCATGGAATGCTAACTACATCGTTAGCAATATTGTGTTATTCCATTTAGAGAGGCATTCAGACCATCACGCCTACCCCGCCAGACGCTACCAAAGCCTGCGCAACTTCGACAATATTCCAGAATTACCTAACGGCTATTTTGGAATGTACATGTTGTCCTATGTTCCGTGGCTGTGGTTCAAGGTGATGGATAAACGTGTCTTAGCGCTACCCCACATTCAAGGTGATTTGTCCAAGGTAAATATATGTCCCAAAAAACGAGATAACATACTCGCTAAGTACCAGGATTCGCAACCGTCAAATTGATAATATAAAGAACAGCGCGTAACTATTTAATATTAGATAGATGCAAATATCGAAGAGCGCTGCTGCATTCATGCAACAGCGCTCTAATTACCAATCTGCCCCCTAGAACCATATCGATTACTCAACTAATCACCAGTGGACATTAATGTCCTATACAGTCACTTTTATTGGTTTTAGCACTATACATTTGTCTATTTTTTTTGAATAATCGCCACCTGATTTTTGGTGAGCAATTTTTCTTATCTCGCCGAGAGTCTTGATCACTCAAATACTCAATAAATACCATCGGGGAAATAAATGAATAGTTGTATTTTTAATCGAAAATCTGCATTGGGCGCTGCCGCTGCCTTGCTTTTAAGTGGTGTGGCGCAAGCACAGATTGATGAAATTATTGTCACTGCCAACAAAAGAGAACAAACCCTCCAAGACATCCCAGTTTCAGTATCAGTGACCACTGGCGATACCATTGGAAAGGCCGCAATCCAAGACATTATTGATTTGCAAAGTGTTGTGCCTACCTTACGGGTATCTCAATTGCAGTCATCTACCAACACTTCGTTCTCAATTCGTGGTTTTGGTAACGGGTCAAATAACGAAGGTATAGAGCCTTCTGTTGGTGTGTTTATTGACGGTGTATATCGTTCACGCGCCGGCTCATCAATTTCTGATCTACCACGTTTAGAGCGGGTAGAAGTACTTAGCGGCCCACAGAGTATTCTGTTTGGCAAGAACGCCTCCGCTGGCGTTATCAGTATTATTACACCTAAGCCTTCTGGTGAGACTGGTGGATATATTGAAGCTAGTATCGGTAACATGGGGTATAAAAATACCAAGGCGTTATTTGAAAGCGCAATTTCTGAAGATCTGAGCTTCGACGTATCTGCTAACATGACCCAGCGCGATGGCTACTTTACGAACATAGCTGGCGGCCCTGCCATGAACGAAAGAGATCGCTGGGGCGTTCGCGGTCAGGTGTCATGGACACCAGCTGACAGCACTGAGGTGCGTATAATTGCCGATTACGACAGTATCGATGAAGTGTGCTGTGGTGTGTCAAACTTGGTTAACGGTGGTACTGGCGGAGCAATCCTTGCTCTTGGCGGCGCATTGGTCCCCGAGCAACCCTTCGCATACCGCATAGCTGCAGACATTGACCCATTTAATGAGGTTGAAAACGGTGGTATCTCGGCTCAAATCGATGTCGACTATGACAACTTTGTCCTAACCTCGATTACTTCACAGCGCTTCAGTGACACATTTGAGGCTCTTGACATAGACTTTACCAGCGCTCCCTTAACTCAAACCAGTCCGAACGACCTAAATGTAGACACATTTACTCAGGAAATTCGTCTTACCTCAACCGGTGATGGCCGTTTAAACTGGATGGTCGGTGCCTTTTACTTCGATGAGACAGTGGACTATACCTCTGAGGTTTTATGGGGACCACAAGCACGAAACTATTTTGATCTTTTAGTTGCTGGCTTGGGAGCTCCAGGCGCTCTTGGTGCGGTTGAAGGTGGATTTGGATTCCCTGCAGGGACATTCTTTGCTAATGGCACTGGTGCGCAAGATACCTTTAGTCAAGACGATCAATCAAGTTCATTATTTGCTCAGTTTGATTGGCAGTTCAATGAGCAGTTAACTTTAACTACGGGCTTTAACTACACCGAAGCTGAAAAAGAAGTTACGGTCAGTCAAGTTAACACCAATGTTTTCGCCAGTTTACCAGCGGGTCTCTTAGGAGGTTTGGCCGCTTTACAAGCTTCATTGCCACCGGTGGTCAACCTTCCAAACGCAATTGAAGGTAATACTAGCGATGACAGTGATACGACCTACACCCTGCGACTAGCTTATGACTTAAACGATAGCGTCAATATCTACGGAAGCTATGCCACCGGCTTCAAGGCGAGTTCTTGGAATTTATCACGCGACTCAGGCCCTAATGCCGCTGACTTAGCAGCATTACAAGCCGCAGGGTTGACTACCAACGCACCTAATTTGTCCGCAGGTTCACGCTTTGCTGACCCTGAAGAGTCAGAAGTGTACGAGCTGGGTCTAAAGGCAGTGTTTGAGCGCGGCTCTTTTAACATGGCGATCTTTGATCAAACTATTAAAGGCTTCCAATCGGCTGTTTTTAACGGCACCGGTTTTGAACTTCGAAATGCAGGTATGCAATCTACTAAGGGAGTTGAATTCGATCTAGTCTACTATCCAGCAGAGTCACTTAGGTTAGGTCTTGCAGGCACATTGTTAGATCCACTCTATGATGAGTTCTTAGGTGGCGGCTTTGAGGGCGCAGATTTGTCAGGTGCTAAGCCTGCGGGAATTCATGAAGTGAGCTTATCCTTGTCCGCTCTCTATGATTTCCGCTTAGGGAACAATGACGCCTATGCTCGTGCTGATTACCAATATGCAGATAAAGTAATCATCGTCGACAATCTCCCACCTGCTGTCGCAGCTATAGCTACGCGTGAAGTCGGCTCTCTTAACATGAGTGCAGGCATGAGTATGCAAAGCGGATTGGACCTGTCTATCTGGGCACGCAATGTCACTGATGATCAATATATGACGAGTGGTTTCCCAACCCCAGCGCAGGCAGGAAGCTTTAATATTTATCCAAACCTGCCTCGCACGTTTGGTATAACTCTACGAAAAAGCTTTTAGTATTTAAACGTAGTCTGATGCACAGCCCAGCACAGGGCTGTGTAATTATAAAAAAGGACGGGCTTGCCCGTCCTTTTTTATTCCTCCTACAGCGATTATTATTCTAAGTCAAAGAAAGCAATTCTGTCAGACCTAAAGGACCCCAGCATGACTTGCTGTGCACCATTATCCAGATCAAAAGGCAACGCAACCGTTGGCAGTCCGAACGGCTCTCCTCGAAACGTCCACTGGCGCTGCACATCAAAGCTGTTCGCGTCAAGCTGGGTGACTGAAAACGGCAGCGCACACGGACCAGTCTCTAAGCACCGCATTGGATCAAGTATTTGATGCTCTAGACTCGTCACCCAAATGCTACCGTCATTTAGCACAAGGTTGTCTGGTGCATCTAAGGAATAACTTCGTAAAACACGGCCTTCTGCCAGATCTATTGCCACAATCCTGTCTGATAGATTAAATGCCACGTATAGAGTAGCGTTGGACTCGTCGAACACTACACCGTTAGGCTGGCCTCCTTCACTCGCTGGAACCTGACTAAAGCCGGTGACACTATCCCAACGAAGGACATATCCGGTATTCCCTCTAGTAATTGTGGTCACCAAAAAGTCTGCCACTGAAAAGCCATGGGGCGCCATATGAGACACATAAAAACTTCCATCAGAGGCTAAACTTACATCGTTTATGTGATTCACTTTGGGTACAAGCACACAGCCGCGCCATGTGAATATCCAGGCCTCTTGATCTGACACCTTAGATAACTCGAACATCTCTACTGATTCATGCGGTATATGGCTCACTACCGCTAGCTGAAATCGCCCATCATCGCGCTGTACCAGGTCAATCCCGTGCGGCCCCATAGGCTGATCTTCTGAACGCCTACACTGTTTATCGCCCCAGGTATTTTCGGCAAAGCTTATGCTCACTGGAAAACGAGCCTTGGACTCAACCTCTAAAAGAATCAACTGCCCGGCTTTTGGCCTACTTAACGGCTCGATACCGCCAAACTCTGAGACTACAATGAATTTTTTGTCGGGAGTAACCACCAGATCTTCCGGATTTAAGGTGTTACATGAAAAAGACAGCGCTTTTATACTCTGACAACCTGTGACATCAGGCATTGGCCCGATGAAGGAGCGTGACAACAAAAACAACGACAACCCTAGTAAAACCAGCATACTCGGAATCGCAATAAGCCAGTATCGTTCCAGACAAAAGCGAAGCATGCTCTTGTATTTTTCATGGCCAGAAACAACAATCGACAGCGCTTCAGCAACGGCCAAAACCGCTACAACAAATAACGTTAACCTACCAGTGTAGTAGAACCAATCTGTGACACTAACCGCATAACTGGCCAGTATTAATCCAAGGATGATGTTTGTGGCAACATAAATTTTTAAAGATTTCAGTCTAAGTAGTCGATTGGCAAGAGACACCAGTAATGTTTTAAAGAACAGCAAGATTGCGAGTGAACAAAAAATTCCGCTTAAAACGACATTCATAAAAAGTACCAAAAGAAATGAGTCATAGTCACAAAGCACAGCATTGGCGAAGTAAAGATAGCACAGTCATCCGCTAATGTTGATAGGCTATGCTAAGCTTAATGTATCATTAGGCTGCTAAAAACCAGTTAATACTGAGTGTGATTAATAGGTTAAGGAACATAAAACCATGAGTGATCTTGAACGAAAGAAACTTCCTTTCTCAAGCGGCGAACCGGGCGATCTCCACTATTGCCAATGGATCCCAGAACATCCCGTCGCATGGCTGCATATCATGCATGGCATGTCAGAGCATGCAATTCGTTACGCTGAATTCGCCGAATTCCTGAATACTCAAGGTATTATGGTCACTGCCGGCGATCATCGCGGTCATGGTGAGACGGGCAAAGCCATGAAAAATAGCTACCATATTGCCGACTCAGATGGCTGGAATCAGATGCTTGACGACCAGTGGCAGTTCATCAACCATATCAGAGAGCACCATAGCTTACCGCTCATATTAATGGGCCATAGCATGGGCTCATTCATGGCCACTCACTTCTGCCAAAGATATGGACAACAATTAAAAGACATTACTGATCACAAATTGTGCGGGCTAATATTATCCGGTTCCAATTATGAACCGCCAGCAACATGGAAAATAGCCACTTTTGCAGCTCGTATCGAGCGATGGCGTGTCGGCGGCCAAAAGCCGAGTGCGATCCTAGAGAAAATGTCATTCGGTGCCTTTAACAATGCATTCAAGCCTGCTCGAACCACAAGTGACTGGCTCTCTAGAGATCACTTCATGGTAGATCAGTACATAGCGGACCCACTCTGCGGTGGCCCACTCACAACTCAGTCCTGGTGCGACTTTTTAACGGGTATGGGAGAACTTTCAAAGCCTGAATCGATGGCAAAAATGGATAAAAAAGTGCCTATCTATTTGTTTTCTGGGGCGCTAGATCCTGTCGGCAAAGCGGGCACGGGCGTTATGGCATTACAAAAAATATTGCAAGAATCGGGAGTGCGCAAAGTCGACATGCTTTTATACCCTGAAGCTCGGCATGAAACTCTCAACGAAACTAATCGAGAGGACGTTTATCAAGATGTACTTAATTGGTTGGCCTCTCTTAAGTCTGAGGTATAACGCCGCAGGAGCCAAGCACACTATGGATCATCTAGTGACTACGCCAACGCCTCTCACGGCTCTTCCCTTTGTTGCTAGATAAACACCTGCCCCGATTACGATAAGAGGCATAAAAGGCTCTAAGGGCCAAAATGGTAGCCATAACGCCATCTCTGCTGACCATGCAGGGGAAGATACCAGCGAAGACACACCATCAAACCAGTATTTTCCTGTGGCGGCGCCAATAAGGCCGACAAAGATCAGTCCGGCACCTAGAACTAATGCTAACGTTGAGGGCGATCCATTTACATCACTTTTTGACAGCGCTTTATTGCGCAATTTACCCCAAGCAAAAATTCTCATGGCAAAGGCTAAAAAGCCAGCCCAGTAAAACAGGTAATCATGCAGTTCCGGATTTGAGTAACTTTCAACATAAGGGTAATAAAATAAATTCCACCAATACACACTAAAGGGATATGCCCACAGAAAATAGATACCGCCCTTTTGAATCAACTTCCACTGCGCGTGGTTGACCCGTTTTCGAGCAAATTCAAAAGATGTAATGACCATAGCCACCAAAAAAATATAGCCTACACTGCCTTCGACTTCATCCCTAAAGTAGTAAACATCGGAAAAATAATAATCTCGATGAAATGTCGATAGCATAAATATAAACGCCGCTTGCCAAGCCATTCCAACGGCAAATACCAATCCGATATATTTTCGGTTGCGCATCCACCAGGCCGAAAAGACGCCAGGAAAAAGGATTTTGACCGATGAGGCTGCAACGACTAAATAAATGAAAGGAATAGCCCATCGCACAGAGTATCCAATCATATGTGATACTCCTTCCGGAGAGGACATATCAGTATCACTCACAGCGAGATAATTGAAAATCGACATCGGCACAGAACAGAACAAAAGCAGCCCCCAGCCGTTGACCGCTTTTTGCTTGAGTATTTGTGATAATTGAATATTCATTTTTAGGTCCGTCAAAAATTTGGGCCATCTTTAAAACGAGTGTCTCAACAATATCAGTCTATCAACCACCATCCCTATAGGTTAAGAAGGCAACCAGCGCCGCGCTAAACTGAGCCTGAATTCTAATCGCAGTATCTACCCAAATTTTAAGCCTGCTGGGAAAGATGTAGATACCCTATTCATATGATAGCATCAGCCAATGGAGATTAATGAGAGGCGGCTGTACCTATGAACGCAAAAACCACTAACCGACTATTGCATTGGTTAAAGAATGCGATATCCGCAGGACCATGGATACTGTCGATGTACGTGCTCTATTACGCTGAAAAGCATCAACTCTGGATTCCAGAAACGCCTCATCGCGACAAAATAACTATCGTTGTTTTAGTCCTAGGATTGGCCCTGTCATTTCTGCTAAAGTCGTATTTTAATGGCAAGAAGAACAAATAAATGATGAGTCACTGCGCATGTAGAGCCAACTTCAACATTAAGGTTTAGTCACTTGATAAAGTCCAAGCCAAGCGCTCACATCCTTACTGGCAATATAATCTGACTTAAAAAATGCTAACTGCTGCCATTGATCTTTTTCTTGTAAATCGGCTATTTTTTTATCAAACCCATACTCCTCATGGATTGCTTCATTAATAGTAAAACAAATTAACCCGCCATCTTTTGTCATTCGTACGAACTCATTTAATGCATCAGGTTTTACATGAGCAAAAGTAAAGGTACCCACACACATAACCGCATCGTAGTGATTGTCTGGAACATCAATGAGCTCATTTAAATCAGCTTTGATTAACTTCTCATACAGGCCATCAGGAACAGAGTCCAACAGCTTTTGTGACAGATCAGCACCATGAAACTTGCTATAACCCTGTCGTTTCAATTCCTGTCCTACCAGACCCGTGCCGCATCCAGCATCAAATATAAGTATATTTTTATTGGGCGCATGCTGTTGAAAGGTAGTAACCGTTTCAAAGGGACCGGTGTAATTCCAATCATGCATATCTTGGTTGTATTGGTCTTTATCGGCCCACTCATCATAAAAATCCCTCACATCATCCGTCTTAGTAAGAGTGTGAATGGGTATCTTGTGACCGATGTCTTTTTGCGCCATACGATCAATTACTCAGGTAGTTAAAGGCTAATTAGTGACTAGTATCAGGTGTCAGTATTCGTTTCTAAACCAAAATTACCCACACACCCTAAATAGTGCCCTAAAAAACACAGAAGAGAAATAGGTGATAAAACGATCATTAGTAAATGTAGTAGACGCCATGTCAAAAGCTGAGCAGACTAGGTTAGTTGCGAATCTTAGTATTCTCTAACTTTGCAATTGGTACGCCATTGTATATACACGCGTACTGGTACAGAGTATCCGTCTTACCGTTATACACTTCAATAAAACCCCAGGACACCACCGAATCTTGCTCACAATAAAGAATTGTATTTAGCGCATCTATAGCGGTGAGGTAATCGCCCTTTTTGACACTCTCGCGCTCATCTTTTAACAACGAAGAGAAATAAACAGCATCCGCTGCCTTCGCCATCTCTGACAACACCGTAACCGATACCATTATCGTCACCATTACTACAAAAATGAAATACTTCATAAAGACCAACATTTTTTATGTTTGTCTTTTAATCATAGTCGATTGAAAGCAAAGTACATGATGACGTTAGCGGGCGACCCATGAGAGACGAGCAAGCTATAGACGGTATTTAAGGTATGTGGATTGAGAGGTAATGAAAACCGGAAACTAAAAAAGCGCCTTGAATTACGATAAGAACGTTAACCAATAAGAGGCAGAAACACCTCGATGACTAACTGTTTAGGCCTAGCTATACCTTGGTGAACTTTCAAGGCGGGTTGATGTATATCTTGAAATGTATGACTAAAACGACGCTACATCTTTCCAGACACTGTCAGCAGTATACTCGACAGAGACTATCAACTCATGTTTAGCCCAGTTTTCAATCATGCTGAGCAAGTATCGTCCATCGATCTTCCTGTAGAGCTGATAGCGCTGCCCCACTCGGGGAACGAAGTTATAGGATGAGCTATAAACAAGTTCATTCAAGTCTGCCAGCCTTCTTACCGCTTCATATTCTCGGTTAAGTAGTTCAACCGCGTTCTCGAAATAGTTTTTAGTGAGAGACCCCCGCTCTGATAGGAACAAGGCAGTGTCAGGTAACACTATAGCGGGTGAACTGGACGTTGTTCCATAAGGCAACAGCGCCTTCTTTAAATCGGTCATAGGACGATACTCAGACTAACAGTAATTTTGTGTCTGTACGGAACTCGCAACAGACTTAGATCATATTTTTATCATACAGAACAAAGGACAGAACAATGCTTAAGAGTACTCAATGAACAAGCGTAAAACGAGAGGTGAATCTGTCTCCAAATCTAACCAAAATCATCGCAAGTGCGACCAGCACGAAAATATATGGTTGATAGTAAGAGAATAATTGGTCGGGACGGCAGGATTTGAACCTGCGACCACTACACCCCCAGTGTAGTGCGCTACCAGGCTGCGCTACGCCCCGATTTAAGTGTCGCAATGATACAGCGAAAGGCTCTTTTTGCAACCAAAAAGCGCTTCTTAAGAGTGAAATAGTAGATTCTGTTACAGCGACTTCAATACGTCTTCTAGTTCAGAGATTGTCTGATCAAGAAGCTGCTTGTACGGCGTGAGCTCTTTTCTGTCGGGTGTATCATCGAGCTTTTGGCGAGCACCGCCAATAGTAAATCCTTGTTCATGCAATAAAGAGCGAATCTGACGAATCAGCACAACATCCTGACGTTGATAGTAGCGTCGGTTACCGCGTCTTTTTACTGGGCTCAGACTTGGGAACTCCTGCTCCCAGTAACGCAGCACATGAGGCTTCACAGCGCAGAGCTCACTGACCTCACCAATAGCGAAGTAACGCTTGCCAGGAATAGGGGGAAGCTGATTGTTGTTACTTGGTTCCAGCATAGGTCTCAACTCGTGTTTTCAATTTTTGACCGGGCTTGAAGGTTACAACACGTCTAGCCGAAATAGGAATTTCTTCACCGGTTTTAGGATTTCTTCCAGGGCGACTATTTTTGTCACGTAATTCAAAGTTGCCAAAGCCAGAAATTTTAACCTGATCATTACTTTCGAGTGCAGTGCTTATCTCACTGTAAAACATCTCTACGATCTCTTTCGCCTCTCGCTTGTTCAGACCCAGTTGGTCAAACAGCATTTCAGCCAGATCAGCTTTCGTTAGAGCACCCATTAAAAATTCCTATCTTAACCTTGTTATTAGCTGTTGCTACGCCCTAAGTTCAGCACCGCAGGTTTCAGCCAGTTTTTGAACTACAGAGTCAATTGCGTGATTAATCTCTTGGTCTGTAAGAGTGCGCGAATCGTTCTGAAACGTCAACCCTAAAGCAATGCTTTTTCCTTTATTATCAACATCTTTGCTCTGATAAACATCAAATAACTTTAAATCAACCAGATGTTCTCCAGCGGCTTCTCGTGCACTGTCAACAAGACTTTGCGCAGGTACACTGGCCTCAACCAAGAAGGCTAAATCACGCTTAACTTCGGGAAACTTGCTGACTTCTTTAAACTTAGGCAGCCTAACTTCGACGATCTCGCTAAAATCAACCTGAAAAAGATAGGCCTCTGTAGATAGACCTAAATTCTTTTGAATCCTCGGATGTAGCTTACCTACCCAACCAATATTTCTATCATTACGGCTAATTAATGCAGTCTGCCCGGGATGCAGAGCGGGATGCTCTGCGCCCACATATGAGAACTCGTGAGCAAGCCCAGTCTGTGCAAATACGGCATCTAAGTCTCCCTTGATGTCATAGAAATCCACCTTATCTTTGGAGGACGTCCATCCCGTGGGTGCTCTTGATCCACAGATCAAACCGGCCAGCATCATACTCTGGGACAAACCAAGGTCACCTTTGTCCGAGGGAACAAAGCACTGTCCCATTTCAAATATTCGCACCCTAGGTTGCTGTCTATTGAGATTATAGACCGCTGTGTTGAGCAATCCTGACCAAAGATTAGTGCGCATAACAGCCATATCTGCAGAAATCGGGTTAGCAAGCGGCACTGGCTTAACATTCGGATCAACCATAGCCTGTAGTTCAGGATCTACAAAACTGTAAGTAATCACCTCTTGATAGCCACGGCCAATGAGTTGCGACCTAAAGATACCCGGCTGCTGCTGGGACTCTGGGTTCGGCTGCAGATCCAAAGCCATGGTTGGAGTTGATGTAGGCAAATTATTGTAACCATAAATACGCGCCACCTCTTCCACAAGGTCTTGCTCAATGGTCAAATCAAAACGCCAACTAGGCGCAAGCCAAATAGCCCCATTAGCTGTTCGCTCCACCAACGTCAATCCGAGCCGGGACAACATATCGTCGACGTCGTCATTGGCAATCGCTACACCCAACTGTTGCGCCAAGCGCGCGTTACGAAGAGTAATTTTAGCCGGTACAGGTAAGTACTCAGCACTCTCCTCAACGATTAATGGACCAACCGAGCCGCCACAGATTTCAAGCATTAACGCTGTGGCTCGCTCCATCGCGGGAATTTGTAAATCTGGATCGACGCCTCGCTCAAAACGATGCGAGGAGTCCGTATGCTTGCCGTACAACCGCGCTTTACCCGCAATGGCCAGCGGATTAAACCATGCACTCTCAAATAGTATATCTGTCGTCTGATCACTCACTGAGGTCTCAGAACCGCCCATAATTCCGGCCAACGCCAAAACCTTTTTATGGTCGGCAATGACCAGCGTATCGGCATCGACTACAACTTCAGAATCATCCAGCAATCGTAGGGTTTGTTTATCACCCATTGTCACCACAATACCGCCCTCGATCTTATCCAGATCAAAAGCATGCATTGGCTGCCCTAATTCAAGTAGAACATAATTAGTAACGTCAACGGCAGGACCAAGACTGCGAACACCACTACGGCGCAGCCTTTCTTGCATCCATTGCGGTGTTGGCTGAGCGAGATTGAGGTCACGCATCACTCGACCCACATAGCGTGCACAGCCTGCGGGTACATTCAGCTTCACACTCACAACATCGGTGATGGATGCCTTAACCGGCGCGCAATCCTGTGTCTTTACGTCGGCTTTGTTCAGTACCCCCACCTCGCGCGCTAGGCCCCGAATACTCAGGCAGTCGCCACGATTTGGGGTCAAATCTACCTCAATAATCATATCGTCTAAATCAAGATATTCAATTAAATCAACACCAACAGATGCATCACTAGGCAATTCCCAAAGACCGCTTGCATCATCACCCAAGCCGAGCTCGTCCTGAGCACAGAGCATTCCAAATGACTCGACGCCACGCAACTTAGCTTTCTTGATCTTGAAGTCACCAGGTAACACTGCGCCAACGGTAGCAAATGGAACTTTAATACCAACACGCGCATTGGGCGCACCGCAAACCACTTGCGCTTGCTCTGAGCCACCCAGTACTTGGCAGACTCGCAACTTGTCCGCGTCAGGGTGCTGTTCAACACTAATAATTTCACCGACAACTACACCGGAGATTTTTGGTGCTGCGGCTTCCACGGCATCAACTTCAAGTCCTGCCATGGTAACTTGGGCCACTAAATCGTCAACAGAGATAGCTGGGTTAACTGATTGTCTCAACCAGGATTCACTGAATTTCATAAGTTACCCCAGTTTAAAATTGTTTAAGAAAGCGAAGATCGTTTTCAAAGAATAGACGCAAATCATTCACGCCATAACGCAACATAGCGAGTCGCTCAACACCCATGCCAAAAGCAAACCCTGTGAACGTATCGGTATCTACATCGCAGTGCTCCAAGACGTTTGGATGCACCATGCCGCAACCCATTACTTCTAACCAACCTGTATGGCTACAAACGCGACAACCATCACCACCGCAGTTAGTACACTGAATATCAACCTCAGCGGAAGGCTCAGTAAATGGAAAATAAGAAGGCCTGAAGCGGACTGGTAGGTCGGCCTCAAAAAACGCCTTTAAAAATTGATCGATAACGCCTTTGAGGTCTGCAAAGCTAATATCCTTATCCACTACTAACCCCTCTACCTGGTGGAACATAGGTGTATGGGTCAAATCTGAATCGCAGCGATAAACTCGTCCAGGGCAGATAATTCTTATCGGCGGCGCATGGCGCTCCATTGTTCGGACCTGAACGGGCGAGGTGTGCGTGCGCAGTACCGTTGTTGGGTCAATATAAAAAGTGTCGTGCATGGCACGCGCAGGATGATGCGATGGAATATTGAGAGCCTCAAAATTGTGATAATCATCCTCAATCTCTGGGCCAACTTCGACATCGTAGCCAATCCGACTAAAGAACCCTTCGATTCTCTCCATAGTCCGAGTGACCGGATGAAGACCACCGACATCTTCGCCACGACCTGGCAAGGTGACATCAATTGTTTCATCAGCCAATTTTGCATCGAGTTCAATACTCTCAAAATGCATTTTCCGCTGACCAATGAGGTCTTGTAGACTTTGTTTAACGTCGTTGATTTTAGCGCCCGCTGCTGGTCGCTCCTCTGCCGTCAATTTACCAAGACCCTTAAGAAGTCCCGTTAGCCTACCTTTTTTGCCCAGGTATTCGACACGAAGGTCATCCAACACACTGAGGTCTTCAGCCGCGGCTATTGACGATTCGGCTTGCTTTGCAAGCTGTTCTAGTTCAATCATTATTGATCACTTTAACAATCTGTAGGTGCTATCTTAGTACTGCTAAAAAAATAG
>CAJJAU010000051.1 GCA_905182275.1 gamma proteobacterium HTCC2207
TGGACGATTATCTAGATATTAAATACATGTGTATTGGTGGTATTGACCAGTAATCATTGCGATAGGAATAAGATATGACACACCTAATTTACCCAACCACTAATTTCAAGGCGATCGAGCAGGTGACTGTCGAGCGCGGAGAGGGTTGCTATGTGTGGGATAACCAAGGGAATAAGTACCTTGAGGGACTCGCGGGACTTTGGTGCACAGCATTGGGCTATGGCAACCAAGAAGTTATTGCCACTGCCACGGAGCAGATGAATAAACTCACCTTTAGCCATATGTTTGGTGGTAAGACTCATCAGGTGGCCATTGATTTAGCGGGCAAACTTGCCGACATGATCCCTATGAAAGATGCGGTGATCTCCTTTGGTAATTCTGGTAGCGACGCCAATGACACCCACATAAAGCTGCTTCGCTACTATCATGAAGCGATTGGTAAACCCCATTGTCGAAAAATCATTGCTCGAGAACGCTCATATCATGGTGTGACGGTGGCAGCTGCGTCTTTAACAGGCTTACCGGTGACACAGAATCATTTTGACCTTCCAGTAGATGCCTTGGGTATTTTGCGCACTGACCACCCGCACTATTACCGTGGCAAGCAGGGCGAAGAGACTGAAGATGAGTTTGTTGATCGCATTGTCAGTAATCTCGAATCGATGATTTTACGCGAAGGACCGGACACCATAGCGGCCTTTATTGCTGAGCCCATTACTGGCGCTAGTGGTGTGATTGTGCCACCGCAGGGGTATTACCAAAAAGTGCAGGCGGTGCTTAATCGCTACGACATTATGTTTTGGGCTGACGAGGTTATTACAGGCTTTGGTCGCACAGGTAGTGACTTTGGCTGTAACACCATGGGTATTGAATCACCTGACATGATGACCTTTGCTAAGCAGTTATCATCGGCTTATATGCCAATTAGTGCTTCTGCCATTAACCGAGATATGTACACAGCCATGATTGAGCAAACGGCGACGGCCGGAGCGTTTGGCCATGGTTACACCTATTCTGGCCACCCGGTTGCCTGTGCTGTAGCGTTGAAGGTGTTAGAGATTTACCAGCGTGATGAAATCTTCCAGAAAGCTGCGGTCACTGGCCAATATATGCAAAAAAGGCTGGCCGAATTTAGTGACCACCCGCTGGTAGGCGAGGTTCGTGGCAGTGGCTTGCTTGGTGCTATTGAATTGGTTGCTGACAAAAAGACCGGGCAGCCATTTGTAGGTGGCGCGGTAGGTGGTTACGCACAAAAGATGGCCCAAGACAGCGGGCTATTAATTCGTGCCGTGGCGGGATCAAGCTTGGGTTTCTGCCCGCCGCTCATTATTACTGAGCCTCAAATTGATGAATTGATTGGTAAGGTGTCTATTGCCTTAGATAAAACATTAGAGCACTGCCATAAGCATTCGTTGATAGTGTGAGAATCGTCACAATTTTGGATTTTTCCTCAGTATTAATGGTCATATAACAGTAAGATAACCCACTGTTAATGCCGAGGAGTTTCCATGCTGATCAAAACCACTACACATAGCAGTTGCAAAGAGCACCAAATCACCGACGAAAAGGTCTATTTTGAGCGCCGGGACATGCTCAAAAAAATGGGTTTTTTTGGGGCTGGGGCATTACTTAGCGGCACCGCTGGTGCAAGTGTGTTCGATATCTTTTCTGATGATCAGCCAACAGCAATATTCAAACAAAATGCGCTCAAATATAGCCCCGCAGGCGACTACAACGGAACCCTGACGCCGGAAGCAAAAGTGGTTAGCCATAACAACTTTTACGAGTTTGGCGCTCAAAAACACCAGCCCGCAGAGTTGTCGCAGGGCTTTAAAGTTAACCCCTGGCAGCTCAAAATTTCTGGAGAAGTTGAAAACCCACTAACTCTAGACCACGACGACCTTTATTCATCCTTTGACCTTGAAGAGCGTATTTATCGGCTGCGCTGTGTTGAAGCCTGGTCAATGGTGGTGCCTTGGATCGGTTTCTCCCTCGCGGATTTGGTCAAAAAGGCCAAGCCCACCTCAAAAGCAAAATATTTGGCGTTTGAAACCCTTCATGATCCGCAACAGATGCCCGGTCAGAGAAGTCGTCGATTGGGGGGCGGTATTGACTACCCCTATTTAGAAGGGCTGAGAATCGACGAAGCCATGAACCCACTGGCACTAATGAGTGTGGGGCTTTATGGAAAAACCTTGCCACCGCAAAATGGCGCGCCAATTCGGTTAGTGGTTCCCTGGAAATATGGGTTTAAGAGTATTAAGTCTGTTGTCGGTATTAAGTTTGTTGAAAAACAGCCACCCACCACCTGGAATATTCTGGCCGCTAATGAGTATGGTTTCTATGCCAATGTTAACCCAGCAGTAGACCACCCACGTTGGAGTCAAGCCAGCGAACGACGCATTACTACTGGTGGTATTTTTGCTCAAAACCGCATCGCTACCTTGCCATTTAATGGTTATGGAGAAGAGGTTGCTGGTCTCTACAGCGGTATGAACCTAAGAAAGTACTACTAAGCTAATGGCGCTGACTGTATCTGCACAACGCATTCCATACCTTAAAGCCTTGGTGCATTTGGCAGCGCTTTATCCTCTGATTAATTTATATTATACGGCGATCGATGATCGACTGGGTGCCGACCCTGTAGAAGCGGTGATTCACTTCACAGGCATTGGGGCGCTTAATTTATTGCTGATTAGTTTGTTGATATCACCGGCTGCGAAATTTTTTAAGATGGGGTTCTTAATCCAATTTCGCCGCATCATCGGTCTCTATGCGTTTACCTATGCCGTTTGTCACCTGCTCAATTTTCTGTCCTTTGAAGTCCAGTTCGATCTGCAGTTGTTCGTGGATGAAATATTTGAGCGTCCCTACATCACGGTGGGCATGACCGCTTTCTTGTTTTTGCTTGCCCTAGCAGTGACATCAACGGCTAAGGTACGCCGCAAGATGAAGCGCAAATGGCAAACCTTGCATAATTTTAGCTACCTGATTGGGTTGTTAGTGGTGATTCATTTCTACTGGTCAGTAAAGTCTGAGATTATTGAGCCGCTAATTTATATTGCCATATACGCACTGTTGATGGCGCTTAGACATCAAAAACTCCGAGGCTGGGTAAAGAAAATCCGGTCCCAGTGACTCATGATTAAATCATGGGCCTGTAATAGTGCGTATGGCCTCATAGCTAGGTTTTAGTTGCCCATACATCTTCTTATATACCTTACGATACAAGTCGTTATAGAGCGCTTTGTTGGCTTCGATGGGCTCAAAGCTGTCGCCATCGTGAGTCATGTTATCAACAGCGGCGTTAAAATCGGGGTAAACACCGAGTCCAACGGCGCAGGCAATCGCCGCGCCCAAGGATGAGGTTTCAAAGGTATGAGGCCGAAAGACCGTCATGCCAAAGATATCTGCGGTGATTTGCATCACCTGGTCGCTCTGCGAACCACCACCGGAAACCACTAGACGTTTAATACGCTTACCACTGCGCTTTTCAAGTAGTTCTTTGCCTTCACGCAACGCATAGGTAAGCCCTTCGATCATTGCGCGATAGAGGTGCGCTCGGGTGTGCTCTTCGCTGAAACCCATAATAGTGCCACGTGTTTCAGGCCCATCACCATTAGAGGGTGACCAGTAGGGCTGGAGCATAAGCCCTTGCGAACCTGCGGGAATTTGAGCTAACAAATCATCGAAAAGTGTTTCTGGGGCCACGCCTCGGTCGGCGGCCAACTGTTCTTCACGCAGACCAAACTCTTTTTTAAACCAACTGACCATCCAGTAGCCGCGCTGCACCATCATCTCAACATTGAAGGTGTTGGGAATGACTCCTGGATAGGCGGGGTAAAAGGGAATAGCTTCAAGATATTTATCAGAGGCAATGTTGAGCGTGGCTAAACTGCCGTAACTGAGGCTGCCGGTTTGGCTGTCAATGCAGCCGGTCCCCAGAACCTCGCAGGCTTTGTCTGACCCACTGGCGATTAAGGGTAATCCAACAGGTATTCCAGTGGCCGCAGCTGCTTCAGTGGTAATTTCACCGAGTTGTGACCCGGCGGGCAATACCTCTGGTAGCATCTCTTGCCGAATGGCCATGGCGCGCCACTTCCAATCTTTCCCGTCTGCCCATTGCTGGGTTTTGTAGTCAAAGGGGACAAAACCAACGGTGCTGGCAATGGCGTCGTTGTATTGGCCGGTGAGTTTGTAGTTGTGGTAGCCAGATAGAAGCAAGAACTTGTGAACCTGTGCCCAAATGTCAGGTTCATGTTGCTCGATCCAATTAGCTTCCGCCTGACTGTGCATCAAGTCTACTAGAGGCTTAGCTCTGACCAGCGTGAACAACGCTGATTCTAAGGCGCCTAGTGCGGGTTTAGTGTCAACCTGTCGCTGATCTAACCAGCTAATGGCTGGTCGTAGTGGTTCATTATTGCTACCCATAGGCACCACGGTGGCGCGTTGGGTGGTGACTGACATTGCCGCAATAGATTCTTTGGGTATGGGCAATAGCGGCCAAAGTGCTTGGCATGCTTTACACAGAGCATCCCAAAAATAGTCAGCATGTTGCTCTGCCCAACCGGCTTGATCAGAAAAGTACGGTTCTATCTCAACTTTACTCTTGGCGACTAGTTGACCGTTGCTATCAAAAACCATGGCACGGACACTTTGTGTACCGTTATCAATGCTTAAAAAGTATTGTAGATTTTCCATAGCGACCTCTTATTTAAGGGTTCTTAGGCAAACTGTAATAGCTATTCCAAATGGCCTCATAGCGAGTAAGTTCTGTTTTCCAGCGCTGGTCGTCCCACTGGCGTTCTGTCGCGAAAAGGGCTTTTAACGCGGGATACAAGTCATCACCACCCCGTGGCAAGCACATGCCGAGTCGAGTGCGTCTAAGCAGCAGGTCATCGAGGTGTTGCACGGCTTCATGCTTTATTGCCCATCGGCACTCTGCCATGCAGAACTCTGTGTCACCGAGACTAAGCTGTTCATTTGAGGTACTTTCTTGCAGTAATGTTTGTGCTTTGTTGCCATAGCGACCCAGCAGGCGTTGTGCCCACTCTGGATTACTAGGCAGAAGGTCACTGGCGCTGATGTCTGGGGTAACAAACATGGCGTCATCGTTAACTGGCGCTGGTGTCGGCAACTGTGCTGCGGCAGCGGCTAACGCATCAAGGGCGATGAGCCTAAAGGTGGTGAGTTTGCCCCCACTAACGGTAATTAAACCATTATCTGACCATACGGCGTGATCACGACGCTCTTTAGAGGGGTTCTTGCCTTGTTCTGCACCAATAACAGGCCGGACACCGGCCCAAGTAGATATGATGTCTGCGCGAGTCAGTGAGTTATTCGGAAACTGAAGGTTAAAGGCGTTGAGCAGATAATCGGTTTCTTGGTCAGAAATACTCGCTTCAATATCTAAGTCTTCGGCATGGTCAAGGTCAGTGGTGCCTAATACGGTGGTTCCTTCCCAGGGATAAACATAAACACCGCGCTTGTCGTCTTGGTGCAAAAAGGTCATGACGTTAGACACGGGGTACAACGATTTAGGAATAATAATATGGCTGCCGCGCAGCGGGCGAATACGCTTCTCTGTATTAACTTCATTGCGCAAGCGATCAGCCCAGGCACCGGTGGCGTTAATCACAGCGGCGGCTCGCAATTTAATCACACTGTTGTTATCGGTATCTTCGATAGCAACACCACAGACCTTGTCGTTTTCGATGGTTAGATTCTTTACTTTGGTGTAATTGAGAGCATGGGCACCATCATCGATGCTGTCTTGCAATACACGCATGACTAAACGTGAATCATCTACCATGGCATCTGTGTAGTAACTGGCCCCTTTGAGGTTAGTTTGGTCTAGGCCCGGAAACTGTTTTAGCAATTGGTCGTTGTTGCAGTATCTGTGATCTCTGATGCTGGCAAGAAAATCATAAATAGCAAGAATGACGGTCATAGCAAAGCGGCCAGGAAATAACCCTTTGCGGAAGGTGAAATAGAAGGCGATTCGATCCACTAACCCAGGTGCTTCAGCTAACAGTCGCTCGCGTTCTACCACTGACTCTTTAGTTAGTTTTAAATCACCGGCAGCAAGATAGCGCAGGCCACCATGCACCATTTTTGATGAACGACTAGAGGTGCCCCAAGAGAAATCTTGCTGTTCTAATAGCAACGCTTTATAGCCACGTCGCCGTGCTTCACGCAGAACCCCAGCGCCAGTAATACCGCCGCCGACCACAATCACGTCCCAGTCAAGAGACTGTCCATTGCGCATTTCAGCCAATAATTGTTGGCGATCAGTGAATCCATTCATAGTTTTTTATTGCTCGCTGTCTGGCAGTAGTTTGCCGGGGTTCATCTGACCGTTAGGGTCAAATAATTCGCAGAGGTTGTTAATGGCGGCGATGCCAAGCGGTCCTTTCTCGGCGCTCAAATAGTTTTTGTGGTCTCTGCCTACGCCGTGCTGGTGGCTAATAGTACCGCCATGAGCGACGATTTGTTCAGCACCGGCTTTCTTAAGTTTGACCCAACGATCCATACCCTGTTGATAGCTGTCTCCAAGGCGGAAGAGGTAGGTGGTATAAATGCTAGAACCTTGACCGTAAACATGGGATAGGTGGGTGTAGGCATGCACCTGTTCGCCTTCATCGGCCAGCGCGGTACGAATGGCCTGCTCTATATTTTTTGCTGCCTGAGGCACTTTAGACCAGTCTACGGCCGTTTCCATAGTGTCTGCGGCATAACCGGCGGCACCCAATGGATCGCGAAGGTAGGGTGCACGGAAGCGCCCATGCGCCCAATTATCACCAAGACCTGATTGATCGGCCACACCGCCGTGATTAGCGCAGTGGTCAAGAGCCAGTTGGTGGGCTGTTTCACAGTGACGGGCAGATCCAGTGACGCCTAGTGTCATCATTACTTTACCCGAACCAATGCCTTTTTCAGCAAGCGCCTGTTCCAAGGCAGCTACGCCGCTGCTATCTTCACCGGCACCCATGTACAGCAGGCTAGTGGTTTCAAGTGGGTTACTCAGGCGCACCATGGACAGGGCTACTCGCTGCTGGATGAGTTCTCTGGCGACATTAATGCCAACTTCCCAAGAGGGGAAAAATACCACCTGAAATAACTCTTTCTCCGGTAGCGGTGTGATGCGCACTGTGACCTCAGTAATTATACCCATGCGGCCCTCAGAGCCGAGGATCATCTCTCGAACATCAGGTCCTGCAGATGAGGCTGGAATAGTCGGTATATCTAAGGTGCCAGCGAGGGTTTCGATGCTACCACCCGCAAACAGATTCTCTATTCGTCCGTAGTGTATGGATTGCTGGCCACTTGAGCGACTCGCCACCCAACCACCCAGGGTAGAAAGCTCCCATGACTGCGGAAAGTGACCGAGAGTGAACCCATGCTCATTGAGTGATTTCTCTAATGCCGGACCGGCAATGCCAGAGCCAAAAGTTGCCAGCTGACTCTCTTTGTCGATATGAAGTAGCTTATTCATCTTGCCCATATCAATGGTCAGTACTGGCCTTTCACTTTCCTCAGGATTGATATGCCCGACCACTGAGGTGCCGCCGCCATAGGGAATGACCACAATACTCTCAGCTTTGGCATGATCTAAAAGTGTACGCACCTCAGCGGATGATTCTGGAGTGGCAACGCCATCGGGAAACGTATTGACATGGCCACTGTGCATGTCCAGCCAGTCGGGCAGACTCTGGCCGCGTGCGTGGCGCACACGAATCTCCGCATCGGTATTAATCAAGGGGTGCGTGGCCAATCTTGTTGGCGGGACTTTGGCGACAACATCACTTAAAGTTGCCTGTGGCAGTGCTGTCCCAGATCCAACCAATGCCTGTAATAGCATGCGTAAACCGCTATTCAGCTCCATGTTTAGATCACTATTTTCATTGCCCCAACCATTCCACAATCGCATTTTTACCACCCTATATAATGTTACTTTTATAAGTATTAATATTGACCACTTTGACGCACACAAGTATAGCGTTTATGGCAGCGAAATCCTCAACTGTTGAGGTATACTATTGCGGTTATAGTAACTTCTGACGCACCGACAGTCGCTGTCTAACTCCGACAGTCCGGTCACAATTTCAGTCATTGAGTAGGCGCGAATAAAAGTACATGGATTTAACACAGAATAGTGGTCTTGCATCGGTACCGGCGGTCACCCAATACCTGCGGTCTGCTGAGGCATGCGGTGTGAATTACTCGCCACTGTTAAGTCAGGTGGGAATTGATGCCGAGACATTAAAAGATAACACCAAACACGTCTCCAACCAGTCAATGGAAGATCTTTTAGCATTGTTAATCAAGGCCAGTGATGATCCCTGTTTTGGACTTCACTCGGCGCAGTTTGTAGAACCAGCGTCTTACAGTGTACTGGGTTATATTTCGATGAATTGCTCAACACTGCGTATGATTCAAGCAAAAATACCCATTTATGAGAAAATTGTGGGTGATATGGGGGTGACCTCCATTGAGATTGCCGACGGTTTTGCCCTGCAACGATGGACTTGCCAGTTTAAAAACGCAGTGGTGCGCAAGCATGAAGTCGAAAATGTACTGGCATCTTGGTGCCTGTTTGCACGACGTTTTCTTAACTTTGAGGGTTGGCATAGCGTTTGGTTTGAACACCAGGGGCCAGAGGATCCAGTCTTAATGGCTGACTACACCGAACTGTTTGGTTGTAAGGTTTTATTTAATCAGCCGGCCAGTGGCTTCCGATTTCCTGAAAGTGCTTTAGACGAACTTTTCCCTCAGGCTAATGAGCAGCTGCTGCAGATGCTGCTAGATCATGCCACCACCATTTTAGGTGGTTTAGATAAGAAACAACTGGTGGCCGACCAAGTAAAAAACCTTCTGCGTCTGGTACTTAAGCAACAAACCCCCTCCAGTCAGATGATTGCTGAAATGCTTGGCATGAGCAGCCGTACTCTGCAGAGAAAGCTGGACGAGGAGGGCACCCGCTACAAGGATCTACTCAACGAATTGCGCTTAGAATTAGCACTTTATTATCTAAAAAATACCAATCTATCACTCGACTCAATTGCCTACCAGTTGGGTTACGCAGAGGCGCGTTCTTTTTATCGCAGTTTCAAGCTCTGGACGGGTCGCACTGCGGGCTCTTATCGAACCGGGCTTACTCCTGAGGCTTCGGCATCCTAGCTTCGCTGGGTTTTTCTGCGGCGCGCCATACGCGAATAAAATTGCCACCCCAAATTTTGATGATGTCGTCTTTGGTATAGCCGCGTTTGAGCAGCTCGACGGTAACATTTAGCGCCTCACTGGCGTCATTGAATCCAATAATACCGCTGCCATGATTAAAGTCGGTGCCAATACCAACGTGATCAACACCAATGCGCTGAGCAATATAGTCAACATGATCGAGCATTTCGTCTAAACCGATGGGCCCGAGCAGCGCGCTGGTGCGGGTTAAAAAGTCTTTCCTAATAGCTGGGTCATCAATTTCCCAATACAGTTCAAAGGGATATAAATAGTCTTCCTCTATGCCGGACTCTTTGCGAACGGCACGGATATTTGTATCCATGTCTGGGTCTGCAGAGTCAAACAGGTAGCCGCGAAATGGTGCTATATGAATAACACCGCCAGTCTCGCCAATCCGATCTATTTCTGGGTCAGAGAGATTGCGGCTAACACTGGTTAGTGCGCGCACGTTGGAATGACTAGCAATGACGGGAGTACTGGAGAGGGCCATAACTTGCATGGCGGCTTCAGTGGATAACTGTGAGATATCCATAATGCCACCGAGGGCGTTAATTTTTGCAACAGCCGCTTTTCCTAAAGCAGATAAGCCACCATGTTCAGCATCCGGTTCACGAGTGCCTGTGTCACCGTCAAACAGAGTTCTTGATGAGTCTGCAAAGTCATTGTGGCCCATGTGTGTTAGGGCAAATACTCTAGCCCCTGAATTATATAGGCTGTCGACAGCGCCGACGTCTTTGCCCAAGATTAATGCATTTTGAAAACCAAGAATCAGCGCAGATTTACCCTCAGTGTGCGCCGCACTTAGTTCGGTTGTACTTTTTACGATGACGGTATTGTTAGCCGGGTCTGCTGCCAGTGCATTAACCGCGGCGAGCTTGGTTTGTGCCAGTGCTTTGGCCGCTGCATAACCCTCTACATTTCTGGGCATAGGGCCCACGGCTAAAGACATAACAACTGCGTTTAAGCCGCCTTTTTGCATTTTCTGTGGGCTCACCTTAGAGAGGCCATCAGAGCCTACATACATCGAAGGCTTGCCGGGTATTTCAATGTCGGCATGAGCGTCTATGGTCAATGCAGAGGTATGTATGGCCTGTGCTTGCGCCATTAGATTAGCGTTTTGATCTGTGCTTCCCTCTATCTTAGATTCGAGACTACAGCCGACTTGGCTGATGATGAGGATGAGTAGCGGTACTAATAATCTGGGCATAGAGACAACCTTGTCGTTAAGTAAGATTTAGTTTTCGTAAATAGCATAGATTTTTTGCGTCGGCTCTATGACTTCCCACTCGCCTTCAAAGCCGGCGGGCACACAGATTTTGTCCCCGGCCACGACGGTTAATTGATTACCCTCGGTGTCGCGCAGAATTGATTTACCACTTAAAATATGGAAATACTCATTTTCGGTATAACTGACTTTCCAACAGCCAACCTCTGCACCCCATTCTCCGACAAAGAACCGATCATCGGCCGAAAAATGAAGTGTATTATTTTGCTCAGGATTACCTTCAACTAAGCGATCCTGAGGGGTTGCATAGCGCTCTACTTGCGCAGTGCTTTTTGCAAGCGTAACCAGGTCAGTAATATTTTTATGCATGGGAGGTTCCTTTGGCATCCAGGAGATACCATAACCATCATTTGCCTAAAAGACCATTGTCTGCAGCCCATTGCTTGGACCGTTCCATTCCTTCGTCAAATGGCATTTCAGGCTTCCAACCAAGAATTCGCTCGGCTTTCTTTATTGAGAACCAGCTCTTGGTGGCAAGTTGAGCCACGGTTGCCGGAGAGGCTTCATTGAGATTACCCATAAGACTGGCAACTTTTGAAGCTACGGCGGCGACTCTTAGCGCAAGCTTAGTTGAGACAAGCATAGGCCCTTTTTTGCCCAACCACTGATAGTGCGGAGCAAAATACTCTTTGGTGGTCATGTAGCCTTCACAGGATAGGTTAAATATCTCGCCAACAGCATCTGGATGTTGGGCGGCAAGTACAATGCCTCTGACTAAATCATCAATATAAATGGGCCTAAAGAAACCTTCACCTTTGGCTGGCAGCATAAATTGATTTTTAGCAATCGCCTCTAAGGGTGCAATAATCCACGGTCGGCTACCGGGGCCATAGGCATCGCCGGGACGCACAATAACTACCTCAATGTCCCCATTCGCGGAGGCTGCCAGCACGGTATGTTCGGAGGCCAGTTTGGTCAATACATAGCTGCCACCATCGGCATGTACGGGGTGGTTCTCGTTGATCTCACCCTCGGCAGCATTGCCATAGGCAACGATGGAGGATATCTGTACAAAACGCCGCACCTTATATTTTTTTGCCGCATCGATTAAGTTGCCGGTGGCCAGTACATTGACTCGCCACATATCACTGTCTTCCATGGCGTTTGAGACCAGTGCCGCGGTGTGGATGATGACGTCGCACTCTTCCAGCAAATTGGCAATGCTCTCAGGTTTAGCAATATCGCCTTCAATAATATCTGTACCATTGCCAACCAGATCAACGCCAACTACGGCTTGATTGTTCTGTTGGTAAAAACGCATCAGCGTATTGCCAATAAAGCCATTAGCGCCGGTGATTAGTATCTTTTTGATCGTTTGCTCGTTCATAAGTACCTCAAAGGTCCATTAATTTTTAGTGTATGGGGCTAGCCCATGTTGTTGCGATAAAAGCT
>CAJJAU010000052.1 GCA_905182275.1 gamma proteobacterium HTCC2207
ACTGCCCTGACACACTTCAAGAAGATGACCCAGCAGTCCGAAGCCGGTGACATCAGTCATCGCAGTTACACCGGGCACTTTACCCAAAGCAGCACCCACAGTATTTAATGCCATCATATTTTCAACGGCTAGACGACTGTGTTGCGGTTTTAGCTTGCCTTGTTTTTCAGCGGTGGTTAGTACGCCTACACCAATGGGCTTGGTCAAAAACAAATAGTCTCCACTGTGTGCCGTGCTATTTTGTTTAAGGTTACATAAATCAACTTTGCCTGTAACCGCTAAGCCAAAAATAGGTTCTTGGGTATCAATAGAGTGACCACCGGCAAGATGAATGCCTGCATCTTTGCAGGCATGGCGGCCGCCTTCCAAAACCTGCTGTGCCACCTCAGGACTCAATTTATCAACTGGCCAACCGAGAATAGCAATCGCCATCATAGGGGCGCCGCCCATGGCATAGACATCACTAATGGCGTTGGCCGCAGCAACACGTCCAAACTCAAAAGCGTCATCTACAATAGGCATAAAAAAGTCAGTAGTACTGATGATCCCAGAGCCATCACCCAGATCATAAACCGCAGCATCATCTTTAGTACTATTGCCCACCAGTAGGTTGTCATCCTGTGGCGCAACAAAATCAGTTTTTAAGAATTGCTCAAGAACGCTTGGGGCAATTTTGCAGCCGCAACCAGCGCCATGGCTAAATTGGGTGAGTCTAATTTCAGTAGTCATTACACAGGCTTGGTGATGAGTGACTGCACAGGGTACTTGGTTTGTAGTGTAAGGTCATCTATGAAACACGCTGTTTGCGAGTTGTATTGAATTTATTCCTAAGCTTAATTCAAAACGGAATCGTTGGATTATGTAATACTTGAGGGTTTTTCATAATAATGTTGCAATGAAAAAGTGAATATCTAGACCGCTGGCGCTATGTTAGCAAGGAAGTCACTGCACACTAATGTGTGTGATTAATTTTTAGCCCAATAATGAGAATAACAATATGCCAAAGACAAGACTTGATGGAGACGTTCAACCTGGTTTTAAATGGGGCCCATTCACGATGCGGATTCCCCTGATTCACTTGCGATTTTCATTAGCTAATATGCTTCAAGGATTGGCTGTAGCCGGCGCTACAGGTATGGCGTTGGTCCCTTATTTTATTGCATTGCTGGGACTCACCTTTGAAGAAGCTATAACCATGGCAATGTTTCATAGCATGCTTATTTCTTTCTCTTGGATGTTCTTTGGCGACCCGTACGCACCTGGCTGGCTGACACCTGCCATCCCTTTTGTGGTCGCGTTTATTACCGCACCTGCCTATCTAGGAGATCATACTTCCCAATTCCAAGTGATGACGGCGCTATCACTCAACTTTGCCTTTATCTTGATCTTTTTGGGGGTGACAGGGCTTGGTGCAAAGTTAATTAATATAGTCCCTAATGTCTTTAAAGGCGGCATTATATTGGGCGCTGCGATAGCGGCTTTTTTACGTGTTACCAAAGATGGTGATGCGGCTAATGTATTTCAATCAGCGCCCATTGCAGGTACTTTAGGTGTTTTGATTTGTTTAGTGTTCGCTTTTTCTAAGCCTTTACAGGCCTATGCGACTGATAAAACGTGGCTGTTAAAGCTTCTTGGATTTGGACTGTTTCCTGGGTTCCTGGTGGCGGGCACTGTTGGTTATTTTACCGGTGAATTTGAATACAATATTCGTTGGGAAATTCTCGATGTCGGTGCTTCGACTGCGTCTTTATGGGCAAAGGCATCGCCTTTTGCGATTGGTTGGCCTTCGCTTGAAACCTTTGCATCTTCATTTCCTTTGGCGCTGATCACCTACATTTTGTTTTTTGGTGACTTGGTGACGGGCAATGAAATGATAGAGCAGGCGCAGCTTACTCGGACAGATGAGAAGCTTGAGTTAAATAGTAGTCGTGCGCACATGGCCACAGGTATTAGAAACGTAATAATGAGTATCATCGCCCCTTTCTTTGCTACCCAAGGTGTTTTGTGGACGGGTATTCAAGTAGTGCTGCTAAAAGGCTGGTCAGAGGGTCGTGAAAAAGTTGATTCAATTTTTGACAGTATAGGTAGTTTCTATGTCTTTGGTTTACCACTCCTATTTGTGGTTTTACCCTTCGTGACCCTACTTGAGCCCCTGCTTCCCTTGGCGTTGGCCGTCACGCTAGTGCTGACAGCGTTTGCCTGTGCCACTCTGGCGTTATCACTTGTGCACGACGCAACAGAGCGCGGTGCTATGGTGATCACAGCAATGGCATTTAGTGTCTTCGAACCTTGGTTGGGCTTGTTGGTAGGTATTATTGTTATTGTTGCCTTATGCGGCGTTCAGGCCTTTGCTCCAAAAGAAGAAAGCTAAGACTGCATAATGATTCCTAACCTACCCACACCCTGTGGGTAGGTTATTAAGGATTCTTAATGGCATGGAACAAAATGGCGCACATAATGCCAAATACAACACCTCCGTCAGAGGCAACTCTGATGGTTGGATATGCCTCAAATAGTAAGGTCACCAGAGTGCTCAATATCAAGCCCGCCGCACAATAAAGCAAATAAGATGATGTGCTACCACTCATGGTGAGCGCTCCTTTATGAATTAAAGTTGTGGGACTTAGAGCGAGTTTTCTAGCGCCCCACGTTATTCGCGATGGACGTAATTCCATGAGCTGTCAAAAACACACACGCTCTGTTTATGATGGATTACATACTTTTGAAGATTGATAACCAACATAGAGGTTTTGCAATGAATGGTTATGGATTTTGCTTGCAATATTCTCGAGGCGTTAGGCCAGTCCAGTGTTTGAAGGCACGAGTAAATGATCGCGACTCACTAAAGCCAACGGCGTCTGACACCTGTTCAACGGAGAGCTTTTCATTGATGAGTTTGGCGATGGCAAGATTGCGCCGCAGATTGTCTTTTATTTTTTGATAGCTGGTGGCGCTCTCTGTGAGACGACGATGCAGGGTTTGCGAACTCATTCCCAGTTCATGAGCGAGTTCATGGATGGTGCCAAATACCAACCTGTCGGCATTTCTCTGGCTGATAATACGCTCTATTTGAGCCTCTAGAAGCGTGTCTGAACCCGGTATGGTCATGACATCTGCGGGGGCATTTTCAAGATACTGAGTTAATTCGTGATCAGACCTGAGTAGCGGTTTGTCGAGATACTGGGCGTCAAATACCAGCCGATTGGCGTCACTGTTAAAGTGTAATGGTGAGGGGAACATTATCTCTAGTTCTGCTGTGTGCCCAGGCTCAGTAAAGGTAAAGTGGGTTTCTTGTAACCGGATAGGTTCACCAATATACCAACTGGGAAAACGATGCCAAATAACCAGCCAAAATTCAGCCATAAAATGTTGTGGATCGAGCATGGGTTTGGCCATAGTAAATTCAAAGACCGCCTTGCCATTAACTACATTAAGACCCATGGGAATATCATTGCTAACAAGGTTGTAAAAGCTGATTGCTTTTTCAAGTAGTTCTCCAAGCGTGCCGCAGCGGCTAACCAGTTCACTCATTGTGGCAAATAGGCCCACCTTGCAGGGATTCTCGGTAAAACCCATAAATTCATCATCTAAAGCGTCTTGAACCCCTTTAAAAAGACGTGCGACCTGATCGGTGTGCTCGCGTTGATCACGTTTATTGAGACGATTTGGGTTGATGCCTGCACGCTCTAAAATTGGCTGCTGTGGCAGGTTGTGAAGACGTATTCCATGTAGGCAGGCAATGACATGGTGCTGGCAGATTGTGGCCATAGCAGAATTTCACTCTATAAAATATAGATTAATTGTGAGTTTATGGTGATTTTATAGCATATATTGACTAAATAGCCCAATATATTTGGCAATATATGTGATTTATTGTGTTGTAAATGGACCTACTATTAATCTGTGGTGTACGGCATAGTGCCAACAGCAAAAAACGTTATGATAGACCTATAATCAACGCGTCAGAAGGTGGAAAGAGTAATGACCGATAAGAAAGGTCCGGCAATAAAAGATTGGCAGACACTGGTGAAAAAAGAGACTAAAGGGCGCACTGCGGATGAGTTGGTGTGGCAAACCCCAGAGGGTATTGCCATCAAGCCACTGTATACCGCTGAAGACACCAAAGATCTTGAGCACATGGACAACTTGCCAGGCTTTGCACCGTTTAAACGTGGGCCTAAGGCTACCATGTATGCCGGCCGACCCTGGACGGTGCGCCAGTACGCAGGGTTTTCCACCGCAGAAAAATCTAATGCGTTTTATCGTAAAAATTTAGCCGCGGGTCAGCAGGGCCTTTCCGTGGCCTTTGATTTGGCAACTCACCGTGGTTATGACTCAGATCATGAGCGGGTAGAAGGGGATGTGGGTAAAGCCGGTGTAGCCATCGATTCTGTTGAAGACATGAAAATTCTGTTTGATCAGATTCCGTTAGATAAAGTGTCTGTATCAATGACCATGAATGGCGCGGTTTTACCGGTAATGGCCAGCTTTATTGTTGCTGCAGAAGAGCAGGGCGTTGCGCCAGAGCAGCTAGCCGGTACCTTACAAAATGATATTCTCAAAGAGTTTATGGTGCGCAATACTTATATATATCCGCCAGCACCGTCCATGAAAATTGTTTCAGATATTATTGCCTATACCACTGCGCGCATGCCTAAGTTTAATTCCATTTCTATTTCTGGGTATCACATGCAAGAAGCTGGAGCGACCAATGTTCAGGAGCTTGCCTACACCATTGCTGATGGAATCGAATATGTACGCACCGCAATAGATAGTGGCATGGATGTGGATAAATTTGCCCCACGGTTATCTTTTTTCTTTGCTATTGGTATGAATTTCTTTATGGAGATCGCCAAACTTAGGGCCGCACGCATTCTTTGGGCGACCTTGATGGAAGAAAAATTCTCCCCGAAAGATCAGCGTTCGTTAATGCTGCGCACACACACGCAAACATCGGGGGTCAGTCTGACCAGCAAAGACCCTTATAACAACATTATGCGAACCACCATTGAAGGGCTGTCTGCGGTGCTGGGAGGTACTCAGTCGCTGCACACTAACTCTTTTGATGAAGCCTTGGGGTTACCCACAGAATTTGCCGCCAGAATTGCGCGCAATACTCAGTTAGTTATTCAGGAGGAGACGGGTATTACCAATGTGGTGGACCCTCTGGCTGGTTCCTATTATGTGGAAAGTCTTACCAGTGAGTTGGTGGATGCTGCGATGGTGTTGATTAATGAAGTAGAAGAAATGGGTGGTATGACCAAAGCGGTTGAGTCGGGACTGCCGAAGCTGCGAATTGAGGAGGCTGCAGCACTGCGTCAAGCGGCAATAGATCGTGGAGAAGAGGTCATCGTTGGCGTCAACAAGTACCAGCTAGCCAAAGAGCCCGACGTAGATGTGCTAGACATTGATAATACGATGGTTAGAGAATCGCAAATTGAGCGTTTAAACGATATTCGCGGTTCACGTAATAAGGCGCTCTGCCAACAGTCACTGGCGGCGCTGACTGGCGCCGCTGAAACCGGCGAGGGTAATTTACTTGAGTTAGCCGTAAGCGCGGCTCGAGAGCGGGCTACTGTGGGTGAGATAAGCGATGCCCTAGAGTCAGTGTGGGGGCGCCATCGTGCGCAAACTCGATCGATTAGCGGTGTCTATGGTTCTGCCTATGAGGGCGATGAGGGATTTATGAAAATCAAACAAAAAGTTGAACAGTTTGCAGAAGAACATGGCCGGCGACCACGAATGCTGGTGGTGAAAATGGGTCAAGATGGCCACGATCGCGGTGCGAAAGTTATTGCAACCGCGTTCGCAGATTTAGGTTTCGATGTTGATGTTGGTCCGATGTTTCAAACTCCTGAGGAGGCTGCTAGGCAGGCTATTGAAAACGATGTTCATGTGGTGGGAGTCTCATCTCAGGCGGCAGGACATAAGACGTTAGTGCCAAAGATGATTCAATCACTTAGGCGTCAGGGTGCGGGAGAAATTCTGGTAGTTTGCGGTGGGGTGATTCCACCGAAAGATTACGATGAATTAACTGCGCAAGGTGTAGCTGCTATCTTTGGGCCGGGTACCAATATTCCCAATGCAGCGTCCAGCGTATTAGACCTTATTAAATAACTCGATTCTCCAGGGGAGAAAAGCATGCACGAAATTCTCGAAGAATTAGAAGAAAAACGACGCCTTGCTCGTCTGGGTGGCGGCCAAAAGCGAATTGATGCCCAGCATGCAAAAGGCAAATTAACGGCGCGCGAACGTGTTGACTTGCTGCTTGATGAAAACAGCTTTGAAGAGTGGGATATGTTTGTTGAACACCGCTGCAGCGACTTTGATATGGACCAACAGCATGTACCTGGAGATGGTGTTGTGATCGGTTACGGCACTATTAATGGTCGGCTGGTGTTTGTCTTTAGTCAAGATTTTACCGTTTTTGGGGGCGCATTGTCTGAGGCCCATGCGGAAAAAATCTGTAAAGTAATGGATCAAGCTATGAAAGTGGGAGCGCCCATTATTGGCCTTAATGATTCTGGTGGTGCGCGGATACAGGAGGGTGTAGCGTCTCTGGGCGGTTACGCTGAGGTTTTTCAGCGCAATGTTATGGCGTCGGGGGTGATTCCACAAATCTCTATGGTGATGGGTCCCTGCGCGGGTGGCGCGGTTTATTCTCCGGCCATTACCGATTTTATCTTCATGGTTGAAGACAGCTCATATATGTTTGTTACCGGACCTGATGTGGTTAAAACTGTAACCCATGAGGTAGTCACCGCTGAAGAATTGGGTGGTGCAGTGACCCATTCCACGAAATCTGGGGTGGCTGACCTGGCGTTCGCTAATGATGTTGAAGCACTTGAGAAGGTCCGTCAATTTTTCAACTATCTACCCGCTAATAACCGTGAAAAACCACCAGTATGGCCCACTGAAGATCCCGCTGATCGTATTGAAATGTCTCTTGATACGATTGTGCCCAATGACCCCAACAAGCCCTATGACATGAAAGAGGTTATTTTAAAGGTCGCTGATGAGGGCGTTTTTTTTGAGACCCAGGTTAATTATGCCAAGAATATTATCACCGGCTTTATCCGCATTGAAGGATCAACGGTTGGCGTCGTTGCTAACCAACCGATGGTGTTGGCGGGTTGTTTGGATATTGATGCCTCTAAGAAGGCCGCGCGCTTCATACGTTTTTGTGATGCATTTAATATTCCAGTACTCACCTTTGTCGATGTCCCAGGCTTCATGCCGGGCACCAGTCAGGAATATGGCGGTATTATTAAGCATGGCGCTAAGCTGCTGTATGCCTATGCCGAATGTACTGTCCCCAAAGTAACTGTTATTACCCGCAAGGCGTATGGCGGAGCCTATGACGTAATGGCGTCTAAGCACTTGCGCGGTGACGCCAATCTAGCATGGCCTACCGCAGAAATTGCAGTGATGGGGCCCAAGGGTGCCGTTGAAATTATTTTTCGTAAGGATATTGGTGATGAAGAAAAAATCGCTGCGCGCACCGAGGAGTACCGCAAGAAATTTGCCAATCCGTTTATTGCCGGTAAACGTGGTTACATTGACGATGTGATTATGCCTCACAGTACGCGCAAGCGAGTTGCCAGATCACTGGCTATGTTGCGTAACAAGTCGGTAGAAAACCCATGGCGCAAGCATGGCAATATTCCCCTTTAAAATAACTAACCATAGATTAGAAAAATAATGCTGAAAAAAATTCTAGTAGCCAATCGTGGTGAGATAGCCTGTAGGGTCTTTGCCACCGCTAAAAAAATGGGTATAGCCACCGTCGCCGTATACTCTGATGCAGATCGTGATGCACTGCATGTACAAATGGCCGATGAGGCCATACATATCGGACCCTCGGCGTCCTCGCAAAGCTATTTGGTGATCGATAAAATCATTCAAGCCTGTGTTGATAGTGGCGCTGACGCTGTGCATCCGGGCTATGGGTTTTTGTCTGAAAACAGTGATTTCCGAGATGCTTTAGATGCCGCAGGCATCACTTTTATTGGCCCAGGCAAGCATGCTATTCAGTCTATGGGCGATAAAATTACCTCAAAATTGATTGCCGAGAAAGCGGGGGTTAACACTATCCCGGGGTATACCGATGTAGTCCGTGATGCGGAACATGCCGTTGAAGTCAGCGCTGAGATTGGTTACCCGGTGATGCTTAAGGCTTCGGCTGGCGGTGGCGGTAAGGGTATGAGAGTGGCCTGGAATGAGGCTGACTGTCGCGATGGCTTTGAAAAAGCCACCAATGAGGCGCGTTCGAGCTTTGGTGATACTCGCATCTTTATTGAAAAATATATTCAGCAGCCACGACATATCGAAATACAAGTAATGGCTGATAGTCATGGCAGTGTGGTTTATTTGGGCGAACGGGAGTGCTCGATTCAGCGTCGCCACCAAAAAGTCATTGAAGAGGCACCATCACCGTTTCTGGACGAAGCCACTCGCCAAAAAATGGGTGAGCAGAGCTGTGCTCTTGCCAGAGCAGTAGGTTACCAATCAGCGGGCACGGTTGAGTTTATAGCCGACGCCGATATGAATTTTTATTTCTTGGAAATGAACACGCGGCTGCAGGTAGAACACCCAGTTACTGAGTTGGTTACTGGGCAAGATTTGGTCGAATTAATGATTAGGGTAGCGGCCGGAGAGAAACTACCCATGGCGCAACAGGATGTCAGATTAACTGGCTGGGCCATGGAGTCGCGGGTTTATGCTGAAGATCCATTCCGTAATTTTTTGCCTTCTACAGGTCGCTTAGTCAAATATATGCCTCCCACTGGTGAGGGTGTACGCGTTGATACCGGTGTTTATGAAGGTGGCGAGGTGTCGATGTTTTATGACCCAATGATAGCCAAACTAATTACCTATGGCGATGACCGAGCCCAGGCCATTAATCGCATGGTGGATGCTCTAGATAATTATTATATTCGCGGTGTTAATCACAATATAAGTTTTCTCAACGCGCTCATGGTTCACCCACGTTTTGTAAAAGGTGATTTGAGTACTAATTTTATTGACGATGAATTCCCCGATGGTTTTAATCCTGATTTGGTGGTGCAGCAAGATCCCGCTATTGTCATCGTAGTGGCTGCCGCGGTACATCAATTGCACTGTGAACGCGCCAGCTTGTTATCGGACCAAATGGCTGGGCATGAAGCACCGGCACCTAACGATTGGGTGGTTGCCATTGCTGAGCAACAACACGCTGTGCAGGTGGATCTAACTGACCAAGGTTATTGGGTGGAATATGCCGAGAAAGACTATGAGATTATAAGTGACTGGTGTATCGGCGAGCCTCTATTTAAAGGGACAATTAACGGTATGACGGTTACCGTACAGGTAGAGCCTACGGCCGCAGGTTACCGACTATTTTATCGCGGTGCTGAGATTACTGCACGGGTAATAACATCAACTGCAGCGGCACTAATGACACATATGCTATATAAATCCCCTGCGGATATGTCGAAGTTTTTACTGTCACCCATGCCTGGATTGTTGGTCAAGCTTTCGGTCGACGTAGGGCAGGTGGTTAAAGAGGGCGAGGAGTTGGCTGTCGTGGAGGCCATGAAAATGGAGAATGGCTTGCGGGCAGTACAAGATGGTATTGTAAGCAAAGTTAGTGCCGCGCAAGGCGACAGTCTGGCAGTGGACCAAATTATACTAGAGTTCGAGTAGAGACAGGTTTTAATGGTAGATCAGATACAGGCTTTAGCAGACCAAATTATTCAAGGCGATCGTCGTGGGTTGGCCAAGGCGATCACACTGGTTGAGTCAACCCGATCTGATCACCGACAGCAGACCTCAGCGTTGCTAGAAAGCGTGATGCCGCATACTGGAAACTCAATTCGCATAGGTATTTCGGGCGCGCCAGGGGTCGGGAAATCAACCTTTATAGAAGCTTTGGGCACCCATCTCATCGAGCTTGGTCACACAGTAGCGGTACTGGCAGTAGACCCCTCTTCAGCAGTTACCGGTGGCTCTATTCTCGGCGACAAAACGCGCATGGAAACTCTCGCCTTTGCCGAAAAAGCTTTTGTTAGGCCCTCTCCTGCGGGTAGCACACTTGGTGGTGTTACGCGTAGGTCACGGGAGTCGATATTACTTTGTGAAGCGGCTGGTTTTGATATAATTTTGGTAGAAACGGTGGGTGTCGGTCAGTCGGAAACTGCAGTGGCGGATATGACCGATATGTTTTTACTGCTGTTGTTACCCGCGGGTGGTGATGAATTACAAGGTATTAAGCGCGGGATTATGGAACTTGCTGATCTAATATTGGTCAATAAGTCCGATGGTGAACAGATTGCTTTGGCCAATCAGACGATGGTCGACTATCGATCGGCAGTGCACTTTTTAACCTCGCGTTTTGAAGGTTGGCAAACACCGGTAATGACGTGTTCATCAGTCAATAACGAAGGTGTCGCTAAGGTTTGGGGTGAAGTTAACAGATTCAAAGCAACGATATCAAAGGATGGCCGACTGCAGGAGCAGCGAGCCCAGCAGGCTAAGGCCTGGATGTGGAGTGAAATGGCGGAGTCACTGGTAGTTGATTTAAAGGCCGATACACGTATAAAGCAAATGATGCCTGAGTTAGAGTCAGCGGTGCTAGATGGAAGTTTACCGGCGACTGTGGCCGCTCAACGAATGATTGATACTTATAAAAAAAATGGAATTTGAGGGGGTTTTAAAACCTACCAAGAGAGTTAATAATTTATGTCAGATAAAGCAGATAACCAAAACATAACCTCAATTATCGAGGCAAATACTCACTACCACAAAACCTTTAGTCAATCTGAGCTCGGTACTAAGCCAACTAGAGGCTTATCGATACTCACCTGTATGGATTGCCGGATGGACCCTTACAAATTTGCCGGTTTGCAAGACGGCGAAGCCCATATTATTCGCAACGCAGGTGGACGCGCCACTGAGGATGCAATCCGTTCGTTGATTGTGTCGCATAAGTTTTTAGGTACTACCGATTGGTGTGTCATTCATCACACCGGCTGTGGCATGAGCACAGTAACTGATGATGTTATTGGTGATTTGTTAGCGCAAGATTTAGAAACTGCTGTATCGGAGGATGGTGCTTGGATCAACCCGCCAAGAGCCTCTACCGAGAATACAAAGCCGGGTTCTGATATGGGTAAGTCGATCAAGTGGTACACCTTTACAGACCTAGAGCAGAGTGTATTGACTGATATTCAGTTAATTAAAGACCATCCTTTGGTGCCAAGTAATATCAATATTTATGGCTTCATTTTTGATGTAGAAAGTGGCGCATTGACGCCAGTTGGTTAACCTTCTAGCGGCAGGAGAACAGCATGCGGCGTTTTGGACCTGGATTGTTGGTGACGGCCGCCTTTATTGGCCCCGGAAGTATTGCTACAGCCAGTGTGGCTGGCGCTAACTTTGGTTTTGTACTGTTGTGGGCACTACTGTTTTCACTCATAGCGACGGTCGTACTACAAGAAATGGCTGCACGACTGGGTCTAGTGTCAAATGCAGGTTTGGCTGAAGCACTTCGTACTACCTTTAATAATCCTATAATTAACCGTGCCGCAGTTGCTCTAGTTGTGGCGGCCATAGGTATTGGTAATGCCGCCTATGAGGCGGGAAATATATCTGGTGCGGCACTGGGCTTACAGTCAATCACAGACTTTTCAGCAGCGACCTGCGCTGTTGCCTTGGGTCTTTCTGCGGCTGTATTGCTCGGTACCAGCGGATATAAGCTGTTAGAGCCGGTGCTGATTATTTTGGTGCTGATCATGAGCAGTGTATTTGTGATTACTATGTTTGCCGTGGGTGTCGATTTTTCTGCGTTGTTCAAAGGGTTGCTGGTGCCGTCTTTACCTGATGGTTCTCTATTAACGGTGATTGCACTGATTGGCACCACGGTGGTGCCCTATAATTTATTTCTCCATGCTAGCCTTGTTCAAGAGAAATGGCGGGGTGTTGAGCTGAACACTGCCTTAGCTGAGTCTCGCAGTGACACCCTAGTGTCCATTGGTTTGGGAGGCTTGATAACCTTGGCTGTCATGAGTACCGCTGCTGTGGCATTTTTTGATACTGGACGAGCTTTCTCTTCGTCCTCAATGGCTACCCAATTGGAGCCGATTTTGGGAGCCTCAGCGAATCTTTTCTTTGCACTAGGGCTAATAGCCGCGGGCTTGACCAGCGCTATTACCGCACCACTAGCAGCCGCCTATGCGGTGAGCGGCGCTATGGGTTGGTCTACTGATTTTTCTGACCGCCGTTTTCGCGCGATTTGGATGACGGTATTAATAATAGGTACGACATTCGCTGCCATTGGCACTAAACCAATTGCCGCCATACTGTTTGCCCAAGCTGCCAATGGCTTACTGTTGCCGATTGTGGCGATATTTTTGCTAATTATTATGAACCGCGGTGATCTTTTAGGTGAGCACCGTAATAAATTCTTTGCCAATCTAATAGGCGGCTTGGTCGTGGTCATTGTGACTGCGCTTGGCGTGTTTAAACTGGTGAAAGTATTTGCGATGTAGTTATTAAAGTGACCGAAAAAAAAGCGGCTAAAGAGCCGCTTTTTTTATGCCAAGCTTGACCATTAGCCGCATTTTGAGTCGCCGCAGTTCAAGCAAGTCATACAACCATCCATTAAAATAACTGCTTTGACGCTGCACTTTTTACACACCTGTGCCGTTGGCGGGAAGTCGCTAGCTTCTTGTTGTGGTACTGCAGTTGCCTGTTCAAAGTCAGCGCGCTTCTCGTCCATAATTTTTTGTTGATGCTCAGGTATTTCTGTTTTCACCATCATGCCAATCTTCTGTAGGTGATCTTCAATAGCCCAACCAATTTCGGCAACCAGTGAGGGCATGAATCGCCCACCTGACTTAAAGTACCCGCCTTGCGGATCAAAGATTGCCTTTAATTCCTCGACTAGAAAAGTACAGTCGCCACCTTTACGGAATACCGCAGAGATAACGCGCGTCAAGGCAGAAATCCACTGATATTGATCCATGTTTTTGGAGTTTAGGAATATTTCAAACGGGCGTCGAAGCTCGTGATCAGTACCTTCATTCAAAACAATATCATTAATAGTCAGATACATAGCATGATCTGACAGCGGTGTTTTTATTTTGTAGGTGCTGCCGGCGAGCGCTTCAGGTCGTGAGACTTTCTCATGCATCTGAATAATATTACTCTCAGCTTCTAGCTTAACTTCGGCTGCTTTCTGCTCTTCGTTAACGACTTTGTAGCCGACGATTTTTTGCTCAATTTTCTTGTTCATTTTATTCCTCGCAGTGGTCTGCGGTTTATAATTTAGTGTGGTTAGAACTTGCCGTAGTAGCCTTCTTTTAGGGCATCAAAAAGGTTGGCAGCAGTGTGTGTTTCACCGTCATACTCCACGTCTTCGTTGCCTTTAAACTCTACCGTGGAGCCATCTTCTAACGTAAAGCTATAGGTAGTGTTCTCTAAGTCGCTCTCTTTAACCAGTACGCCTTGGAATGCTTCCGGATTAAAGCGGAAAGTAGTACACCCTTTTAGTCCTTTTTCTGCTGCGTAGAGGTAGATATCTTTAAACTCCTCATACTCGCAGTCAGTGGGAACATTAATGGTCTTAGAAATCGAAGAATCTACCCACTTTTGAGCCGCCGCTTGAATATCAACATGCGCCCTGGGCATTATGTTCTCAGAGCTAACAAAGTAGTCTGGTAAGGCCTCAGATGGCTCACTACTGAAAGGCATTGCCTTATCATTAATCAAAGTACGATAAGACAGTAACTCATAGGAGAAAACATCGACTTTCTCTTTAGACTTTTTACCTTCACGAATAACATTACGCGAATAGTGGTGAGCAAAGCTGGGCTCGATACCGTTACTGACATTATTTGCCAATGACAGTGATATGGTTCCTGTGGGTGCGATTGAAGAGTGATGACTGAAGCGACAGCCTTCTTCGATAATGGAGTCGACTAATTCAGGAGCAACCTCAGCAACTTGCTGCATGTAGCGACTGTATTTGCCTAGCAGTACCTTACCTTTGATTTTACTGCCAACCTTAATACCATCTTTAGCCAGATCTGGTTGCTTAAACAATAACGTGGCGGTGACGTCAAACTCGTCTTCCATGATTGGGGCTGGACCTTTCTCACGAGCTAAATCTAAACCAGCAGTGAGGCCTGCGACGGCCATGTCTTTAGCAATACGATCAGTGAACTCAAGTGAATTTTGGTCACCATACTTCATACACAGCATAGTAATGGCTGATCCGAGACCCAAGAAGCCCATGCCATGGCGACGCTTGTATTCAATTTCTTTGCGTTGATTCTCAAGAGGAAGGCCATTAATTTCTACAACGTTGTCCAACATGCGGGTGAAGATCTCAATAACTTCCGCATACTGCTCCCAGTCAAAGAAAGCCTCTTCTGTGAATGGATTACGCACGAATTTGGTCAGATTTACTGAACCCAGCAAGCAACTTCCGTAGGGGGGCAATGGCTGCTCTCCACAAGGATTGGTTGCACGGATATCTTCACAGAACCAGTTGTTGTTATTTTTGTTGACCTGATCTATCAGGATAAAGCCGGGCTCTGCAAAGTCGTACGTGGATGACATAATTGCATTCCACAGTTTTTGGGCTTTAATAGTCTCATAAATACGACAAGCAACTAGACCTTGTTTATTAGTCGTATAGCCATCAGTCGTTGGGAAATGCTTCCAAACGACATTGTCGCCTTTTAAGTCCAGGCCACCATCAATTTCTTTGCTGCTAATCGGGAATGTTAGATCCCAATTGCCGTCTGCTCTGACTGCTTCAATGAACTCTTCGGTGATTAGCAGCGACAGATTAAACTGACGCAGGCGGCCATCTTCACGCTTGGCTCGGACAAAATCGAAAACATCGGGGTGACTGACATCGAAGGTAGCCATTTGAGCGCCGCGCCGACCACCCGCAGAGGAGACGGTGAAACACATTTTGTCGTAGATATCCATGAACGACAGCGGCCCAGAAGTATAGGCTCCGGCGCCAGAAACATAAGCTCCTTTCGGTCGAAGGGTAGAAAATTCATAGCCAATACCACAACCTGCCTTCAAGGTTAGGCCAGCTTCAAGATTGCGTTCCAAAATACCTAACATCGAGTCAGGTACGATACCTGAAACCGTACAGTTAATTGTTGATGTGGCTGGCTTATAGGCTTGAGCGCCGGCATTAGAAATAATTCGTCCGGCTGGAATTGCACCGTGTTTCAATGCCCAAACAAATTTCTTTTCCCATAATTCTCTCTTGGCGACTTCCTCTACATCGGATAATGCCTTGGCAACTCGTCTGTAGGTTGCGTCAATATCAGCATCGATGGGATTAGAATCTTTGTCCTTAAGACGATACTTCTTATCCCAGATATCCAAGGATGCGTCTTGCATGACTATCTCTTGAGTTTTTGCCACAGGCTTTATAGCTTTAAGTTTTGGAGCGCTCATTTTTTACCCTTTAGTTCTTGTCACTTAGCGGTGACTATAAATTACCATAGGGCCAATCTGGTGCCCACATGGAGAGAAATTTCGGTTTTAAATAGTTTGCGTCTTCCTTGAGGCAATCGTTAGAGTTTATCCTACATTGTGTGTCTTGCAAGTATTAATGCACTACATGTAGTGTTTTTTTTGATTTTAATGCTATTTTAGCTGTGATAAATAAGTTAATAAAGTGTGGATAACTGGCCCTATTAGTTGTCATTACTGGGCTTCACACACTTACTGACTAAGGATAGTAAACCGGTCATATTTTTAATCCGTACACCTAGTCGTTATGTTTAGTATTCAAAGTGTACGTTGTGCCTTGATAGCGACTTAGATACCATAGCGAACTAGCATTTTCTGAATAATCTGGGTGGTGTTTAATACACCAGCTCAATCTGCTGAGGTTTTTAATGGACATTTTCGATTTCTCCGATGGTCGCGAGGGCTACTATGGGGAGTACGGCGGCGTTTTTCTGCCAGAAATTTTGCACGCAACGATTGAAGAATTACTGGGCTGTTTTAGAGAGTGTAAAGCGGATCCCAAATTTTGGCAGGACTATGTCACCTTGCTGCAAAATTATTCGGGACGTCCAACTCCCATTACTCACTTAGAGAATTTGTCGCGGCAGCTGGGTGGTGCGCAAATTTATGTTAAGCGCGATGATCTCAATCACACCGGCTCTCACAAAATTAACAATGTAATGGGCCAGGGCCTACTTTGCCAACGTCTGGGAAAGCGGCGTGTTATTGCAGAGACTGGTGCTGGCCAGCATGGTTTTGCTACCGCGACCATGGCGGCCAAGTTCGGTTATGACTGTAAAATTTATATGGGCGAAGTGGATGTTGCACGGCAGCGACCGAATGTGTTTTGGATGGAGAATCTGGGCGCTGAGGTGATTGCTGTAGAGGATGGCCAAAAGACCTTGAAAGACGCGGTTAATGCGTGCATGCGTGACTGGGTGACCAACATGGCTGATACCCACTATATTTTAGGTACTGCGTGTGGGCCGCACCCTTTTCCGGAAATGGTGAGCTGGTTCCAGTCAATCATTGGAATGGAAGCGCGCGAGCAAATTTTAAAGCAGGCTGGAAAGTTGCCGGACCGTGTTTATGCCTGCGTGGGCGGCGGCTCCAATGCCATGGGTATATTTCAAGGCTTCTTCGATGATGAAAATGTCGAATTAATTGGCTGTGAGGCCGGAGGGGAGGGCGTTGGCTCTTATATGCACTCAGCTCGTCTAGCGTATGACGACGCTTCGGTTGGGGTCGCTCAGGGTTACAAAACGTACTTTCTGCAAAATAAAGAAGGTAACATGAATGAAACTCATTCTGTGGCGGCGGGATTAGACTACATTGGCATCAACCCTATTTTCGCGTACCTCTGGGAGCAGGGAAAGGTTCGCTTTGAGGCGGCCACGGATGTTGAAGTGAAAGAGGCGCTGAAGTTAACCATGCGTACCGAAGGGCTTATTCCCGCTCTTGAGAGTACCCATGCCTTTGTTACGGCTATCGCGGAAGCACCGACGATGCGCAAGGATGAAGTTATTTTGATTAACCAGTCTGGTCGTGGTGACAAAGATATATTTACCATTGCCGATGCACTGGATGATGCCAAGTGGAAGTCGTTTATTGGTGGTAAAGCTGATCAATATCGAGGAGAGCAAAGCTAATGGGACTACAAACTTACATTGAGCAGCGTAAAAAAGACAAAGACATTTTGGTCATGGCTCATGTTGTGTGTGGCTACCCGAGTTTTGAAGCCAATATGCAAGCCCTAGAAATTATGGCTGATGCGGGTGTTGATCTGGTAGAACTACAGTTTCCCTTTTCTGAACCCAGTGCGGATGGCCCGTTGTTCGTTAAAGCCAATGAGCAGTCGCTCAAGTCTGGCACCACCGTAGATCAATGCTTTGAGTTTATGAAGCAGGCCAGTGAGCGATTTCCGTTCAAAATTTTGATGATGGGTTACTACAACACCGCATTCATAATGGGTGAGGAGGTGTTTGTAAAACGCCTTAAAGACGCTGGTGGTGTTGGCTATATTTTGCCCGATTTGCCGGTAGAGGAGTCAGCTAATTTACATAGGTTGTCTGAGGAAGCCGGCATAGAGCCGATAATTTTGATGACCCCTACCAGCAGTGATAAACGTCTGGCACAACTTGGCGCCTCGAGCCGGGGTATGGTCTATGTAGTTGCACGAAGAGGTGTGACAGGATCAAAAACCAATATGGGCGACGATGTGATTGCTTTAATCGAGCGTTGTCGTCAGCATACCAATGTTCCTATGGGTGTTGGCTTCGGCATTAGCAGTAAGACTGATCTGGATGCTCTACGAGGGTCTGCCGACTTGGCAATTGTGGGTACAGCGGCGCTAAAGGTATGGGAGTCCTCAGGCGCCACTGGTCTGAAGACATTCTTTAAAGAGCTAATGGCTTAAGGTTGATTAGTAAGCGATAGCCGCCAGTCGTTTATCACTCGGTCTTTTATGTCTAGCAGCTCTGGAAGTACGCCACTTTGGTAGGATTTGATACACACAAGATAGACACCATTGTGCCCGCTGATAGGGCCATCCCAACATGGTAAGCTAGGCGTTTGTTGATTGATAAGATCAATTAGCTTGTCAGAAAAGCCGATCCCAAAAGCCTCATCAATTTGCGTGTAAAAGTTAACATGATAACTGGCGTCGTCGACTTTTTGGTCATCTAGTAAAGATTCACCTTTACGTGTTATTTTCTCGAGCGCTGTATGCGCAATATTTACCACATTACCGCCGTAGTCTGCGGTATTAAACATTCGATATAAGAACTCAATACGAGCATCGCTAGTGTAATTGTTACTATTGTCCGAATAAAAGTTATTAAGCTGCTCGTCCGTAGGGTCAATGTTTACAGTGGAGGCTCTAATTAAGGCTGATAATTTGATCTCCATGGACAGCTGATTACCTGATAAATCCAGGTCCTCATCACTTGCTTCGGCCTCTTCATTGATTTTCTGGTTTAGGGTGTCGATAACTTTTTGCTGCAGTGCTGGGCTGCTGGGGCTTAAATCTACAGCGTAATCTTGGTCACTGTCATTCGTCCCTTGATACTTAAGAATATACCCAAAAATGGCGGCAGTGAGCGCCACGGCAATTGCAATATAACCGATAGTCCTAGGAAAGGGTGGTGATTGAGCCATGGATTCCCCATTGTTGATAGTCAATTTTAAAGAGTGATTTATTGTTTAAATATTTTAATCCAATCGCCTTCTTGAGGCTCTCCGGACGGATAGTGACCATTGATAACTCGCAGCGTATCGATATCAACACTGTTTAGACGCAATGATTTACCCAAATTTTCATAGGTCGTTGCTGCCGTCGCTTTGATGTAGCTAACCACTCTTGGTTTCTGGCCTGCGATTTCAGCCCGAGAGATAGGTCGGAATGTATTAATGGCCTCTAAAAATAAAACGTCATACTTATTAAATTGACTATCATCAACCACCTTTCCCTGAAAAATATAAGCGTTCAATTTATAGTAAACCACCGCTATTCTGGTGCGCTGCTGTGTATTTGGATCTATCTGAATGCCAGAGAATCCTTTTAGTCTTGAGGGCGCAATGACTTCTCCCTGATCGAGCATTGGAACCTTTAAATAGTTATATAGGTACTCCTCGGGGCTCTGTATGGTCCGAGGGATAGCCTTCATTGATAGCACTGCCGGCTGATCTACAGGTGAGGCGCTAACGCCATTATTCGCTGGCTCTGCCGCTAACGTCCAGTCTTTAGCGAAATCGATACGAACATTTAGTTTCAAGTCAGAGTAACGCTCAGGCGGCGGCGTTTTGGCCAAAAAGTTAACACCCCAAATAAGACCATCGGTTAATTGACGATAGGTCTCGGCACCATTGCCGCGAACACCATCGGACTTTAAATTATTAGCTTTCACAACGACTGTGCGTAGACGAGAATCGTTTCTCGGGTGCGATGAGAAAATCCCATGATAGGTTTGGAGACCGCCAACTTTTGCCGACGCACGCTTCTTTTTGACTGATTCCTGATCTTTCATTATGGACAACATTGATAGCATCTCTTTTGGGTCGTAACCTAACTTTGCCATGTACTCTGCGCCCGTCTCATCTGCTTCGAGTTCATTGCGTCTGCCATGCCCACGAATGAGCGAGTTAGCGTATGCCATACTTGCCTCATAGACCTCATTGCTTGCCGAAAGTACCGCCGCTATGGTCGATATTATTTGTGCACCGGTCATCTTTTCTTCTTGACCCACCACGTGCCCTCGGGTGATGTGCGCCACTTCATGTGCCAACACTGAAACCAATTGAGCTTCATTACTGACATAATTTAAAAGGCCGCGATTAACATAGATATAGTTATCTCGAGTGGCAAAGGCATTTAGATCCTCGGCATCAAGCAGAGTAAAAGTGAATTTTTCACCTTTCATTGATGACACAGAAACAATTTCCTCACCCAGGTCGGTAATGTACTTCTCTAGAATGGGATCTTCATATTTTGATGTGGTTTCTAGAGTTTGCTTATAAATATCAGCACCAGTGACCTTCGAAAAGCCTATAGGAGAGAGAAGTAAGCTACTGATCAACACTAATGAAAACGTCAGTTTTTGGCGAGAATATAGAAAGTCGGGTATCAACGTCATTAGTTCACTACAAAAAATGTTTTTAGTTGATTGCCTAGGCTTGAGCAGGCATCGCTTTTAACCGGAGTTAAAAGCGGTATTGGCGCGACGGCGCCAATCAAATAGGACGTTCCTTCTGAATCTACGCGTAATCGTCCTTTTTCGATGAGATCTTTTAGGTCCCAAACCGTTGCTTCATAGGTCGATAATTTATCCCATTGGGCAAAGCCAAAACATCCGCCACCACCGGGCCCAATTGCGCAACTCATCGAGCCACCTTGGCTGAGTGTTTCAGTGGAGCCATCCAGCCACACTAGATAGCGAATGCGTAAATTTTCGACTTTTTCTCTGACTGTGGGATCCTGCATTAATCTCTTTAGTCGCGGTAGCCCTTTGGGAGCAGTGCGCGGTTCAAACCAAGGATAAATGGCATCTATAAATATTTGTTCAGGTACAACATTGATGTCCGCTGAGTTAACTTTATTGGTTACACAACTAATAAACTCACGGTCTGTTTCATAATGGCCGGAATCTCTGCGGCCTAAGAGCACTACTTTTTCATTCTCGGCAATAAAGATAGGTTGATTTGTGGGTCTGAATTCATCGATTGTTGTAGTCGCTGCGCACCCGATTAGAAGAGGCACTAGGCAAAGCCATTGAGATAATAATTTATAGGCCCTCATTATGATTCAGCCCTTTTCTGTTGTTCCGTTATCCATTGGTTTAAGGCTGGAATACGATAGAAATCTAGCAGTAATTTAGCACCTGCATCGCGCAAAGCAATGATGGTCGCTTGCTCGATAGCCCTTTCTTTTGACGACATGAATACATCGGGTGTTTTGCCGTAGGCAGGCATAAACCAATTAACGATTAATCGGCCATCGGCAGTTTCTATTTTTAGATTATATTTTATCCACACCTCAAAAACGTTTAGGTAGTGTTCAGATGGTGTTGATACTTGTATTTGCCGCACTGATGGAGTGATGATAATTCCAGAGTTGGCATTGAGGTTGTCGATTGAAGATGCAAACTCGATAGATGAAAACAGACCAGAAAACGCATTTTTTAGAAGATTAACCTGTGCTTTTCCAATACTGACTGAAGTATTTTCATTTGGCTTTCCAACGTAGCTCGCAAATTCATCATCGAAAATAATAACAGCACTTAATACTCCGGGCTTGGCCAGAACTGCTGGGAAGCTAGTGTCGATTTCCACTGTCGCAGTAGAGCTGCAACTTGCAAGAAACAGCAAACCTACAAACAAACAACCGATGTTAAATATTTTTTTAATTTTCATCATAGTCACCTTTAGTCTAGACAAAATTTTATTCCAAACTATTTAAACCAATAAAAGTGCCGCCATTGTTATAGCTTAATTCACGCATTAGTGCCGCAAAGCGCATTGCCGATTGATTTGGGTTAACCCCAGGCCGAAGGTGCACTGGGAATCCAATCGCATGAATGCGTACTAGTCTATCCTCATTTTGATTGGCTTTGTTGAGGCGATCAATAACTTTGATGACTCGCTGAATCGAGTTACCTTGAAAATCATCCCCGAGAGTATAAATACTAATTTTTCGACCGGCTTGATAAAACACCTTTATGGCATTCTCAATGCCTTCTACTGGACTTGAGTTGCTAAATGGCGCCCAGTTTGCAAGTTTAGTGGTTATTTTTTTACGCATTTCGGAACTGTCAGGAATCCATTGATTTTGGAATTCTGTAAACATGAATTGGCCCATATCATTGAGTACTTGAATACCCTTCACTTGGGGGTAGACGTCAAGAATATTAAGCATTTCTGTCTGAACTTTCGGCCAGGCGGCAGATTGCATACTGCCAGAAGTGTCGATGACAAATATTATATAGTCGCTGTCTGCAGGTATACCACCCACTAACTGATTATTTTGCTCAAATTCAGGACCTAAAAGGCGTTGCATTTCTTCCGTTAAGACCTGTAATACTAATTGCAAATTTTGTTTTTCGATTGCCTGTGATTGCGACAGTTGACTAGATTGCTGGGCAACACTGGCGAGCTTTTCTTGCAGCCGTGCGATGCGCTCAGTCAGATCAGAAAGCTGCTGTTTACGGGATTTTAAACGTTTGTCGAGGATCACCGTTTCGCCGCGTATCTCAAACAGACGTTCCTGATAGTCTCTAACAGAGCCCTCTAATTGGCGTTCAGTATCCTCTAAAATGGCAGGATCGCCCACTTTGGCAATAATCAGTAGCAGCACAATAGCGCCGAATCCACAGCTAATAACATCTAAAAATGAGATGCTCGCTTCTTGCTGTTGCCGCCGTTGTTTTTTCATGGGCACCCAACTTCGATTAGATTAGTGATCATGGCCAGTCCCTGGAAGGTGCGATAAATGCACCTCTAGTGTCGAGCGCTAATTGCCAGAATAGTGCGGCAGCTTCTGGGTCGCCCTCCATTGGAAACAAAATGGTATTTACTGGTATGCCTCTGGGGAGCTTAGAAATTGCAGCCTCGAAGTGGTTTCGTCGCTGTTTGCCAGTGACCATATATTTTTTAGGTGCCGACTCTCCCAGTGTTGGCAAACCATCGGTTAAAATAAACAGATTATCAGGCTTTGAATCAAAGTCGGAGATACTACCTATTGCTTTGGACAGACTAGTTCCTGCTGAGGGTACATATTTTCCAGCACTCGCCATGACCCTCTCTAGTGCTAGCGAATCCGAAGCATCCAACCATTCGCCCTCAGTACCAGCTAACATTGTACGAGTCTCGTTGTTGAAGACGTACACCTGAAATCTACTACTGGGCGGTAGCTGTGCAAGTAGCCATTCTAGGGTGCGTAGTGACCATTGCCATTTGGCAGATTGTTGTTTTTGCGGATCATCCATATTCCGGCGTCTAAGTGTATTAACCACTGTATCTGCGAGCATGCTGGCAGAGCCATCAATTAAAATTAACACCCTTTCTCCACCAAGGGTTAGACCCGTTAGATATTGTCGATTTCCGTCACCCACAAACTCGCGGACTTTATCACCGAATTCCACCTCCTCAATTTGAGACGTTTCGTCTTCTAGCTGTTTGACCTGCCGACGCAATATATCGATGTTGTTGGGGTCTTCTTGGATACTTTTTTCTTTCTCCGCAAGTTCGGTAATAACACGTTTGGATAATCCCTGAGTTTTGACAAGCGTAAGTTCGATTTTTTCAAGACTATTGAGAGCTTTGACCTTATCTTGTTCTGCTTGCTCAATATCTTGTTGAAGGAGACTGATTTCGGAGGAGAGACGCTCATCAGCAATCGGTATTTCATTAGCATTATGCCGCAGAATTAAAAAAAGCAAGGTTACCGCACCAAAGCCACAGGCCATGATGTCTAGGAATGACAAACTAAATGCTATATTTCGTCGCTTTTTAACCATGAATGACCTCTATGAGGGTTAGCGAATGCTCACCCACAATAAGTGTTTCGCCAAGGCTACATTTAGTCGGCAATACCACTCTGCAACTGTTTTGTTGGTAGAGTATTCGCAGCGAATTATCGCTAATTTTCAAGCACACAGCGGCAGCTTTATTAACATCATTTGATAGCCGCAACTGGCCATCTCTAATAGTTATACTTAACGGCTCATCTAAACTCCATGCCTGCCCCTTATACAAGAGATGGGTCGCAATGGTATTTCTGGATTGGGCGCCGAGGACTTTTTCAGGTACCGATGATGAGGGTATTTGCAGTGAAGAAACTCTAATCGATTCTGCGCTTTCAGGGAAAATGCGTTCTGCGATTTTCAAACAGGCGGCAGCGGCATCAACACGCTGAATATTGTCGTTGTCAGCATAATCAGGGACGAGGAGGGGTATTAGGGTCGCGCTCTCGGTAAAGGCGATGTTCGTTACTGACTGCGGGCTAAGCACTCTCTTTAGATGGTCAAGACGACGTTGGAGTAAGCCGGCAATTTCGTCTTTGTGTACCGTCAGTGACAAGTCACCACTGGGGGTATTGAGCACGATAAGGGTTTCGTTATGAATGACTATATCTGACAGCCAATCTGCCATTTGAGTGTAAATAGCCTGCTCACCAGCAGAGTGATGCAGGGGATCATAGCGGTAATCTTTTATAAACCGATCGCTAATATGGTTGGCAACGGTATTATGAATCTGCAGAATACCTAGATCTGGAATAATTTCTTGTTGGTCGACTATAAGCTTAATCTGACCATCACTATGTTCGAAGTGCACCAAACTCAGTACTGTTTGATGTAATTGTAACTCTACTACCCAGCTATCTTCTTTGAGTGATAAGGCAGCCATTAATCCGCTGTCTATAACACCCAATAATGTACTTGAAGTGGCATTTAACAAACCCACTAATAGTGCCAGCTGAGAATCGCTAAAACTCCCAGGGACACTCAAAATAACCCGTTCAGGAGAGCCTGCTGCGAGAAGCATTTGTTGAAGTTGGGCAAAGGCTATATCTGCATTATGCCGAGCCCATTGCTGTTTATGGGGCAGGGGTAGCTGGTTTAAACGTCTCCAGTAATCATTAAAGCTCGATTGAGGTACCTGCCAATGCATGGCATAGGCATCTGCGCCGCAGGTAATCCCCTTATTGGATAACTGTGCAAAGCCACATTCACTATAGGACTGCTCAAGGTCTGTGGTGATCAGTAGTAATTGATCATTAATATCTAAAACTGCCGTTGTCATGGTCACAGTGACTATGACTTAGCTTTCAAGAAACGAAGTAACTTATTTTCACAATAGGCATGTGAATCAAGGACTAATCGTTCTTGGGTCAGTTGTAACTGATGCATAAAGAACATAACTAACATGCTGATGAGAAGCGCTACAAAGGTAGAGTTGAACGCCACGCCAAGGCTGCTGGTGACACCGGCAATATTACCCTGCATTGCCTCATGAGCTTGACCTAGAGCGGCGCCAATGCCTCTTACGGTGCCAATAAAGCCGATGGAGGGAATAGCCCAGGTAATATAGCGCACCATAGATAACTCAGAATCGAGGCGATCATTTTCAGTATTACAGACACCATCGATGGCCTCAGCTGCAAATTGAACATTGTTGGTCACCTCAAAACGCGATAGAGCCGTCTGTAGGGCACGCGGTAACAGCAAGCCACGTTGTATTTCCGGGAGAGACTGCAGTGGCCTAGCAATTTGACCTGCATCCTCGGGGAGAACTTTAGATCCCTCAGTAATGTTGATCAGGGGTAGATCGAGCATGGATGTTTCTCGAATGGCGGTTCGAGTTTTATAGCCCATAATAGATAGGGCCCAGAACATGAGTATAAAACAAGACTCCTGCTCTAAATCTTTAACCACGATAAAGAACGAGCGTGGCACTTCATATTGTTCACCAGCTGCGGCCATTTCAGCATGTCGCTTAATGGTATTTTCGGCATTGGGTCGCACTACAGTCACATAGATAGTGTGAACAATGATAATAGATAGCAGCAAGGCGACTAACTGGAAGAACATTTCATTAGTAGTGCGGTTGTTTGGATTACTCATTAGCTGCGCCCTCAAATCATTTAAATGTCATACGGAATTGATACTGGGAAATCCTCAGAAATTTCCTCGCTGGGGGTAAAATCGTCATCTTGCTTTGGTGGTGATAGTTTTTGTTGCTCGCTTTGATCAGATAAGGAGGCATCTTCGGCGGGCGAGTCTTGCTCCAGAGATTGCGCCGAAGGACTCTCGGTGACATCGAGTCTGTCAGGTGCTACTTGAGCAATGACCACTAAAGGAAAAAGTAGCAAAATAAAAAATAATCTCACGGCACTACTCCAGGGTTGTCGACGTAACGAGCTATTCTGAAGCCTACATCGAGTCGACCTTCATAGCCAGCATCGCGAAAGCTCAGGCGCAGTTCGGAGCGTGAGCCCAAAGACCAACTAGCGCCGCGAATAACATGGCGATTGCCTGATAGTGGTCCTGTAGGATCAATCATCGGGGCTCCTCGATGAATTTGAATGTCGTAGTAATCATTGGTCCATTCAGAAACATTGCCCCCCATATTATAAAGCCCTTTGCTATTTGGCTCGAAGCTACCCACTGCAGCTGATACCGCATGACCGTCCGTGTACTGAGCAATGGTAAAGGGCAGTAGATACTTGGCTGAGGAATCCGCATAGTTGTCTATAGCCTCCATCGGCGGATAGAGGTTATTCTTCCATGGGAACTGAGTGACTAGCCCTTGATAATCGACTTTAGCCGCCCACGCCCACTCTGCTTCAGTTGGAAGACGGTAGCCATTAGATTGCCAATCAACTCCTGCAACGGAGCCATTTTCGATCTGGTAAAAAGGAGATAGACCGCTCTTGCCGCTTAGCCAGTTGCAAAATAAGGCAGCATCTTCCCAGCTGACCTTGACGACCGGTTGAACCGCCATGTCAAGGCTGATCCCCTTAATTGCTGATGAGCTATGCTGACTTTTCCAGCGTCTAAATTGGTTGTTACTAATTTCTTTCGTTGCTAAGTAGAACGGCCTGTTGAGTATTACCGACCGCTCGACTTCATTAGCTCTTCGTCCAGGCTGCCTGCGTGGTGCCCCAAGAGAAAAGTTAGCGTTGTTGGGCCGAAATAGTTTTAACTCTGATTCAACAGGACTTTGAATGAAATTGGGTCGCGATGCCCAATAGGCTTGTTGCACAGTCAGTAACTCTATACTCAGTGACTGTTCCTGGTCTGGCCTTGGTATGATTTCAACATCTTTAGACTGATAACCGGGTTTAGATATTTTCAGTAAGTGTGGCTTAGCGGGCAAAGTCAGTACCTGGCTACCTGCACCTACTGGACGATTGTCGACCATTAATAGTGCATCTTTCGGATTCACATTAATTGCGATGTAGCCTATGTTGGCTCTCAGCTTGGCACGAACCTCAAACGTCTGCTCAGGATCAATACTGACTTTTTGAGTATTTTTTAAGTAACCTTCGCGATACAACTCAACAGTGTGCTCTGCAAAAGGTGAAACATCAGCTGTCATAGGCGTGAGCCCTAAAAACTTACCATCCAAAGTAACATTGGCTTCACTTGGGGTACTGACGATGTTTAGAATGCCATCAGATACGATTAACTCAACAGCTTTATACTCCGATGCTGTACCAGCTTTTATACTTACCGAGCCACTCAACGACTTATATCCGGTGGATTTGAATATAAATTCGGATCCGGTCTCTAACACCTCAGTTGTCAGTGGTGTTTGCCCTCGAAGATTACCATCGATAAACAGATCAGCCCCGGTGGGCGTTGAAGTGAAGCGCATCTCACCCCATGCGGGCTTAAGACTAATATCAAGTTGTTGAGTTTTACCCAGGCCCTCTACAATAAACTCTTGTTCAAGGGGGAAGTATCGATATTTACTAATGGTGATTTTATGGACGCCTTGGCTAACATGCTTTACCAAGGTGGGCGCTAATATTGCCGGCTGATTATCAATGCTAACGAGTATGTCACTGAGCGAGGAGGTGATCTCAATATTTCCGGGCAGTGGGAGTAACTGAAGAGGGATCTCTTGATTATTTGAGTCACCCACCGAAAACGAATGCATCAGTGGAATATACCCAGGTTTTGTTGCCTCTAGTTGATAGTCACCTTTGAGAAATAAATAGTTCTCTCCAATATTAAAGGATAGGCCACTCACTTTTATTTCGGCATCTATTGGATCAATTTTAAAAATAACGGGTTTAGATAAATACAGTAAGACCATAATTATCGCGGCTAGGCAACCAAATGCTAAAAGCCCTAATAACCCACGTGATATGGATGCTGGGCGATCTACTTCTGGCGCTGCTATTGGCGTGAATTCAATCGCAGAAATAGGCTTATTTGTATTTTTTTCAGGCGACATAGCTTTTTACTACTGGGTTATGGCAAAAATGTATCAGGGTGTCATGCATCTGTTATCTTGAAGTATACGCAAAAAGAGCCTTTCTTAGGTCGATGTCTCAGTTGTTTCTTTGCTTATCAATTGCTGGACTAAATACTATCAGTACATATCACCACAATAGCATCTGCCGCTGATTGGCTACCAACCGTAAATTGGGCTCTCACATCTCGGTAACCCTGGCGTTTTCCCGCAGCAACATAATTGCCGGGTTTGAGTAAAACAGTGGTTTCTACAAAGCGATTAAGATTGCCAACGCGATAGATAACGACGTCGGTTAGACCATCGGATTGGATGGTAACCTTAATCTGTATCTGAGATGCGGTTAAAACTTTCTCAAGCTGTCTTATCTGACTAGTTAAAACAGGCCCTGCATCGGGTATATTCTTTGCGTCGGCGAGTACTCGTTGTGCTGATTGGTATATATCAGAGCTCGACAAAGCAAGTGGTGCCTTTAAAATTTCTTCAATTTGATTATTCAAGGTTGCGCGCACTGAGACAGAAATTCTACGCACTTTGGCATTGATCAGGCTCGCGTCAGTAACTAGTAGTTGGTCGTATATGGTTAGAGCCTGCTGCCAGTTCTCCTCAGATTCAAATTGGTTGGCTAGGCGCATACTTTCTGAGACTAATTTCTGAGACTCTTGTCCGTCGACCTGAGTTAAGGCATTTTCAGCACTGAGTTCGGCAGGGAATAGAGTTTTAGCCTGTCTGAATTTTAGGCGTGCCTCAGAAAATTGCTCATTGTCTAGGGCATTAAAGCCCTCACTCATCAGACCAGTAAAATTTTTATCAATGATCTGTTGTTTGACTGAACGCAGCGCATTCTGTGTTTTTAAGTGCACAGAGTCTATGTCCAGCGTCTGTTCATAAAGACTTTTAGCCTTATCTAAATTATTTTCCTGAGTTAATATTGCAGCTTCCTCTAGCAGCACCATGATTTCAGGCAACCTAGCCGCACGCTGAACTAATGTTTGGGCTATTTTGTCCTCTGGATCAATCGCCATAGCGAGAAGTGCATTGTCAGTGGCAATAGTGAAGTCCGCGGTACTGGCGGCGCGCTCAATGGCGGCAAAACTAGCTTCTTTTGCAGCATCTAAAGTTGTTGCCGATTGAGTATTTAGCGCATTAAGATCATCAAGCGCCTTCTGATAGCTGACGATTGATTGTTTATAGTCCCCATTGCCATACTGTTGATCCCCTTGCTCGATCGCTAACAATGCTTGCTCAAACCTTAATCCTGCCCAGAGCTCTACTGCCTGGTTACCTAAGTCGTCTCTCAGTCTGATAATATCAGCCAAAAGTAATTGAGCATCTTGACGATACTTGGTTTTTTCTGCCGCCGTTGAGGGCGACACCGAGGTATTTGAAGCCTCAGACGCCGCAGTCTGGCTGGTTTCAACTATCCAGGGTTCTGAGACTATTTTAGGTAAAAATCCAATTACTATAATGACTAATAAAAGCAGCAAAATTAGGGTTAATTTTTGCTTACCGTTTTGATTATTTGATTTCAATTTATTAATCACTCAACCGACTGCGTGTATTCCAGAGAGCCGCGCTCCTGCTGATAAATCTTGGCCATTAATTCCTGCCACTGTGTATATTGGGCTTGAACTGTGCCAGTTAGAGTAACGGTACGATCCTCTAGAGCGATTACTTGAGGGACGATCTCTGCCTCAAGTGAAGAGCCCATTTCAGCGACTGATTCGTCATATTCGGCAGACTTTTGCTTCTTTTCTAAACCTGACTTTAAAATAAATCCACCAACTGCTGCAGTCGCTGTACTTGCATCGGCGGCGATTCTGGAATCTGCTTGAGTGCGCCCATAAATACCCGCTAAAATAGAGCCAATACCGGCAATAATACGCTGATTCCCTTGTCTGTTAAGTTGTCGCGCTTTAACCACCGAGTCGTAAGATGATTGCCGGAACTCTTGATAGGCAAAGTGCA
>CAJJAU010000053.1 GCA_905182275.1 gamma proteobacterium HTCC2207
AGTACTGATACTTTATTTATGTCAAGGGCGTTGGAACTGGCTCAGCGTGCTGCTGAACACAGCGAAGTACCCGTCGGTGCTGTGATTGTTCATCAGGGTAATATTGTAGGCGAAGGCTATAACCAACCTATCTCTGCTTGCGACCCTACTGCGCATGCCGAAATTGTGGCCATGCGCCATGCTTGTGCCACATTAAAAAATTATCGATTAACCGGCTGTGAGCTTTATGTCACCATCGAACCCTGCACTATGTGTGTTGGGGCAATGGTTCATGCGCGCATTAAACGTATTGTTTTTGGGGCATTGGAACCGCGAGCGGGCGCCTTACAAAGTCAGTTTCAGTTGATGGAAAATAGTCCATATAACCATTCTATTATTTGGGATGGTGGAGTTCTAGCAGATCAATGCGGGGCAGTAATGGCTAATTTTTTTCGGCAAAAGAGAACTGTAAAAAAGTAGCTAAATAGACGGTACATTACTTTGTTGCCAGTCGGTATTGCTGCTGCCGCTCGGGGTATCTGTGGACGATTCGTCTTGCTTGGCTAGCGAGTGCAGTTGCAAATAATGCTGGTAATATTGAATGTTATAGACGTACAACACTGGCTCGGCTCCACGCGCATAGCCATACTTGCTTTTAGAATAAAACTTTTTCTTACTTAAGAGAGGCAGAAATAACCGTACATCTGACCATAGGTCTGGGCTTTTGCCGCTGCGCTGGGTCAAAACGCGTGCGTCTTCCAAATGACCAAATCCAACATTATAAGCGGCTAACGCAAATAGGGTTCTGTCAGGCTCGACTATTCTGCGAGGTAAACGTTGTTTGAGTTTACTGAGATAACCAGCGCCTCCATTGAGACTTTGTTCGGCATCTAACCGATTAGACACTTTCATCTCTGCTGCTGTGTCGAGTGTGAGCATCATTAAACCACGAACACCTGTTGGCGATTTGGCCCTGGGGTTCCAGTGAGATTCTTGATAGGCAACGGCGGCTAAAAGTTGCCAATCTAAGCCGTATTTTTCTCCCGCCTTGCGGAATAACTTCTCATAAGTTGGTAGGCGAGTGGCGACCAAGTTTCCGAGTCTTTTCGAATCCGCCACAGAGAAATTTTCACTTTGAGAAAGCAGTTGAGACTCTAAAGTAGCCATTGCGCCACTGGAGATATAGGTTTTTAGAAATTTGTCAGCCGCCGCAATAAGAGTACCATCGCTGTGCGCAGGAAAAGCCCAGGCCATTGGTTCTGGTTCAGACACATTAAAAGCGAGTCCGGCATTGGGGTAAATGTGTCGATTGACTAAGTAGGCTAGTGAATCGACCACGGCATAATCAATCTCTCCGCTATCCACCATCCTCATTAAATCATGCATCTCTATGTCCTCTTGTTCTCGCCAATTTAGAGAAGGGACGGTTTTTTTCAAAAGCTTAAGCCGCTCGCTATGAGATGAGCTGGTTATAACGAGCAAGTCGCCATCCAGTTGCTCGAGTGATCGAGGTCTAGTATGCCCGCGGCGATACAGTAACTGTTGGGTGACTTCTAGATAGGGGTCAGAAAACGTGAGGGATTCACTACGCAAATCAGTTTTCACTAGATTAGATGCGGCGAAGTCACCCTGCGGTCCATCGACGGCAAGTAGCAAGCTGCGAAGGCTATTTTTTGGTTGTACCTTTAACTCGACATTGAGGCTTTTGGCATATTCTTTTGCAACAATGTACTCAAAACCATTTTCACCCCTGCCATCTTCGAAGTAGGTAGTGGGGCCTGGAGTAGTTAGCATGGTCAAATAGCCAAGGCTTTGTACTCGCTCAAGATCTGACATTTGTCGACTACTGGAGAGATACAGTATTAGGCCCAATGCCATTATAGCCAGGAGGATCCGGTTATGAGTCTTTCTTACTTTTTCCGATAGTTGCCGCATAGCTTTGTTGCACAGGCTCCGGACTATTTTGTCGTCATTGCAGCCATTGTCAAAAGGGCCTAACAAAGATTGTACATGGTTTGCCAAATTCTATCTGCCAAAGACGTACTTTTTCGGCTAGAATACGCGACTTCCAATCTTGATGATTTTGAGACCAACATCCATGATGATCCTTAGCGGTGCACCATCTCTTTCGGCGTTTCGGCGCGAAAAATTACTGACAAAGCTACGCGAGTCAGATGCCTCTATTCAATCGGTCTGCGCGGAATATGTTCATTTCGCTGAAATAAATAAGCCGCTCACCTCAGCCGAAACAACAACCTTGCAAGCGCTTTTGACCTACGGCCCAAGCGAACAAGAGGTGGATACAGGTGGGCAGTTGATTCTTGTTGCGCCCCGGCCTGGGACTATCTCCCCCTGGTCCAGTAAAGCGACTGATATTGCTCATAATTGTGGGTTGAAAACCGTTGTTCGATTGGAGCGAGGTACTGCTTACTATATCGAAGCCTCAGCCCCGCTGTCACAGCAGCAGCTTTTATTTGTGGGGGAGTTGTTGAGTGATAGGATGGTAGAGTCGGTTTTTGAGGAATTATCCCAAGCCAGCGCTCTGTTTAGTCATGACCTGCCAACACCGCTTAGTCTTGTTGATGTCGTCAGTGGTGGACAAACGGCATTAAAGACCGCCAATGTCAGTTTAGGATTAGCCCTAGCTGATGATGAGATAGATTATCTGGTGGCTAATTTTATTGATCTGCAGCGCAATCCATCGGACGCCGAATTAATGATGTTTGCTCAAGCAAATTCTGAGCATTGCCGGCACAAAATTTTTAATGCTAGCTGGACTGTCGATGGTGTGGATCAGCAGCACTCTTTATTTGACATGATTCGCAATACAAATTCGGTGAATGGGGACAATGTGCTGTCCGCCTATTCTGATAATGCCGCCGTCGTTGTGGGTACCTCAGGAGGTCGATTTTATCCAGACCCTGTGACCCGGAACTATGGCTACAGTCAGGAGCCCGTTCATCTGTTAATGAAGGTTGAAACCCATAATCACCCCACCGCTATTGCACCTTATGCGGGGGCTGGCACCGGTTCGGGGGGAGAGATACGCGATGAGGGTGCCGTTGGTCGAGGATCCAAGCCTAAGGTCGGCCTAGTGGGTTTTACAGTATCAAATTTGCAGATTCCAGGCTTTGTTCAGCCTTGGGAGCAGGATTACGGCAAGCCTGATCGTATCGTATCGGCGTTAGATATTATGATCGAAGGGCCAGTCGGCGGAGCGGCCTTCAATAATGAATTCGGCCGCCCTAATATTTGTGGATATTTTAGAACTTTCGAGGTCGATTTCGCCGGAGAGCGTCGCGGATATCACAAGCCGATAATGATCGCGGGTGGTTATGGCAACATTCGCGAAGATCATGTGGACAAGCCTGTATTTGAGCCAGGCGCGCAATTAATTGTGCTGGGCGGCCCAGCTATGTTGATCGGACTTGGTGGCGGCGCAGCGTCATCCATGACTACGGGAACCAGTTCAGCTGACCTGGATTTCGCATCTGTGCAGCGACAAAACCCAGAAATCGAGCGACGTTGCCAAGAGGTGATTGATTCTTGTTGGCAGTTGGGGGATGTTAACCCCATTGCTTTTATTCATGACGTGGGTGCGGGCGGCTTATCCAACGCTCTGCCTGAGTTGGTCAAAGACGGGGGCACCGGTGGTCGCTTTGATCTTCGGTCAGTGCCCAATGCTGAGCCGGGCATGTCGCCGGTGGAAATCTGGTGCAACGAAGCTCAAGAACGCTATGTACTTGCGGTGATGCCCGACGATTTAGAGAGATTCACCGCTATTTGTGAGCGCGAAAGATGCCCCTATGCGGTTGTTGGTGAGGCCACAGAGCAGAAAAATATAACGGTTGTTGATGAGCACTTTGGTAACAACCCCGTTGATTTACCCATGTCAGTATTGTTTGGAAAGACACCAAAAATGCACCGGCATGCGACTCGCCAAGAAATGCAATACGATGAATTCTCTACTCAAGGCATAGATCTTACTGAGGCTGTTTTTCGTGTACTTAGACATCCAACCGTTGCCAGCAAAGGTTTTTTGATCACCATTGGTGATCGCAGTGTCGGCGGTATGGTGGCCAGAGATCAGATGGTCGGTCCGTGGCAAGTGCCGGTGGCAGATTGCGCAGTGACGACTGTGACCTATGACAGTAATGCGGGAGAGGCCATGGCAATGGGTGAACGAACCCCCTTGGCGCTGGTAAACGGACCGGCATCGGGACGCATGGCTATCGGCGAGGCATTAACCAATATTTCTGCCGCGCGTATTGGCAGTATCAAGGACGTCAAACTGTCGGCTAACTGGATGTGTGCTGCTGGATCTCCCGGTGAAGACGAGAAACTCTATCGCACCGTTGAGGCGGTCGGCATGGACCTCTGTCCGAAACTTGGTATCACTATTCCAGTCGGTAAAGACTCCATGTCAATGCGCACCGCTTGGCAGTCAGATGGGCAAGATAAGTCGGTAACTTCACCCTTATCTTTGATTATTACAGCGTTCTCACCGGTTTTAGATGTCCGCAAGACACTGACGCCTCAGCTTAGAACAGATTGCGGTGATACCGCTCTACTATTAATTGATGTAAATAAAGGTGCGGAGCGACTGGGAGGCTCTGTTTTAGCTCAGGTCTACTCTGAGTTCGGTTGCTCTATCCCTGATGTTGATGATTCAAATGCGCTGCTAGGGTTCTTTAATGCCATGCAATCCTCGATCGAGGATGACGATATTTTGGCTTATCATGATCGGTCGGATGGTGGTCTGTTAGCGACGCTTGCAGAGATGAGTTTTGCCGGCCATGTTGGAATAACGGTTGATATCAATAGAGGGATCCATGGGTCAAAAAGCACTGCTTTTTCGGCGTTATTTAATGAAGAATTAGGCGCGGTCATTCAAGTTAGAGCAGACCGCGTGAGCGCGATGGTTAAAAGGTTTTCTCACGCGGGAGTCAACATAGTTGAGCTGGGCGGATTAAATAGTGCCGATACTGTCGATATCAATTATCACGGCGAGAGCATTTTTCACGACAGTCGTGCCAACTTGCAGAGTGCTTGGAGCGAAACTTCATTTCAGGTTGCCTCATTGCGTGACAATGCTGATTGTGTCCGCCAAGAATTTGAGCGACTGCAGGTTGCTGATCAAGGATTGTCAGCAAATCTAACTTTTGATCCAAGTGATGATATCAGTGCGCCCTACATTGCTACGGGTGTGAAACCCAAGGTGGCAATTGTTAGAGAGCAGGGCGTTAATAGCCATTTGGAAATGGGAGCAGCCTTCGATCGCGCTGGGTTTACTGCGGTGGATGTGCATATGAGCGATTTATTGGCGGGACGTGCCGTCCTCAGCGATTATACCGGCATGGTTGCCTGTGGTGGTTTCTCTTATGGTGATGTGTTGGGTGCTGGTGAAGGTTGGGCTAAAACGGTACTGTTCAACAACCAGCTTCGCGATCAATTCGAGGGTTTTTTCCAGCGTGAAGATACCTTTAGCCTTGGTGTATGCAATGGCTGTCAAATGTTGAGTAACCTTAAGTCGCTCATTCCTGGCGCAGACTTGTGGCCACGTTTTGTTCGTAACCTCTCAGAGCAGTTCGAAGCGCGCTTTTCACTGGTGCGAATTGAGCAGTCAAACTCTATTATGCTCAGCGGTATGCAGGGCTCGGTGATGCCAATAGCGGTATCTCATGGTGAAGGTAGGGTGGAGTTCTCATCCCCCAATGAATTGGCAAAACTTAACCGTAGTAATCAAGTCACCCTGCGCTTTTTGGAAAATAATCTTCAGGTGGCTTCGCTCTATCCCGCTAATCCTAACGGTTCGCCGGAGGGTATTAGTGGAGTAACATCGGCTGACGGTCGAGTTACTCTAATGATGCCGCACCCGGAACGAGTGTTTCGTACGGTGCTTAATTCTTGGCACCCACAAGACTGGGGTGAAGATAGTGGTTGGATGCGAATATTTAGAAATGCAAGACAGTTTGTTGACTAAGTTTATACGGTGAGATGATCTTCACCGTCGATACACAATAGAGGTAATGTGAGTCATGAATAAAATCCACAACGAACCCGAGTTAGTCAAAAAAGCACTTCAGATTGGCGCGGTCTATGCTAAAAAGCGTGGTTATGGTGAGATTGAAAATGAAGACTCACTTAAGCTAAAGGTAGAGTTTGTGTATCGAGTTTTGACCGAAGACAAACTGATTCAACCGCTTGCCAAAGATCAAATTAGCGATCCCAATATGCGCCACAAGCTGGCTTTATGGATCTCTCGGCAGTTACCCGCTGATCACCCCTTGCTGAAGTAAAAGGAGGGGTGTTATGCGCCTGTTCTGTGTTAAACTTTAGCGTGAGTTGACTAGGCAGTCGCTGCTCTGAACTCTCCAAAATTCGCATGCGTTTTTAGGGGAACAGGGTGGAGGAAAGTCCGGGCTCCACAGGGTAGAGTGCCAGGTAACGCCTGGGGGGCGAAAGCCTACGGAAAGTGCCGCAGAGAGCAGACCGCCGATGGTTCGTTCGCGGATACAGGTAAGGGTGAAAAGGTGCGGTAAGAGCGCACCGCGCTGTTGGTAACAACAGTGGCAGGGTAAACCCCACTCGGAGCAAGACCAAATAGGTTCCCGTATGGCGCGACCCGCGTTGGGGACGGGTAGGTTGCTTGAGGCAAATGGCGACATTTGTCCCAGATGAATGACTGTCCACGACAGAACCCGGCTTATCGGTCAACTCACTTTTAATGTGTTCAATCTCAAAAGGCCAGTAGCTTTCTACTGGCCTTTTGTTTGATTGGTGCATCAATAAATTACAAGTAAATGCTTTAAAAGAATAAAAATTAATTTTTTTACGCGGAAATTAACTCTAAAAACCTCCAAGCTAGAAGTTACTTTAAGTTCTAGCGGTACAATTATGTTTATATTGGTAAATAGTTAGGCCTCTCTGAGCCCTTTTTACGGGATCGCTAATATTGCCGGAACTTACTGATTTTATTACCTTTTTATCATTCCTTAGCCCTTGACATTAGAGCAGTCGAGTAATAGTGTGCACATATGGGAAAAAGTGGCGAAAAGTGGTTATTAAGACTGCTTTGTTGATGAGGAAAGGTTAAAAATGTTTCGAGGTAGCGATCCAATTAATATGGATGCGAAAGGTCGAATGGCGATTCCAACCCGCTATCGCGATCTGCTGTCTCAATTATGTGGTGGTGATTTAGTCATTACCATCGACATGAAGTCAACCTGCCTAACCCTATCTCCACTGCCTGAGTGGAAAAAATTCGAAGAAAAAGTAGCCGCATTGCCTGCTCTTGATGATCTTGGCGAGATGCTCAGTCGTTTTGTTGTCGGTCAAGCCAAGGATATCCAGCTCGATGGCAGCGGACGAATATTGATTCCTTCCGAACTGCGTGATTACGCTGAGATTGAGAAGAAACTAATCCTGGTTGGCCGAACCCAGCGCTTGGAGATTTGGTCGGAAAATAACTGGAATGTTGAGCGCGAAAAATCGCAAGAAAATTATCGTGGCATGCTGACAGATAGAGATCGCATGTCAGACGCCCTTAAAAACTTATCTTGGTAAGTGGGATTAATTGTGACTGAGCATACGACAGTATTATTGGAGGAAGCGGTTGAGGCGTTAGTGGGCGACCTTGGCGGCTTTTATGTTGACGGTACTTTTGGCCGCGGTGGTCATTGTGCAGAGCTACTGGCTAAATTATCTTCTAGCGGCTCGGTATTGGCCGTTGACAAGGATCTTCAAGCGATTACTGCCGGCGAGAATAGGTTTTCCAAAGATTCAAGAATCAATTTTGTGCATGGTAGCTTTGCTGATTTGACCGACTTTATTGAGAAGCAGGATCATATTGGCAAGGTCTCTGGTGTGTTGTTAGATCTGGGGGTTTCCTCTCCACAGCTCGATCAGGCTGAACGTGGGTTCAGTTTTATGCGTGACGGTCCATTGGATATGCGCATGGATACTACTAGAGGTTTGTCGGCCGCGGAGTGGATTGCCACTGCTGATGAGCAGGAGATTGCTACGGTCATTAAGCAGTATGGTGAAGAGAAGTTTGCTCGTCGTATGGCCAGTGCAGTGGTTCGCGAGCGAGCTAAGCAGCCGATCACCAGAACAGTCCAGTTGGCCTCGATACTGGCTGCGGCTCATCCTGCATGGGAAAGAGGCCGGCATCCGGCCACAAAAGCTTTTCAGGCTATAAGAATTTTCATTAATCGTGAATTGGAAGATTTGGAAATATTGCTCAAGCAGGTGATCGATCTACTTGAAATAGGAGGTCGATTAGTGGTTATCAGCTTCCATTCTTTAGAGGACCGCTGCGTTAAGCGGTTTATTCGTGATCAAGAGAGGGGTATTAAATTACCCAAAAATCTCCCGGTGAGAGATGTTGAGCGTGGCGTTAGGCTGAAAAAAGTGGGTAAGGCTGTTAAGCCTTCCAGCTTTGAAGTTGATCAGAACGTGCGTTCTCGAAGCGCAGTAATGCGCATTGCTGAGAGAGTAGCTTGAAATGTCGGCAGCGGGCTCAGTTAATTTTTCCTCGATGCCGCTTCAAGTAGCGACAGTTTGGTGTTTGCTGGTTATAACGGCGATATCGGTGGCATATGTCAGTCACCTGTGTCGGGAGCAATATGCTGAGTTGGTAAGTTTAGAAAGTAGCGCTAATCAAATGCAGATCGACTACGGCAGATATTTACTTGAACAGAGTGCCTGGGGTTCATTGCAGAGGATTGAAACATCGGCGATTGAGAAGTTCAGTATGCGCAGTCCAGGGTCTGGTGAAATTGTGATAGTTAGGGCTCCTTGAGCGCGCAGTATTGGAAGTATTTAAAGTCACTTTAGTGATGTAAAGGTAGATTAAAAACGTGGCCAAAAAATCGGTACAGGCAGTTATTCCAAAGTGGCGTTACTATTTAGTAATGCTATTTTTGGCCTCTCTGCCTCTGGTGCTTTTGGTCAAAATCGCTCAGTTACAGATTCTCCCCAGCCAAGAGCGCGGTGTTGATTTTTTACAAAATCAAGGAGATAGCCGAGCGATAAGGAATATAAATATTCCGGCCTATCGTGGGCTGATTACGGATAGAAACGGCGAGCCTCTTGCTATTAGCACACCAGTGACAGCCATCATTGCCAATCCCCAACAAATCCGAAACGAAGATGTTAATCGAATTGCCGTAGCGATAAATACGCCTGAAAGCCAGCTGAAAACAAAGTTACAACGCTATCGTAAAAAATCTTTTATGGTGCTGGTGCCACAACTTTCCAGTGATGAAGCTGAAAAGATTCTTGAACTAAATATTTTGGGGATCTCAGCTAAGAAGACTTACAAACGATTTTATCCCGCCGGTGAGGTTACCGCTCAGTTAGTCGGATTTACAAATTATAAGGATGTTGGTCAAGAGGGTATGGAGCTGGCCTATGATGATTGGTTGACCGGTGAAGAAGGGGAGAAAAAGGTAGTAATAGACCGAAGTAAGAGAGTCATTAATGATATCTCTTTGATTAAAGCGGCGAAGCCGGGTGAGGAGTTGCGGCTTAGCATCGATCTTAGGGTTCAGTATGCTGCCTATCGGGCACTTAAGAAATCGGTCAAAAAACATAATGCTAAATCTGGTTCGGTAGTGGTTCTGGATGTTCTGACGGGAGAAGTGCTGGCGATGGTTAACCAGCCTTCATTTAATCCCAATGACCGCACTCATTTGCGTCAAGACGCCGTGCGCAATCGCGCCATGACAGACTTGATGGAGCCTGGCTCTACGGTGAAGCCGTTTACCATGATGGCGGCCCTTGAAAGTGGCAAATTTTCTCCTGAGACGCTGATCAATACGAGCCCTGGGTATCTTAAGGTCGATTATAAGACTTTCGTTGATCCAGTAAATTATGGCGAATTAAGCCTAGCTGGCGTGCTTGCCAAGTCAAGCCAGGTAGGAACCACCAAGATTGCCTTGGAGCTAAACCCTGAGTTTACTCGAGAGCTTTTCCAGCGCGTCGGATTTGGTGAGGTTATTGGTAGTGGTTTTCCTGGAGAAACAGTCGGTAATTTGCCAGCCTATCGGAAGTGGGATCAGGTTACCCAGGCAACCTTTGCATTCGGCTATGGATTGAGTGTTTCATCGCTGCAGCTGGCTAGAGCCTACTCGGTACTGGCTAATGATGGTGTACTCAAAGATGTTTCTCTGGTGGCTCTTGATTCCGAGCCGACTAGCCAGAGAGTGATTGATGCGGAGATATCTCAGAAAGTGAGACAAATGCTGAGAGCTGCCAGCGGAGTGAGTGGCACTGGCAAGAGGGCGATGATTGACGGGTATTCAGTGGGCGGCAAGACGGGCACTTTACATAAAGTTAAGGCGGGCGGAGGTTATGATGAAAGTCGCTATATGTCGGCCTTTGCCGGATTGTCGCCAGCGGTAAATCCGCGATTAGTGACGGTAGTGGTTATTGATGAGCCTAGAGATGGTAGCTACTTTGGCGGTTTGGTAGCCGCACCAGTGTTTTCTGAAGTTACCGGCAGCGCTCTGCGGTTACTACAGGTCACCCCTGATCAGATAGACGCAAATCGTTCAGTAGCTGGCATTCCTAAATTGATCAAAAAGCGAGGTGAGTCATGATTGGCTTTTCCACGCAACCGAAGATCATGTTGTCAGGCCTGATTCAGGGTCTGAACTTGTCAAAAAAATGTCCGCGATTATCTGTAAAAGGCTTAGCCTTAGATAGTCGTAACGTTCAGCCAGGCTATCTATTTTTTGCTCTCAAAGGTCATGAGCAAGACGGTATAGATTATATCCCTCAAGCTATTGAGCGAGGTGCAATTGCTATTTTAACAGAGTGGGAAAATGTCACTGACTCGCCGGTAACCCAGATTCATAATGGTGCTAAATTTTCGATTCCGTTAATAGGTGTTGAGCGACTATCACAGTCTATCTCTCTCATCGCTGGACGTTTTTATGATGATCCTGCTGAGAGAATGGCAATTATCGCGGTCACTGGTACCAATGGAAAAACCACCTGCGCTCACCTATATGCGGATTTATCATGGCAGGTAAATGCCCTGGCTGATGTCTTACTTGAAGATCATAAAAGCGGGTTTGTGGGTACTTTGGGCCATGGTATAGCCGGGCAGAACGCCGATCTAGATAAAGGGTTGGGTCTTGATACTGATGAAGTTTTGGCGTCGCCTCTAACAACACCAGACGCTATCACTATGCAGAAAATTCTCGCTGATTTACAGGCGTTAGGTTGTGACACCGTTGCTATAGAGGCCTCCTCTCATGCCTTAGAACAGGGCAGAATTTCCAGTGTTGCTGTGGATACGGCAATCTTCACTAATTTGAGCAGGGATCATCTTGATTATCACGGTGATCTAAATTCTTATGCCGACGCCAAGCGTAGGCTGTTTAAAATGTCAGGCTTAAAAAATGCAGTGATCAATATCGATGACACTGTCGGTAAGGCTATTTTCACTGATCTTGATCCCAATATACGCGCTATTAGCTATAGCTTAGAAAATATTACTGCTGATATTTACTGCCAGGCAATACATTTTTCTCCGATTGGTTTTCGTGCAGTCATTTATACGCCTTGGGGTTCTGGAGAGGTGATGTCTAGCCTTTTGGGTAAGTTTAATCTATCCAACTTACTGGCGGTCATTGGCGCTTTTGTTATTCAAACAGCTGGATCAGAATACAGCAACTTTGCCAAAGTTTTAGAGGTTATACCTGCTCTTAACTCAGTCAGAGGACGCATGGAATTAATAGGTAACGGTGATGGTCCAGCCATCATTGTTGACTATGCTCATACGCCAGACGCCTTGGAAAAGGTACTAAAAACCCTACGTCTGCACTGTAAAGGATCACTTTGGGTTGTCTTTGGCTGCGGTGGCGACCGTGATGTCGGCAAGCGCGCTGAGATGGGTGAGATTGCCCAAAGTAACGCTGATAGGATTGTAGTTACTTCAGACAATCCACGCACTGAGTCTCCTGAAAAAATCATTCAAGATATCCTCATCGGTGCGACCAAAGATGTCATTGTTGAGATTGATCGGAGGATGGCGATTAATCTCGCTATTCGCGATGCGCGCAAAGACGATGTTGTTTTGATTGCCGGTAAAGGCCACGAAAATTATCAAATTCTCGGGATACAGCGTTTTCCCTTTAGTGATCAAGCCGAAGCTCGGCTGGCTATCCGTGAAGCGGCCTCTGAAGATGCCGTTGGAGGTGACCTATGATGCCTCAAATGTGTTTGAGTGACGCGGCGTTACGATTCGGTGGCACCTTAGTTAATCCAGACGGTTATTTCTCGACAGTGTCCATTAATAGCCGAACCACTAATTCGGGCGACCTCTTTGTGGCGATCGAGGGTGACAAGTATGACGCCCACAGCTACCTCTCCAGTGTTGCAGATAAGATTTCAGGCGCGGTAGTTTCTCGGCCTAATAAGGCTCTGGACATTCCTCAGTGGGTTGTTCAGGACACCACAAAAGCGCTCGGTGATTTAGCGCGGTTGAGGAGGGACAACTTCCAAGGGATAGTTGTCGCACTGACGGGTAGTTCAGGAAAGACTTCTGTAAAAGAAGCCATTGCAATGATTCTGTCACAGGCAAATCAAGTCCATGCGACCAGTGGCAATTTGAATAATCACTTTGGTGTTCCCCTGACTTTGCTTGCCATGGATTCCAAGACTGATATAGCCGTCATAGAAATGGGCGCCAGCGCAATTGGCGAGATTGACTACCTTTCATCTATAGCCAAGCCAGATATTGCCTTGGTTAATAATGCTCAGAGTGCACATATAGAGGGCTTTGGTAGTTTGGAGGCTATCGCTTTAGCAAAAGCAGAAATTTATAAGAGCTTAAAGTCTGATGGCACTGCGGTACTGAATCTTGACCAACCTTGGGTTGAGCAGTGGTTAGAAATAATTGGTGAGCGCAAGTGCATAAGCTTCTCAATGACTGAACAACGTGCCGACCTGTTCGCTAAAGACGTTAAAGACATGGGTGATGGTTACTTCAGTTTTGTTCTCTGTATCAACCCAAAATTGGCAGGAGTCTCTATTGAACAGGCAGTGAGACTTAGCCATCCGGGTATACATTCAATTAGTAATGGTCTTGCGGCGGCTGCCTGTGCATTTGCTGCGGGCGCCAGCCTCACCGAGATTGGTCGTGGGCTGGAAAACGTCGCCTTAATACCGGGCCGTCTGCAACGCAAAGTTTTATCCGACAGCTGTGTACTTATCGATGACAGTTACAACGCTAACCCTGATTCCTTTAAGACGGCCATTGATGTTTTATCTATGGCCAATAGCCATCGCATTTTGGTTATGGGTGATATGGGTGAGCTCGGTGAGCACGCTGAAAAATCACACCGAGAGGTGGGTGCATATGCGAAAAAAGCGCAGCTCAATACACTTTACGCTGTAGGGATTAATAGCGCAGCAGCGAGTGAGGAATTCAATGGACGGCACTTCCCCAACCAAGACTCATTAATCGATTCACTCAAGGCACGGATTATTGAGCTAGAGGCCCAGCACGAATCGATAACAATTTTAGTTAAAGGATCGCGTAGTTCAGTGATGGAAAATATTATTCAAGCTTTAGTTAGTGGAGGGAAAAGCTCATGTTAGTGTGGCTTGCGGAATATCTCAGTCAATTTTATAGCGCTTTTTCAGTGTTTCAGTACTTAACGCTGCGAGGAATCTTTGCTGTTCTAACCGCCTTGACCATCAGTTGGGTATTTGGACCGGCGGTCATTCGCAAATTGAATGACTTACAGATGGGTCAGGCAATCCGCAGTGATGGACCTCAAACACACCTCAGCAAAGCCGGTACACCGACTATGGGTGGTGCCCTAATTCTTTTAGCGATATTTATCAGCACTCTACTTTGGGCTGATCTAGGAAATCGTTATGTATGGATAGTGTTGGCGACCACCTTAGCCTTTGGATTGGTCGGATGGGTTGACGATTACCGTAAAGTGGTGGAAAAAAATCCACGAGGATTACCAGCGCGCTGGAAGTATCTGTGGCAGTCGGTATTTGGTTTGGCGACCGCAATAACACTTTACTATACGGCACAGGCACCGGCGGAAACTGAGCTCATTGTGCCATTCTTCAAAAATGTAGCCCTATCGATGGGGCCTTTTTACATACTATTTACCTACCTTGTTATTGTCGGTACTAGTAATGCTGTCAATCTCACCGATGGGCTAGATGGGCTGGCTATTCTACCCACCGTTATGGTGAGTGGTGCGCTGGGCATTATTGCCTACCTTACCGGTAATTATCAGTTCGCCGATTATCTCCATATACCTTACATCTCGGGTGCTGGTGAGTTACTCATTATTAGCGCCGCGCTGTGCGGGGCGGGCTTGGGGTTTTTGTGGTTCAACACTTATCCCGCGATGGTATTCATGGGTGACATTGGTGCCTTGGCCCTCGGTGCTGCTCTTGGTGTAATGGCAGTTATCGTGCGCCAAGAATTTGTTTTAGCGATTATGGGCGGTGTGTTTGTCATAGAAACCCTCTCGGTAATCTTACAGGTCGCTTCGTTTAAATTAACAGGTAAGCGTATTTTCAGGATGGCGCCTTTGCACCATCACTATGAGTTAAAAGGCTGGCCCGAGCCGCGCGTAATAGTGCGCTTTTGGATCATCACAGTGGTACTCGTGCTGATTGGCTTAGCCACCTTAAAAATTAGATAAAAATGGCAGATGTAATGACAGTGAGTAATCTTGTGAACCGCAGTATAGCGATCCTTGGCATGGGTGCCACGGGTCTCTCTGTGGCTCGCTATCTGTCAGTTATTGGTGCGCCATTTAGTTTTTTTGATAGTAGGACAGAGCCTCCAGCCCTCGCTGAAGTTCAAGATAGCTATCCGAATACAAAAATTGTCACTGAGCCGTTCCGCGATGAAATTTTAGTCGGCATTGATCTTATTGTGGTTAGTCCAGGTATTTCTCAGCGAGAGCCGCTATTGGTGACTGCGCGCAAAAATGGTATTGAGATTATAGGTGACCTCGAGTTATTTCTTGCTGCAGCGGAGGCTCCGGTCGTCGCCATTACCGGATCAAATGGCAAGAGTACGGTGACAACTTTAGTCGGTGAGATGGCCAAGGCCAATGGCTTAGATGCGGGCGTGGGCGGTAACTTAGGTGTTCCAATGCTTGACCTACTTGCCCCCGGCAGAGAGTTGTATGTGGTGGAGTTGTCTAGTTTTCAGCTCGAGTTAATTAGCGATCTCAAAGGTGCTACTGCCTGTTTGCTTAATATAAGTCCAGATCATATGGATCGCTATAACGATCTAGAGGATTATATTGCCGCTAAACAGCGAATTTTTAGGGGCGCTGCAAGCATAGTATCCAATCGTGAGGATCGGTTAATCACTGCGCCCAGTGACGGCCAGAGTGGCGTCATAACCTTTGGCTTAGATACTCCTGCCCAAGGTCATTATGGAATTGCCGTCGATAAAGAAGGGGATTACCTGTGCCGTGGAGACGAACGCCTAATCAGTGTTGATAGTATCGCCATAAAGGGTCGCCATAATTTGGCTAACGCCCTGGCTGCGCTGGCACTTGGCTCGGAGATTGGGCTGGACTTGAACCATCTCTTGACGACACTACAACATTTCAAGGGGCTACCGCATCGCTGCCAGGTCGTTGCTACGATCGACGAGGTATTATTTATTGATGACTCGAAGGGAACTAATGTAGGTGCAACCGTCGCAGCGATTGAGGGTTTTGGCTCAAAATCAAGCGCCAATCTAATTCTTATTGCTGGAGGTCAGGGCAAGGGACAGAACTTTAATGACTTGCGGTCGGCGGCCAGTCGGTTTGTGAAATATGGGATTTTTTATGGGCAAGATGCAGAGAAAATAGAAGATGCTTTGCAATCGACTATTAATATCCGACGCGTTGAGTCTGTGGAGTCGGCAGTTGATCAGGCTAAGCAATCAGCCGTAGCCGGAGATATTGTGTTGTTTTCCCCCGCATGCGCAAGTTTTGATTTGTTCACTGGTTTTGAAGAGCGTGGGCGTCACTTTCAGCATGCAGTTTTATCCTCTGAAACCGCCGCTTTTAATAGTCCTGATCAGGGGGCTTTATGCTAGTAACTATGCCCTCATACTTATCCTTTCTCAAGCAAAGTAACCGACAATGGCATCTGGATATGACGCTGTTGTTGCCTGTCTTAGCGCTGATGTCTATCGGATTTGTGATGATTAGTTCAGCATCATTCAGCTTTGGCGACCACCGCTTAGGGGATGAGTTATTCTTCTTTAAGCGACATCTTGTCTATTTAGTGCTGGCACTTATTACTATGGCTGTCACCTTCCTCATACCGCCTGGGTTTTGGTCTCGTTACTCTCGATTATGGATGCTTTTTTCATTTATTCTGTTGGTATTAGTGCTGATTCCTGGTATTGGCCGCGAGTTAAATGGCAGTCGCAGATGGTTAGCCGTCGGGGGATTCACATTGCAGGTGTCGGAGTTAGTCAAAGTCGCCACCGTAGTTTTCCTCGCCACCTATTTAGAACAATATCGTGAGACCTTGGGTGATGGATGGAGACATTTCGCTAGGCTAATGTTGTTGCTAATTGTATTAACGGTGTTGCTCATAAGAGAGCCTGACTTTGGGTCGGTAGTTGTTCTTGGCGGCACCTTTATGGCCATGCTGTTTCTTGGCGGTACCAAATTGCGTCAGTATTTAATTATTATCGCTATAGCTGCGGCGGTGCTCTGGTGGCTAAAAGATTCTTCACCTTATCGAGTAGCGCGTATAACTGCATATCTTGACCCCTGGTCCGATCAGTTTAATAGCGGCTATCAATTGACTCAGTCCCTGATTGCCTTTGGTCGTGGCGAGTGGTTTGGGGTCGGATTGGGTCAGTCAGTCCAGAAAATGCTTTATCTGCCAGAAGCTCATACCGACTTTGTATTCGCTATCTTCGCAGAAGAATTTGGATTTCTAGGCGTCATCTGTTTAATCGGCCTCTATTGCATTATGGTGATGAGAATATTTAGCTTTAGCAAAAAGGCCATTGACCAGCAGAGCTGGTATGCGGCCTTTCTGTTAATTGGATTCGGCCTACTCATTAGCGTTCAAACGTTTATAAACTTGGGAGTTAACGCCGGATTGTTACCTACCAAAGGGCTGACTTTACCTTTTGTTAGCTATGGCGGAAGCAGTCTAATTGTCTGCTCTGCAATGGTCGGCATGATGCTGCGTATTGGCCATGATTTACTTCAGCCCGAATTAGTTAGTAGGAGGTCTGCATATGTCCGCCGATAAGCAACTTCGGGTGATGATTATGGCGGGCGGCACAGGTGGCCACGTCTTCCCAGCGCTGGCCGTAGCTGATCAGTTGCGCAGCGGTAATGCTGAGATTTCCTGGCTTGGTACTCGAGCGGGTATCGAAGCTGACTTGATACCGAAGCAAAACATCACGTTAAATTTCATCGATATCGAGGGTGTTCGTGGTCGAGGCTTATTGGCATTACTAAAAGCGCCTCTATTACTGTGGCGGTCCATTGCTCAAGCCTTAGCGGTATTGTCTGACTTTAGACCTCAGGTAGTCCTTGGTATGGGTGGTTTTGCATCGGGTCCTGGTGCAGTTGCAGCTTGGCTAAAACGAATTCCAGTCGTTATTCATGAGCAGAATTCAGTGGCCGGAACCACCAATAGATTGACGGCGATAGTGGCTAAACGCGTAATGCAAGGGTTTCCAAATACGCTTCCAAAGGGAGAGTGGTGTGGCAATCCGGTACGTACCGAGATTAGTGAATTGGCGCCACCAGACCAACGATTTGCAGGACGTAGTGGCAAGCTTCGATTACTCATCGTAGGGGGAAGTCGAGGCGCTCTTGCGATAAATACGCTATTACCTAGAGCCTTAGCTGAGATTGATCCAGCTTTGAGGCCTGAAATATTACATCAAACTGGTCGTGCCCATTGGCAACAGACGATTGATCTTTATGATGATGAAGCATTGGGCCTAGCTGATAGCGAGCTGTCCGTGGTGCCATTTATCGACGCTATGGAGAAAGCCTATGAGTGGGCAGATTTCGTGGTTTGCCGAGCAGGTGCGCTGACTGTTGCGGAATTAACGTCGGCAGGTTTGGGTGCTCTCCTGATTCCATTTCCCTTTGCTATTGATGATCATCAAACAGCTAATGGGCAGATGTTGGTTAACCATGGGGCAGCAGAGATGATTCAGCAGTCTGCTCTCACTGCGGCTAACTTAGCAGCAATTATTGTTGGTATAGCGGCTGACCCAGATAGGCGCCTGGCAATGGCGATGAGCGCAAGAGCCCTGGCCAAAAATCAAGCGGTGCAGGATGTTGCTAACGTATGTAGGGAGGTGGCTTGTGGTCAATAGAGCTGATTTCCAGGTTCCCGAAATGCGTCGTATCCGCCGTATCCACTTTGTTGGTATAGGTGGCAGTGGTATGTGTGGTATTGCTGAAGTACTGCACAACCAAGGTTATCAAATATCCGGATCTGATCTAAATTTGAATGCCAGCGCTAAACGCTTGCAGTCAGCGGGCGTGGAAATCTTTAAAGGACACAGTGAAGCCAACATTGAGGGTGCTGATGTTGTGGTTAAATCATCTGCCGTGACCTTCGAAAACTTGGAAATTGTCGCCGCTGTTGCACGCGCTATTCCAGTGGTTAGGCGTGCCGAAATGCTCGCTGAGCTAATGCGTTATCGTCATGGTATTGCGGTGGCAGGTACCCATGGTAAAACTACCACCACAAGTTTAGTGACAGCCATTTTTGCAGCTGATGGACGTGATCCTACGTTTATCGTGGGTGGCCGAGTCAATAGTGTTGGCACCAATGCGCAGCTTGGGGGTAGTCGTTACCTTATCGCTGAGGCTGACGAGAGTGATGCATCTTTCTTACATCTCCAGCCCATGGTTTCTGTGGTCACTAATATTGAAGCTGATCATATGGAGACCTATAACTTCGATTTCGATGTGCTCAAAAACACCTACATTAAATTTTTACATAATCTACCTTTTTATGGTCTGGCTGTTCTATGCATAGATGATGCGGTAATTCGCAGTCTATTAGTTGAGGTGGCGCGTCCTACTCTCACTTATGGCTTTAGTGAAGACGCGGCGTACCATGTCGGACAGGTAAAAAGTGACGGGCTACAAACGAGCTTTGTTATTGATCGACCTGATGATTTAGCTTCTCTCAACATAACCCTCAATATACCGGGGCAGCATAATGTTCTAAATGCCGCCGCCGCCATTGCTGTGGCCAGTGATGAGGGCATATCCGATGAAGCTATTATCAAGGGTTTGAAAGAATTTGCCGGAGTGGGACGACGTTTTGAAATAGTCGGCAACTACCCGGTCAAGGGCGGTAACGCGATGTTGGTTGATGATTATGGTCATCACCCCACTGAACTGAAAGCCACTATCGATGCTGTCCGCAGTGGATGGCCTGACAAACGTTTGGTAATGATATTCCAGCCCCATCGGTATACAAGAACCAGAGACCTGTATGAGGATTTTGTAGGGGCTCTCTGTCAGGTAGATGCACTATTGATACTCGATGTTTACTCCGCAGGTGAAGAGGCAATTGCCGGTGCTAGCAGTAAAAATCTTTGCGGTAGCGTTCGGCAAAGGGGCAGTATAGATCCTATTTATGCTCCGTCTCTTGAGGCTGTCCCAGATCTTATCGCCGGTCTTATTAAGCCTGGCGATATAGTTCTCACGCAGGGAGCAGGAAGTGTGACTCAGTTGGTTGCGCTGTTAACTGAAACTGAACTGGGGCAGAAAAAGTCATGACTCACATTCAGAGCACAGTGACAGATATCAGCCAGTTTGGACGAGTCGGCGTTTTATACGGCGGTACGTCTTCAGAGCGAGAAATATCCCTAATGAGTGGTGAGGCTATCTATGCCGCACTGAAAAAAGTGGGTGTCAACGCAGTGGCTATTGATGTCCAAACTGACATTTTACTGCAGTTAAACCAGCATAATTTGGACTATGTATTTATTGCTCTGCATGGGCCTGGCGGTGAAGACGGCACTTTGCAGGGCGCGCTCGAGTATCTCCAACTACCGTATACCGGCAGTGGTGTTTTAGCCTCCGCCCTGGCCATGGATAAACAACGTTGTAAACAGTTGTGGCAAGGTATTGGTTTGCCCACCTGTGATTTTTTCATTCTTAGTGAAGAGACAGACTGGCATTCGGTATTGGCCTCGTTGGGTGGAAAAGCCATGGTTAAGCCAGCATGTGAAGGCTCGAGTATCGGTATGAGTCGAGTAGAAAATGTCGATCAACTAAAGAATGCTTGGCAGCATGCGGCGAGCTTTGATTCAGTGGTTATTGCCGAGCCTTTACTTGAAGGTGAAGAATATACTGTTGCTATCCTTGCCAATCAGGCCCTGCCGTCAATACGTATTCGTTCAGAGGAAGTCTTTTACGATTATCAGGCTAAATATTTCTCAGACGAAACATCTTACTTTTGCCCGAGTGGTCTTTCTGAACAGCGAGAGACCGAGATAAGGAAACTGTCTCTGGACGCCTTTAATAGTCTTGGCTGCTCTGGCTGGGGCCGAGTAGATCTAATGGTTGATAGTCAAGGTGCCTTTCAATTGCTTGAGGTCAATACCGTACCTGGCATGACTAGCCATAGTTTAGTGCCGATGGCGGCCATAGCGTCGGGTATAGAGTTTGACCAATTGGTAATGCAGATTTTAAAGGGGGCCCTGCAATGACAAAAAAAGCGCCTCGTGGAGCAAATTTTAACCAGCAGCAGCCAAGATTGTCTGACGGTGCAGCCGAAAAGTTTCTACGCCTTTTGATGGTGACAGTATTTGTCGCTGCTATCTTTGGCGCGGACTTCATTTACAAACAAATTGATACTCCGCTCAGTAGCATCATGGTTGGCGGTAAATTTAATCATCTTCAAGAGCAAGAATTAGCCGAGTTGGTAAACACAGAGATAGACGGGGGGTTTTTGAGTATGAATCTTAATCAATTACGTCAAGAGTTACAGAGTCATCCGTGGATCCATCAAGTCAGTGTTAGACGAGAATGGCCCTCGACCCTGAAGGTTGAAGTCGTAGAGGAAGTACCTATTGCGCGGTGGGGAAAGCAGGGGTTTTTAAATCGCCTTGGTGATCAACTATCTTTGCCAGAGAACAGTAATTTACAGTCTCTACCTGTTCTTGAAGCTGATTTTGGCAGTTCACAAGACATGATAGCCCAGTATTTACTTCTTGCTGAGCTGTTGGGCCCAACTGACTTAAAACTCACTGAGCTCCAGCGTGACGCTGTTGGAGCCTGGCAAGTTGAGACTGCGGCTGGCGTGAGAATAGTGCTTGGGCGCGACCAAATCGTTGAAAAAATTAGACGTTTAGTGGTGGTTTGGAGATCTGGGCTAGATATCCAACTTAATAACATAGCAACTATCGATCTGCGTTATCCAAATGGTTTGGCGGTATCGTGGCGAGATCAAGATTTAGCCGGTGGGGATTTGGGACATGAATCTAATACAGACTCCAGTGCGGCATAACAGCGAAGGAAAAAGGGCAAGACTATGAGTAATTCAAATGAAGAGAACATGGTAGTCGCATTAGACATAGGCACGTCTAAGGTAGTGGCTATTGTCGGTTCTATCAACGCTAGCGGTGAGTTAGAAATAGTAGGTACCGGGATGCATAAATCATCCGGATTAAAAAAAGGCGTGGTGGTGAACATTGAGGCGACGGTTAATTCAATTCAGAGAGCCGTTGAGGAGGCTGAGTTGATGGCAGGGTGTTCAATTCACTCAGTGTATGCCGGTATCGCCGGAAGTCATATCCGAAGTCTTAACTCTCATGGAATCGTCGCAATCCGTGATCGAGAAGTCCAGTCGTTGGATATAGAAAGAGTGATAGATGCCGCTAGGGCAGTTGCTATTCCCGCGGATCAAGAAATCCTTCATGTGTTGCCGCAGGAATTTATTATTGATGATCAAGAGGGAGTGAGAGAGCCCATTGGTATGTCAGGCGTTCGTCTAGAGGCCAAAGTACATCTCGTTACCTGTGCTGCAAATGCGGCTCAGAATATTAAAAAGTGTATTCGTCGCTGCGGCCTTGAGGTCGATGACTTGGCGCTTGAGCAGCTAGCATCGAGTTATGCCATCTTAACCGAAGATGAAAAACAACTTGGTGTTGCGCTGGTAGATATTGGCGGTGGCACCTCAGATATAGCAATCTTTACTGAGGGGGCAATCCGACATACCGGAGTGATTCCTATTGCCGGTGATCAGGTCACCAATGACATAGCGATGGCATTGCGCACGCCCACACCTCATGCGGAGGACCTTAAAGTTAAGTATGCCTGTGCCCTGGCAAAGTTAGCCCGCCCTGAGGAAACCGTAAAGGTACCCAGTGTGGGTGATCGGGAGCCAAGAGATATGTCACGCCAGCTTCTTGCTGAAGTGGTTGAGCCAAGATATGACGAGTTATTTACCTTAGTGCAGGCGGAACTGCGCCGCAGCGGTTTCGAAGAGTTAATTGCTGCAGGTATTGTTTTGACCGGCGGTACATCAAAAATGGAAGGAGTTACTGAATTGGCTGAGGAGATTTTTCATATGCCAGTACGCATTGGTGCTCCGAGTAAGGTTAGAGGTCTGTCAGATATTGTCAATAATCCAATTTACTCCACAGGGGTAGGGCTTTTGCACTTTGGGGTTATTGAACAGCGTAAAAATGGTCGCGGTGAAAAGTTACGCGCGCAAGAGGGAAGTATTTTTGAAAGATTGAAGGGTTGGTTCCAAAGCGGAGTTTAAGAACCACTAGTTTTAGTGGTATATATTTTAATTGTGAGGCGCAAATAAGGAGAACAATATGTTCGAGTTAGTAGATAGCATTCCGAAGAATGCAGAAATAAAAGTAGTAGGTGTTGGTGGTGGTGGCTGTAACGCGGTACGTCATATGATTGACAGTAATATTGATGGCGTGCACTTTATCTGTGCTAACACCGATGCTCAATCAATGCATAAACTAGATAATGCGACTGTTTTGCAGCTCGGCGGTGCATTGACCAAAGGACTAGGTGCAGGTGCTAATCCAGAGGTTGGCCGCCAAGCGGCGATGGAAGATAAAGAACGTATCGCACAGGTATTGGAAGGTGCGGATATGGTCTTTATTACCGCAGGTATGGGCGGAGGTACAGGTACTGGTGGAGCACCTGTTATTGCCGAAATCGCTAAGCAAATGGGTATATTGACCGTTGGTGTAGTCACCCGGCCGTTTGGGTTTGAAGGTCGAAAGCGTATGGCCATTGCAGATGAGGGTATAGCGCAACTCAAAGAACGGGTGGATTCACTCATAATTGTACCCAATGAAAAGCTACTTCAGGTATTGGGTAAAGATATGACTGTTCTCAATGCCTTTAGGCAAGCCAATGACGTATTGTTTGGTGCGGTGCAAGGAATTACTGATTTGATCCTGTTAGACGGTCTTATCAACGTAGACTTTGCTGATGTACGAACTGTTATGTCAGAAATGGGAATGGCAATGATGGGTACTGGCGAAGCCAGTGGTTCGGATCGTGCTGTGATTGCTGCTGAAAGCGCCATTCGCTGCCCACTTCTGGAAGACGTCAACCTGCAGGGGGCTAAGGGTATTTTGGTTAATATCACTAGCGGATTCGACCTAACGTTGGGTGAGTTTGAAGATGTTGGCAACACCGTGCGTGAATTCGCCGATGAGGACGCCACCATTATTGTTGGTAGTGTCTTTGACCCCGAACTCAATGATCAACTTCGCGTGACAGTTGTAGCCACCGGTTTACGTAGTCCCGTAGCGAAAACCGGTCCTAGAGGCGTTATTGTAGATAACCAACCACCTCGAAAGACCAGTGGCGATATTGATTGGGGCCGATTAGAGCAACCGACTAGCTTTAGGCGCGGGCCGGCGACAGGTGATAGTTCTAGCTCTGCTGCGAGAAAAGTTGATGTGCAGACGGATTCGGAGCTGGACTACCTAGATGTACCTGCATTTTTAAGAAAGCAGGCTGACTGATATTGTGACCTCAGCCCCTTTGCCGCCTCGCCTCAGATTGTAAAAATCTTGGTGATAAAGGGGCTTGTCTGTTACCATTCGCAATCACGGTTTGGGATCAGATATGATAAAGCAACGCACGATAAAAAACACCATACGTGCCAACGGCGTGGGGCTCCATACCGGGGAGAAGGTATACCTGACTTTACATCCGGCTGAGCCTGATACTGGGATTGTATTCCGTCGTACTGATCTAGAACCAATGATCTCAATAGTAGCTTCGCCTGAAAATGTCGGCGACACTAATTTGCATACTACACTGATGAGTGGTGATACCCGTATTTCTACGATTGAGCATTTGATGTCGGCATTGGCCGGATTAGGTGTAGACAATCTGCTGGTTGACGTTTCTGCCGAAGAAATCCCAATCATGGATGGCAGTGCCGGACCTTTCGTTTTCTTGCTTCAGTCTGCAGGCATTGTTGAGCAGGACGCAGCTAAAAAGTTCATTCGAATTAAAAAATCAGTCACTGTCACACAAGACGATAAAGTGGCTACCTTTGCACCGTTTGATGGGTTTAAGGTTAACTTCTCAATTGAGTTCGACCATCCTGTACTCAGTCGACAGACACTGAATGCGAGCATTGATTTTTCCACCACTAGTTTTGTGAAAGAAGTGAGCAGGGCGAGAACTTTTGGTTTTGTTAAAGATATGGAATATCTGCAATCCATTGGTTTGGCGAGAGGTGCCAGTCTAGACAATGCCGTTGGCGTTGACGATGAGCATATTCTGAATGAAGACGGTTTGCGTTACAGCGATGAGTTTGTGAAGCATAAAATTCTCGATGCCATTGGTGATCTTTATGTTGTAGGTAATAGCCTTATTGGGCGATATGATGCGCACAAGTCTGGTCATGGCCTTAACAACGTGTCCTTACGTGCGTTGATGGCAGATAAAGATGCTTGGGAATTCGTTACTTTTGTCAACAATCCCGAAGATATGCCAATTTCTTACAACCATTTAAGCTAATAACCTGAGTTTTCGTCTATCGTGAAAATAATTTTCATTAGTCATCATGCCGAAAAAGTTCGGACCATACGTCTGAACAGCTGGGCTAAGTGCGTCTTGTCAATAGTATTGCTTGGCTTGCCACTTGCTGCTGGCGGAATATTGGGTGTAAAGATCGCTGATGGGCGTTGGCAGCTACTTTTTGACAACAGTATTGCCGAAATGCAACATCAGATTGTCCTTCAGCAGGATGAAGTTGATTCCGGAAGAGATCAGTTAGAAACCTCGCTATCTGCAATGACCCTTAAGTTAGCAAAATTGCGCTCCAGATTGGTTCGACTCGACGCGCTTGGCGAGCGTTTAACTCAAGTTGCTAGCCTTGACGATGGAGAGTTTGACTTTTCAACTACCCCTGGTCTGGGTGGCCCAGCGAGTCAGTCGCAAAGACAGATTGCTGAGCAAGTAGAAATACAAGACAAAGTATCTGCAATGTTCGCTAAGTTGGACAGCTCTATTAGCAGTCGAGAGTCACAACTGCAAATATTACAGTCCATGTTGTCTGATAATAAATTAAAGAGCCAGCAGTTGGTCGCGGGACGCCCTATAAAGAAAGGCTGGATGTCCTCCGAATATGGTATGCGAATTGATCCATTTCACGGTAAAAACCAATGGCATGCGGGTGTTGATTTTGCGGGCAGCCATGGAGACGACATAATTGCAGTGGCTTCAGGCGTTGTAACTGCATCAGAAACGCGTAATGGTTATGGATCGATGGTAGAAATCAACCATAGCGATGGGTATGTTACCCGCTATGCGCACAATGACAAGAATTTGGCGGAATTAGGCGCCATCGTTAACAAAGGCCAAGTTATCGCCAAAATGGGTAGTTCGGGTCGTTCCACTGGGCCGCATGTCCACTTCGAAGTCTTCAAAAATGGTCGAACAGTCGATCCAGCCACCTACATACGCAATACCCACCGTTAACTCCGTAGACCAAGCTTGTTTGTCTGAGGGATTTACTAAATCCTAGTTTTTTCTGCTTGTTAATGGAATAGATAGTATGTTCGCCAAATTGCTCAAAAATATTTTCGGTACCAGTAATGATCGTGACTTGCGTCAAATGCGCAAAGTCGTCACTAAAATTAACGCTTTCGAAGAAGAGCTCAAATTATTGAGCGATTCTGACCTTCAAGGTCAAACAACAGTCCTGCGCGATAGGCTTGCGGTAGGGGAAACCTTAGATCAAATTTTACCTCGAGCTTTTGCCGTAGTCCGAGAGACCTCTCAGAGAGTTCTCGGTATGCGACATTTCGACGTGCAGATGATTGGTGGGTTAACACTGCATCAGGGAAAGATTGCCGAGATGCGCACGGGTGAAGGTAAAACCCTAGTGGCTACCCTGTCAGCCTATTTAAATGCTCTATCAGGTGATGCTGTCCACGTTATCACCGTTAATGACTATTTGGCGCGACGCGATGCTCAATGGATGGCACCTCTCTATCAAGCGTTAGGTATGTCAGTCGGTGTTATCCAGTCCTATCAAGGTGCCGATAGCCCAAACTCATTTTATTTGGCCGCCAGCGATGAAGGGGAGCTCCAGCCGAGTTCTCGGCAGCAGTCCTATGCCGCTGATATTACCTATGGCACCAATAATGAATTCGGTTTTGATTATTTACGAGACAACATGGCCTTGCGCCTGGATGATAAATCACAGCGCGGACTCGGGTTTGCGATTATTGATGAGGTAGATTCAATCCTCATCGATGAGGCGCGCACCCCGCTAGTCATTTCAGGTGCGGCTCAAGACAGTTCTGAGTTGTATAAGACCATGAGTGGCCTTACCTCACAGCTTGAGGCTGTGGAAGAAAGCGAAGACTTGGAAGGTTCGGTGGACGCTGACCCAGATGCGCCTGTAATCGGTGATTTTGTCATTGATGAGAAATCCAGAAGTATTGAATTGACCGAAGATGGACATCAGAAAATTGAAGAAATTCTCATTAAACAAGAGCTTCTAGCACAGGACCAAAGTCTCTATCAGCCAAGCAATCTCGGTTTGTTGCACCACGTAAACTCTGCCTTGCGAGCCAAGCATCTGTTTCACCGTGATGTTGAATATATTGTACAAGAGGGCCAAGCGGTTTTAATTGATGAACACACTGGCAGAACCATGGCCGGTCGGCGTCTGTCAGAAGGTTTGCACCAGGCTATCGAAGCAAAAGAAGGCTTGACCATTCAGCAAGAAAGCCAAACATTAGCCTCCACGACTTTTCAGAATTATTTTCGGCTTTATCAAAAATTGTCAGGTATGACCGGAACCGCAGATACAGAAGCGTACGAATTCGAGCAAATTTATGGCCTGCGGGTGATGGTCATTCCTACCAATGTCGATGTGGTGCGAATAGATCTCAATGATCTGGTATTCCTTAGCCAAGAGGAAAAGTTTGAAACCGTTATCTCTGACATTCAAGAAATTGTCGACAAGGGAGCGCCGGTGCTAGTGGGCACTGCCTCGGTTGAAACCTCAGAGCTTTTATCAGGCATGCTTAAAAAAGCCAAGATTAAACACAGTGTACTCAACGCCAAGCAACATGAATTAGAGGCTAGCATTATTGTCAATGCAGGCCGTCCTGGTGCGGTGACTATTGCCACCAACATGGCAGGACGTGGTACCGACATCGTTTTAGGTGGAAACCTTGATGCTGAATTGAAAGAACTAAAGCAAAAGAAGAGCACTACTGAGAGTAAGATCGACGCATTGAAGCAAGATTGGACCGAGCGTCATGCCAAAGTTATTGAGGCTGGCGGATTACATATAGTAGCCACAGAGCGGCACGAATCACGCCGGATCGATAACCAGCTACGCGGTCGTTCTGGTCGTCAAGGTGATCCTGGTGTGTCACGTTTTTATCTCTCTCTCGAAGATCCATTGATGCGTCTATTTGCATCTGACACCGTTAGAAATATGATGCGACGCATGGGTATGGAGCACGGTGAAGCGATCGAGCATCGCATGGTGGACAATGCCATCATAAAAGCACAGCGTAAAGTTGAAGGCCGTAATTTCGATATTCGCAAACATCTACTTGAATATGACGATGTAGCCAATGATCAGCGCCAGGTCATCTATCAGCAGCGCAACGATCTGCTTGAAGACGATGATATTTCAGACATTATTACCAATGTTCGTGGTGACGTGGTTGAGCAGTGTATTAGCACCTATATCTCACCCATGAGTATCGAAGAGCAGTGGGATGTTGAGGGATTACAAAAAGCATTGGCAACGGAGTTTGCTCAGCAGGTACCGATACAACAGTGGCTAGATGACGATGATCGTCTTGAAGAAGGCGAGTTGCGCAATAGAATCGGCGCTCAATTACAGCAAGCTTATATTGACCGCTACGCTCATGTGGGTGACCAAATGCGTGAGGTCGAGCGACAAATTATGTTGCAGGTACTAGATAACCTATGGAAAGAGCATCTCGCAGGTATGGACCAACTGCGTCAAGGTATTGGTCTTCGAGCCTACGCGCAAAAAAATCCCAAGCAAGAGTACAAACGTGAATCCTTTGGTCTGTTTGAAGACTTACTGGGCAACATCAAATATGACACTATTCGATACTTAAGCCATATTGAGGTGGCTAGCGAAGAGGACATGACTCGTCTTGAAGAGCAACGGCGCAGTGAGCAGGGTAACCGAGAATATAAGCATGCTGAAGCCTCTGGTTTGACCGGAGCTGATGCCGGCGAGCGCTCTGAAGCAGTTCAGCAACCGATGATGCGACCTGGACCTAAAGTCGGTCGAAATGATCCTTGTCCCTGCCAGTCTGGTAAGAAATTCAAACAGTGCTGCGGTAAAATTTAGTGAGGGAAAATAGAGGATATTCAGATGGCCACAGGTAAATCAGAGCTACCAATACTGCACCCCATCGCTGGGTTCAAATTGGGGACGACCAGTGCGGGGATCAAAACTCCGGGCAGACCTGACTTGGTTATTATGGAAGTCAGTGAGGGGAGTTCTGTAGCGGCACTTTTCACTAAAAATGCCTTTTGTGCAGCGCCAGTGACGGTTTGCAAACAGCGTTTATTACGCAGCCGGCCTCGTTATCTTGTTACCAACACAGGCAATGCCAATGCCGGTACTGGCGAGCAGGGCTTACTGGACGCAACCTTGACTTGTAGCAACCTGGCGGCTTGGGCAGAGGTTGATATCGACACAATTCTACCATTTTCAACCGGCGTGATTGGCGAGCCTCTGCCAATGG
>CAJJAU010000054.1 GCA_905182275.1 gamma proteobacterium HTCC2207
AGGGCTACCTGACCCATCTTGACATCCTCGCCCATCGAGGCAGAACCGCACACCAAAGAGAAAAACACCAGAGGTACTACTAACAGCTTTAAAGAAATGACGAAAATCTGACCTATCACATCAAAAATATTGTTTACAAACCAAGCAATAAGTGGCGTTTTCTCAGGATCAGCACCACCTAGTGCATTCAGTACTAAACCTAGAATAATGCCAAGTACCATCCCGGATAGAATTTTTGATGAAAGTTGCATGTGCGCTTATAGCTCCTATTTAGCGATTAGATGATAATTTAAAGCGGCTGGAAGACCAGAGTTTAAATCTTGAAAAAAATTCAGGCACTCGGAAAAAAATAACGCCGACGACCACAATGTTCATTACCGCTACAGTAATGAAAAACGACATTATACTCCAGCCTAAAATACTCAGGAAAAAAATACCCATCAGGCTACCACCGACCATAAAGGCCGCATTAATAATGGCATTAACGGAAAGAACACGTGCACGATTATTGGCAGCGGTTCGCTGTTGAACCATTGAGTTGAGTGGCACTATAAAAAACCCACCAAACATGCCAATCAACACCAAATCGATCAGTATATGCGCGCCGCCCTCTAGACCTATAAATTGACTTGGCATGATCGAACTAAGGGAGCCGTGAGTCTCTTGGTAGGCGATTGAAGCGAAGCTCAAGTCAAAGGCAAAAATACTTAGACCAATAGCTCCCAAGGGCACAATGCCTGGTTCTATAACGCCTCGCGACAGCCTATTACACAACAGTGAACCCAGCGCAACGCCAACAATGAAGGCACCCAGTAAAATTGAAATTAGACGCGGGTGACCATTGAGCACGGTCACTGTAAAGTTTGGGACCTGGGTTAAAAAGCACCCACCATATAGCCAAAACCAAGAGATCGCTAGAATGCAGTGAAACACCGTACGATTCTCGCGTGCCATCCGGAAATTGCCGGCTGTTTCGGCAAAGGGGTTTAGGCTAAGCTTTTGCTTAGGATTTTCTGAGGGGGCTTCTGGGATCTCGCGGCTGCACAGCCATCCAATAATAGACACTAAGACAATAGCCCCGCTTAACAGAGTAATGCCATTCTCAAGCGTGACCATCCATCCGCCAATCAAAGTGCCCAGCAAAATGGACCCAAAGGTACCCATGCTGATCTGTGCATTACCGGCTAATAACTCATCGCTGTTGAGGTGTTGTGGAATGAGAGAATATTTTGCAGGGCCAAAAAAAGCGGATTGGGTGCCGAGCAAAAATAAGATCAACAGCATAAAGTTGAGGTTTTGAGTTATCAGAGCATAGCTGCCTGCGAGCATAATAAAAATTTCGGCAAGCTTAACTCTGCGCATTAACATTGCCTTGTCATAGGTATCAGCTAACTGACCGGCGGTAGTAGAGAATAGGAAAAACGGTAGTATAAATAAACCAACCGCGAAGTTAGTGGTGAAGTTGGTACTTGCCTCTGAACCCGCAACTGCAGAGCTGACAACAATAACTAAGAGCGCATTTTTAAACAGGTTATCGTTGAGTGCACCGAGAAATTGAGTCACAAAAAAAGGCAAAAACCTTCTTTGGGTAAATAGGTGGAACTGACTCTTGAGTTGATTAGTTTGTTCCATTGGAACCTCGTTATTTAGCGTAATGACTCGCGCCTAAAAAGTGTAGTGACACGTAAGGCTGATCGCCGACAACCCAACTATCGTGAGGTTCTCTTGGAATATAAAACAAATCACCTTCATGCATTTCTACAACCCGGCCATCGGCAAAAGCGGCTGTAGCACATCCAGATATTACCATTCCGACATGCTCGACATCACAAAAATCTTTACCTAAGGATTGGCCGACATCTGCAGACCATTTCCAGCCCGGCATATAAGTCGCTCTTCCAATGGTCATGCCGCCAAGGGTCACCGTCTCAAATTTGCCTTTATCAAAGGTAGCCACTTCATCGGGGTTATCAAATTGTTTGAGAACTATATCCATGTTTTTACTCCTAATGTCTCATCAACCCAACCTTATGTCGTTAAGCTGCGCTTAAGAATAGTCGTTTTTCGACTACCTGTGTGTCGACGTTTTAGGTCTAAAAAACAATCGACCTCAACAAACCCGGCTTTTCTCATCATTCCTGCAGAGGCAAGGTTTTGTTCATGCCGGTCTATGATAAGGCCATCAACACCTTGCTCTTTAGCCGCTGTGGCGATATGTTCAAGTAGCGTACTGCCAATACCTTGGCCGCCCCACTGCGCATGTACTGTTACTTCAGCGACATAAACCATGTTGTTTACGCCAACATAGCCATCAAAAATTGTTGGAGCATCTCCGGATTGACGATAAATGGCGATACCAATCGTATGCTCATTACTCGCCGCCACAAGGCATTGATCGACACCTTGACGAATGCGCTGAAATTGTTCTTTTACCCCATCTTCGGGGAGATAATTCCATTGATTAGCGCCCTGAGATATTAAGAAAGTCTGTAATTTTTCTAGCTCATTAGGCTCGGCGATACGTACTTTAATCATTGGCACTGACTCATATTCTTTGTTGCTTTGGCGTTGCTTAGTGTCAGCGATGCGGTCGAGTTTCCGTTGGACTAATGCTTGACGTTTAGCGGCATATTTTTTCTCGTACTGAGTGACTAGTCGCCACAAAATTAGGGCGATTAAGAGACCCACAAACAGGCCAAAGACCCAGTTCATGGGTGCCCAGCTAGTCGCGTAGGCATAACCTGCGTGTGACTGTCATTTTTAGTCAGTGTATCGATATGCATAGGCTATCCTCGCCCTAATGTTGATGAGTTAGATCAGTATGGCCGCGGTTTTGACCTGCGCATAAACTTGAGCACCTTTTTTTAGATTTAGATCATCGGCTGATTTACAACTTATTTTCGACAGTAGCACCGTATTATCGGCTGTTAAGCGCAGGGTCATTTGAGCGCTACTTTCTTTGACTATTTGATCGATGGTGACCGCAATGATGTTGAGAATACTGGTATTGATTTGTGGCTCAAGAGTAATGCTAACATCACGGGCAAGCACCTGCAGGCGAACGGTTGAACCTATATTTAGAGGTGCAGACGCCACTAAAAATTGGCCTCCTGAGAAAGCCAGCGTCGCTAAACCAAATTGCTCATCAAAACTGGATACAGAGGCTTCAATAATACTTTCTGCATTGTCCTGATGAGCTAGTGGCAAATTCATAGCGGTAAACATCTCACTTATCGGGCCACAGGCTTTTATCTCGCCATTATCAAGTAATAGTAAATGATCGGCTAAACGAGCAACTTCATCGCGTGAGTGACTGACATAGAGTACGGGTATATCTAGCGTTTTATACACAGATTCAAGATACGGCAATATGGCTGTTTTTTGTTCATCCCCCAATGCTGCCAAGGGTTCATCCAGTAATAACATTGATGGGCTTGTAGCCAGTGCACGAGCGATGGCGACTCGCTGTTGTTCGCCACCGGATAACTGCCATGGCATACGCTGAAGCAGATGCTCAATGCCTAGCAGATTGATAGCGTTCTGTAGAACATCAGCGGAGGATTCATCTTTTATCCGTTTCAGGCCATAGTTAATATTACCTTGTACGGTGAGATGGCTGAACAGGCTGGGCTCTTGAAAGACGTAGCCGACTTTGCGCTGATGGGTGGGTAAAAATGTGTTGTTCCCCTGCCATACAACATCGCCAACCTTAAGGTGACCATCTTCGGCATACTCCAACCCGGCGATGGCCCTTAAAAGCGTTGTTTTACCGCTACCTGAAGGCCCGAATATCGCGGTCACACCACTGCCAGGGATGACTGTGTCTATGTTGAGAGCGAACTCACCGCGTTGAATATGAAAGCGCAGCGCTATACTCATGGTTGTGCCACCGTGTAGCGACGGTTAGCGCCATATACAATAATTAACAGCAGGAATGAAAACAGTAACAGGCTGCCGGCTAACCAATGCGCTTGGCCGTACTCTAGGGCCTCTACATGATCATAAATTGCAATGGACGCCACTTGCGTACTACCGGGAATGTTTCCGCCAATCATTAACACCACGCCGAATTCGCCGAGGGTATGAGCGAAACCCAACACGCTGGCTGTAATAAACCCTGGCTTAGCCATGGGCACGGCAATGGTTAAAAACCGGTCTAGTGGTGATGCTCGAAGTGTTGCTGCTACTTCTAAAGGCCTATTGCCAATAGACGCAAAAGCGTTTTGCAGAGGTTGTACAACAAAAGGCATAGAATAAAAGACTGAGCCAATCACTAGTCCAGTAAACGTAAACGCCAATGGAGCGCCGCCAAGGAGACTAACCAACCCTCCGATAGGGCCATTAGGGCCCAGTGAAATCAACAAATAAAAGCCCAGTACGGTTGGCGGCAGAATCAGCGGTAGAGCAATAATAGCTTCAATAATAAATTTAAAACGCCACTGACTGCGTGACAGCCACCATGCGATAGGAGTGCCTATGATCAATAAGACGAGAGTACTCACTGATGCTAACTTTATAGTCACCCACAGTGCGGTCAAATCTTGTTCGCTAATTATCACGGTACAT
>CAJJAU010000055.1 GCA_905182275.1 gamma proteobacterium HTCC2207
CAATTTTTTTGGTATCACTCCAGAGTCTCTATATGAAACGGGCGGAAGTAAATCAGCCAGGACACCGGCTGCCGAGTCCGTGGAAGAAATTTATAAGCGGATAGCTATGCTGAATGTTTCTGAGAGAAGTGAGCTATTCGAACGTGTGTCTCAGAATCTCAGGTAGTATAGACGCCTAGAGCAGATTCTAATCGAGATCTTTGTTCCTCGGGCAAAGCATTTATATGTGCCGTGAACGCTTTTAGTCCAGCATTAAAAGATTGCTCTAGCGATGTCTTTTTGTATTGTAAATCAATATGTATCTTTTGCTTCCTGCAAAGTTCTGCGTTCATTCTACTCATCCTTTTGCCTAATAAATCCGTTTGGGGCACTCAATTGCACTTGTAATGAACATTAATAATCGAGCTAACAATAATAAGTATTTGAGTAGAAATTCATATAATACTTAAGTATTAATCGCGTAAAAATGTGATACAAAGCACGCTTTTTGATGCAGTTATGAGTATTAGTTACGGTTTTAAAAATTTTAAGCTTGTGTTATCCACCGATAACTGTATAAAAAACCAATGAATGAATTTTTATTAGTTGGTCTTGATCTAGGTTTTTGGGCAACTGTGTCCATGGCCTGTCTTTTTGGAGCCATGTCTCCGGGACCTAGTTTAGCCGTTGTGGTCAATCATACTCTGGCTAGAGGTTCGACGGCTGGATCCTGCGCTGCGATTAGTCACGGGTTGGCAATTGCCGTTTATGCGGCGATAACAACGTTCGGGTTGTCGGTAGTTATTAGCAATAACCAGCAGATATTTGATGCAATTCAAGTCGTTGGGTGTGTATTTCTGCTCGTCCTAGCGTATCGGTTGTGGTCATCATCGCCAATAACTCAAGAGGCGGAACTGCCTTTGACGGCAGCATCATCCAATATTTTGGCGATAAGAGATGGTTTAGCCATCGCTTTTTTTAATCCAAAAATACTGTTGTTTTTTACGGCTTTGTTTAGTCAATTCGTTAGACTCGAAAGTAGTGCAGGAGAAAAGATCTATCTTGCATTAATTGCAGGCGGTGTCGATATGCTCTGGTATTTGTTTGTGGTGGCCATTATTTCTCGCTCTGGTTCTATCTATCGGTTCCACAATGCAAGTGGTTGGCTCAACAAGTGTTTCGGTCTAATACTAGCGTTTATAGCTGTGGGTTTTATTGTTGAGATCGCACAGGCTTGGTAGTTATCAACTTTTAGGAGTTTATAAATAGTGACATCGTTCCAAACCCTTTATGATCTGGCCGTTAAGAACAAAGGATCCGCTGCACGACTCGAAGAGGTTCTTCCTTCGATTGCAACTTCAGTGGAGCTGTCAAAAATATCAGATGATCGCTATCTCTCTATGATGACACGCTGTGTTTTCAGGGCCGGTTTTGTGTGGCGAGTCATTGACCATAAGTGGCCAGGGTTTGAAAATGCCTTTGCCAAGTTTAATCCTCTGGCGGTAGCACATTTTAGCGATGAGCGATTAGAGGAGCTCGCGCAGGATACTACGATAGTGAGAAATTTCACAAAGATAGTCGCTGTGCGAAACAATGCAGTCTATGTGCTTGATCAACAACGGCGTCATGGTAGTTTCGCGAGGTTTATTGCTGATTGGCCCAGTGAAGACATTGTCGGCTTATGGTTGGAATTGAAGAAACAAGGGTGCAGATTGGGCGGAAACAGTGGACCCATGATGCTCAGAAGTATGGGTAAAGACACGTTTTTAATGACTAAAGATGTTTGTGATGCTCTGGTCAACCATGGTTTCATAGAGAAGTTTAGTGTCAATTCTCAACGTGATTTGCGGCGTGTTCAAGATATTTTCAATAATCTGCGCGAGCAGTCGGGCCGCCCTCTAGGAGAGGTCAGCCGTATACTCGCTTGCACAGTTTGATATCAGTCTTTAAAGCTGGTTGGTAATCCAGGTATCGATGCGTTGGTCCAGAACATTCAGTGGCAGGGCGCCTTTAACATGTAACTGGTCGTGAAAGCTGCGTATGTCGAACTGGTCGCCGAGCTTCTCAGTTGCTCGTGCACGCAACTCTTTAAATTTAAGTTCTCCAATTTTGTAGGCAAGGGCCTGTGCTGGCCATGAGATATAGCGATCAATTTCCACTTCAATGTCATGCATGCTCTTAGCCGTATTGCTGGCAAAGAAATCGATAGCTTGTTGGCGCTCCCAACCGAATATATGCATACCGGTATCGACTACAAGACGAACTGCTCGCCACATCTCGTAGGTGAGTTGTCCAAATTTACTGTAAGGGTCTTTATAAAAGCCCATTTCATCGCCTAAGCTTTCCGCATATAACCCCCACCCTTCGACAAATCCGGTATAGCTAAGATTTTGTAGCAGTGGGTGAGTTTCTGGGAGTTCTTGCGCCAGTGATATCTGTAGGTGATGGCCGGGCATAGCCTCATGAAGGGTCAGTGCCTCCATTTCCCAAATAGGTCGAGTGTCCAATGCATAGGTGTTGGCATAAAAATAACCCGGACGCCCATCTTTGCTGGAGCCTCCCCAGTAGTACGCTGTGGTCTGAGATTTTGCCGCATAGTCTGGAATGGGTATTACGCCGTACGGCATTCGGGGAAGCTTGCCAAACATTTTTGCAAGCTCGGGATCGGCGCGCTTGGCAATATCACGATAACCCGCCAGTAAACTCTCTGCGGAGGTCATATAAAATTGCGGATCTGTTCTTAGGAAAGCCGTAAATTGTTCAAAACTGCCCTCGAATCCAGATTCGGCAATGACCTTGTCCATCTGTTTGCGTATGCGCTTTACCTCGCGCAGTCCTAGGGCGTGAATTTGCTTAGGTGTGAGGTTAGAGGTGGTAAATCTTTTTGCGCGGTGACGATACCAATTACTGCCGTTGGACATGTCAGATAGCGCAATTGAGCTATTAGCGTTGGGTATATAGTCGGTTTCTAAAAAGGTTAAGAGCCTCTCAAACGCAGGATAAATACTGTTTTTAACAATAGCGACGGCTTCACTGGTGATTTCACGTTGTTCCGCGTCACTAATGCCTAACGGAAACTTAGTGAAGCTTTTGAGCAGTGGACTCTTGAGTATGTCTTCTGGCGTGGTATTACGAATCTGCTCAGGCACATCCCGGAGCGTTATTTGCGGAGGAGTAATGTTTCTTTTTAAACCTTCTCGTAGCACTACAATATTTTTATCAATATAGTCAGCTGCGCCGCGCAGGCGTGAGATTCGATCAGAAAAATCTTGTCGATTAGCCGACGGCATCATTGACAAGGTATCTGAGATATCTTGTTGAACACCACTTCTCTGGTGAATCAGTATAAATTCCTCAGGGAAAGTATAGCCATCGATTTCATCGGACAAATTTTTCTCCACAAGCTGCCATCCCAACAGGCTATCTTCATCGAGTTGATCAGATTCAATCGCACGTAATTGTTTTAGGAAGTCTCTTCGCGTCTGTTTATCCTGTTGCACAGCTTCAAGAGAAGGGTCAGGCCAACGGCCATTTTGACCGGGATAACCCACATAGGTTGCATAAGTGGGAGATGAGATCATCTTATGATGCCAAATTTCATCGTAAAGAGAGTTAAGCGCTCTCTGTTCGGACTCAACGGCATGAACCGTTGGGGAAAGTATTAGTGCCAATACTATTGAGATTAGTTTTTTCATTTGCTAGCCCTTTAAATTTTTGATTTAGCAATCCAAGTATTTACGTTGTCTTCCAATATGGGTAGCGATACAGAACCATCCTTTAGTACTACGTCATGAAATTCTCTAATATCGAACTTTTCTTCAAGAGTTGTCTCTGCATGCGCCCTTAATTCTTGGATTTTAAGCATACCAATTTTATAGGCGGTCGCTTGAGAGGGCATCACTATATAGCGTTCTATTTGGCGCACATTGTAGTTATTTGAGTGAGGAACATTTGAATTCATATAGTCTAGAGCTTCTTCTCGGGTCCATTTTTTGGCATGAATACCCGTATCAACAACTAGGCGACAGGCTCGATAAAGTTCACCAGATAGACGACCAAAGTCGGAATAGGGGTCTGAGTACAAGCCAATTTCTTTGGGCACTGATTCTGAGTAAAGACCCCAGCCTTCACTAAACACAGTGTAGCCACCAAAGAGACGAAATTTGGGAATGTTCTTAAGCTCTTGAGCGATTGAAATTTGCATGTGATGACCCGGTACACCCTCATGATAGGCCAGTGCTTCCATATTATATTTAGACATATCACCCATTTTGTAGAGGTTGGCAAAATAGGTTCCAGGTCGACTACCATCTGGTGCTGGGCGCTGGTAAAAGGCCTGACCTGCAGAGGCCTCTCTGAAAGGTTCCACCGCTTTTACCACTAAATCGGCTTTAGGCTTAGTAATAAACAATTCATCAAGTCGCGCCTTCATGTCATTGATGAGCTTTGTCGCCTGATCGAGGTAGGCTTGTTTACCCTCCGGAGTATCAGGAAAGTAAAAGCGTGGATCATCGCGCATGAAAGCAAAAAATGCCTGTAGATCACCTTTAAAACCGACGGTGTTCATAATCTCTAACATTTCTGACTGAATTCTGGCTACTTCCTCCAGCCCTCGATTGTGAATTTGCTCTGCGGTTAAATTAGTTGTCGTGGTTCGCTGTAGAGCAAAATTATAAAACTGTTCTCCATCAGGGAATTTCCAAACCCCGTGATCATTGGTTGCATTGGCCTCGAGACTTCTCAGGGCAGTTTGTAGTTCATAATAGCCAGGAGCAAGGCTATTTTGAAGCGCGGCGGACGCAGCTGCAGTAAGTTCAGTTTTATCGGCTTCTGACAATTCCAGTTTTGCGATCTTGGCTTTAAAGTCAGCAAAAATAGTACTGTCTTGACCCTCGCTAAAAGGTGCGCCTTTAAGAATGTTATCAATAGATGCCATTACTAATGGAAAAACAAATTTTGGCGCGATGATACCTTTTTGCTGGCGAATCTCTAGTTGCTCAATCACCTGTCGTAATAGAATCGCGCTGTTGGTGATTCTTTCTATATAGGCTTTAGCCTCGTCTTTATTGGCGATCAGGTGCTGGTTAATGAGAAAGGACGGAATCATTCCGTGAACACCGCGCATCTGATTCACAGGATAGCTGTGATAACGCCATCGATCACCTTCCAGCGCTTTATTGGCCTGCTGTATAAACATTTTTACGCTGAGTTTGACGGAGTCATTGGCTTGGGAAAGGTCAATAGCCATAACTCTATTTAGGTGATCTCTAGTCATACCAAGGCTTTTATCTCTGGCAGCATCTGAAATGTCATTCCATTCATTGTAGCGTTCACGCATGCCCAAATAGGTCATTGACTGAGGGCTTTCTTGTAGCTCTTCTAGGAATAGGTTATCAAGAAATTGAACAATTTCTGATGACGTCATGGCGGTTGATTCCCCGGCTAACGAGGCTAAAGTATCTTTCTGACATCCAGTTGAAAATAAAAGTACAGCAAAGGTCATAAGACAAAAAATTGCATTTTTCATGCTAGGTATTTCCTCAAATCAATCATTTCATGGTGACCGCCCAAAATACGCAAGGTAGGTTCTATAAAAACCATTAGAATTATCATATTGGCAGTCTATTTTCGTTAGCGACATGTTATCATAGTGTCTCCTAAGGGGCGGTCGGCTTTGCTTGACCTGAGATGCACCCTTTGAACCTGATCCGGATTATGCCGGCGTAGGAATAGGACAAGTTTTGCCTGTACTCCGTCTTTTCACTCCGGGTCTCCTTAACAACTGTTACTGAGGCTCCATATGTTATTGCAAATAAGTTCAAGTATTCACCGCCAAAGCTATGTTTTTAATACGGCTAAAAAACTCTTTATTATTCCCTTGTTATTGTTATCAACAACCGGCGCCGCTGCAGACTTAATTGAAGAAGTCATCGTCACCTCTGATTTTCGCGATGCAAGCTTGCTAGAGACCGCAGCCAGCGTCACTATTTTTGATGATTCAACCATTAGAAATCGTCAGGCAAAGCACCTAGAGCAGCTGTTAAATTTGGCGCCCAACATTAACTTTTCCAGTGGCGCTTCAAGAGGACGATTCATCCAAATTCGCGGTATTGGTGAGCGTAGTCAATTCATCGAACCCCTCAATCCCTCAGTGGGTATTTTGGTCGACGGTATCGACTTCACTGGTATTGCTGGCGCAGCCACCACTATGGATATCAAGCAAGTTGAAATACTGCGTGGACCACAGGGCACGCTCTATGGTGCCAACGCTCTAGCAGGTTTGATCAATCTGACTTCTAATCAGCCTACTGGAACTACTCAAGGCAACCTCTCGCTAGCAGCTGGAAGTCACAATACCAAAACAGTCTCCGGCGCACGGGGAGGGTCTTTAAGTGATGATCTGAATTACCGTGTTGCAGCGCAAAGTCATACCAGTGACGGATATATAACCAATGATTTTCTGAAAAGGGATGACACAGACAACATTGATGAGCTGAGTTTACGGGCAATCATTGACTGGCGGGCAAGTGATGATCTAAGTCTTAAGTTAACGCTGTTTCGGGTTGATGCAGACAATGGCTATGACGCATTTTCTCTTGATAATACGCGCAATACCCTTTCTGATAAACCTGGCCATGATCGCCAACAATCCTCAGCGTTTGCCCTACAAAGTAACTGGCAGGCAAATGAGCAATTTGATGTGGTTAGTTTAATTAGCTTTGCAGATAGTGATCTTGAGTATGGTTATGACGAAGACTGGGCCTTTCCGGCAATATGCGCGGGACAAGAGTGTGATGGGTGGGAATACAACTCAGAAGATAACTATTTACGGGATCGCGATAACAGCACCCTTGATGTTAAGTTAGTCTCCAAACAGCCACTGAGTTTGTTGGGTAAAAATGCTCACTGGGTATTCGGTGTTTATGCTCGCCAGCAAGACGAGCAACTCCTGCGCCAATACACCTATAACGCGGGTGACTTTAGCAGCAATTTTGATACTACAAATCGGGCAATTTATGGTCAGTTTGATACTGATATCGCCTCTAGCTTAAGTCTTATTACCGGCTTAAGGTTCGAGGGTCGAAAGGCAACTTACAATGACAGTGATGGTGTGGCTCATAGTGTTGATGAGAATCTCTGGGGTGGTCGTGTTGCGCTCCAATATAAGCTTGATGAAAGTGCTATGGTCTATGGTCTGGTGTCGCGAGGCTACAAAGCGGGAGGTGTGAATAGTGACTCGTCGTTATCCGCACAGGACCGTGAGTTTGATACAGAGTTTATGTGGAACTTTGAGGCAGGTGTCAAAGGAAGTTGGTTTGAACAGCGGCTGCAGACTCGGCTTTCGGCGTTTTACCAGCAGCGAAAAGACATTCAGATTAAACAGTCACTGGTTCAATCCAGAGATGACAGTAATGCTAGTGACTTTACTGATTATTTTGGTAATTCAGGTAAAGGAAGTAATTACGGACTGGAGGTTGAAGTCAACTGGCTCGCCACTGAAGTACTTTCCATTCAAAGTTCTCTGGGATTGTTGGAGACTGACTATGACACGCCTTTATCAGCTACCTTAGATTCTCGAGATCAGGCTCACGCACCGGGTTATCAGTTTGCGCTGGGCGCTAGCGTTCAGGTTAGTGAAAACCTTAGTTGGACAGCTGATATTGAAGGAAAGGACAAGTTTTACCTTTCCTCTAGTCACGATGAGCAGTCTGAGTCGTACTGGTTGCTCAATACCAATTTAGCCTATAGCGCAGATCAATGGACTCTGTCCGTTTGGGGCCGCAACCTCACTGATGAGGATGTAATCGTTCGTGGCTTTGGTGGATTCGGTAATGATCCGCGCAAATACTACGCCACTGAAGCTTACTACCAGTTTGGCGAACCGCGAGCATTGGGTGTCAGCGGTCAGTATAATTTTTGAGCGGCTATATGAACTTAATAATGGGCAAAAGAGGTAGTTTTGATGCAGGTAACAATTGATATCAGCATGTACCCTAACCGGGAGGAATTTATTCCTCCCATTGATGGATTTATCGAAAAGATTAATTGTTTTGAGAATCTAAAAATCACCACATTCCCAACCAGTACCGTGGTTCAGGGTGAATATGAACATGCTATGAAAGCCGTTCAAGACACCATTGCCGCCTGTTATCGTGAATATAATATGGCAGTTTATGTGGCTAAGATTATTCCCGGATATGAGGCGCTTTAGATGGGTTTTGATTGGGTGAATCTTGAGACATTGGCGGTGGCTTTGGGCATCGGCTATTTGCTACTGGCGATGCGCCAAAATAGTCTCTGTTGGTATTGCGCTTTTTTCAGCACCGCCATTTATGTGTTCATATTTGGTGATGTCAGTTTGTATATGGAATCAGCTCTTAACGTTTACTACATGGCAATGGCGATTTATGGCTGGCTGCAGTGGCAAAAGGGCGGCGTTGACCAAAGTGGGGTAACGATTATTAGATGGACGGCAAAACAACATAGCGCTGGCATTTTAGTCATACTCGCAGCAACGCTCATGTCTGGCTATTTACTGTCTGAGAATACCGACGCAAGACTGCCATACTTAGATTCATTTACCACTTGGGGAAGTGTCTTTACTACTGTTATGGTGGCGAGAAAGGTATTGGAAAACTGGCTGTACTGGATAGTGATTAATAGCGTTTCCATTTACCTTTACATTGACCGCGATTTGGATCAGACAGCAGCCATGTTTGTGGTTTACTTAGTGCTATCTGCACTTGGCTATGTTGCGTGGAAGAAAAACTATGTCGCCCAGAACAGAGAATTTATTACATAGAGCCCTTATCGATTGGCGTGATTGGCAGGCTGGTGATGTTGTACTTGGTGAAGAGCCTACGGTTTTAGAGCAGTTGCAAGGGGGCTTGACCAACGAATCTTTTCTGATCGGCAGCGGTGAGTTTAGAGCGGTTATAAGAGTCAATGCAGCGAACACCCAGTCCCTGGGAATAGATCGAGATAGAGAAAGATCCTTATTAGAACATCTCCAGCCAACTCATTGTGTACCAAAACTCATTTACAGTGATTCTAGTGTGCAGGTGACGCAACTCATTAGAGGGCGTCACTTGTCGCAGTCAGATTTGGCTGATACCGGCGTGCAAGATACCTTAGAACTCTGTATTCAGCGTATTCAAGCCATTAGTGTGAGTATGCCAACAAGAAACTATGCAGACTACATTCGACTCTATAGCGATCAACTGACGCACTTTGAAGGACTCGCTGATATCCAGCAGGCAGCAAATATGATTGATCAGTCACAGTGGACTCCAGTCATTGCGCACCACGACCTAATTTTAGAAAACCTTATTATTAATGAGCAGGGTGTCTATTTTCTCGATTGGGAATATGCCGATTTAGGACATCCTTTGATTGATCACATCAAGCTGTTTGGTCGTACCTATTGTGAAGACCGCTATTCTAGTCCAGACATAAATGCTCTAGTGACGTTGCAAAACGGTATTGTAAAGCTTTGGTATGCAGTGCAGGATGAGCGTTCGAAAAATATTAAATTGAATGGGAACAGTTAATGAGTAAGCAACTCAATGAGCTAAACGCAGAAGAGCAGTACGTGATTCAACAAAAAGGGACTGAACGTCCGTTTACAGGTAAATATACCGACCACTTCGACGGTGGGTTGTATCTGTGCAAGCAATGCGATGCTCCGCTGTACCGCTCTGAACACAAGTTCCAATCCCAATGCGGATGGCCCAGCTTTGATGATGAAATTGAAGGTGCAGTCACCAAGGTTGCGGATGCCGATGGACGTCGCACTGAAATACTTTGTGCTGCATGTGGCGGGCATCTAGGGCATGTTTTTTCTGGAGAAGGCTACACCGACAAAAATTTGAGGCACTGTGTTAACAGTATCTCCATGACCTTTGTCGGTGCAGAATAATTCCGCTTTAAGACTTAATCTCGAAAGTTTTTAAACTGGAAGGGTTGCCCAAGGTCTGCCTCGCGGACCAACGCCATCACTGTCTGCAGTTCATCGCGCTTCTTTCCGGTTACCCTAACTTCATCACCCTGAACCTGCGCCTGCACTTTAAGCTTCTTCTCTTTGATTATTTTAATCATCTTTTTCGAGACGTCAGCGGCGATTCCCTGCTTAAAGCTAACGTTTAACGAAAACGTTTTGCCACTGTGAAGCGCCTCTTTGTCATACTCCATCACCGTGGGGTCAATCTTTCGATTAACCAGCTGAGTGGCGAAAATGTCGAGTAATTGCTGGCACTGAAAATCAGCCTCGGCCTTAAGTGTCACCACATCGTTTGTAACAGTAATCGTTGCGTCAACGCCACGAAAATCAAAACGGGTGGTTAATTCACGTGCTGCATTGTTAGTAGCATTGAGAATTTCTGCGCTATCAACTTCCGAAACAATATCTAAACTGGGCATAGTGCGACTCTTCTTAATCAATTTGGGGTATTATTTTAACTTAATCTCTCTAGGTCAATGAAAAACAATGAATGAGTCGTGTTTTTGTGGAAACCAACTGTCGTTTTCTCAGTGCTGCAAACCCTATTTAGAGGCAAAAGTATCGCCGGACACACCCGAAAAACTAATGCGCTCTCGCTACAGCGCCTATGCTTTGGGCGGCTATGGCGAGTATCTGTTAAAGACCTGGTTTCCGCCTATGGCTAAAAACCTTAGTGTCAGTGAACTCTCAGAAAAAACCCAGCAATGGATTAACCTTGATGTTTTAGGTTCAGGTCAGAAAGACAACGAAGGCTGGGTGGAATTTAAAGCCACCTACCAAGAAGAAAAGGTCAAAAGCATATTGCATGAGAAGTCGGTGTTTACTCGCATTGGTGCGCAGTGGTTTTATATCGGTGGCGAAATTAAGTAGACACAGTATTCTAGTCTAGAGCGCCGAATACCTCTAGGATAAGGATAAGGATAAGGATAAGGATAAGGATAAGGATAATAATATGGATTTAAAACTAGTCGACCCCGAGCTTATTCCAGCGCTTGAGGCTATACCTGAGTTCGATATTTGGGCTGATTTAACGATAACCCGAGCGGTGTCACTGCAACGCAGTAACTATATAGCGTCAACCCTGCCCTCGGTAGTTGGAGTGACAAGCTCGGACTATATTGTCACGCAGGACAATGACCAAGATGTGGTCGTACGTGTGTATCGACCTGAAGGGCATACACAGCCCCTTCCGAGCTTATTGTGGATTCATGGCGGTGGTTATTGTTTTGGCAGCATGGAAGGCGATGACTATACGGTGAGGCGTATGGTAGAAAAGATTGGTTGTGTGGTGGTCTCTGTAGACTACCGCTTAGCCCCTGAGTTTCCTTTCCCTGCACCTCTCAATGACTGTTATGCGGCCCTAACATGGGTGTTTGATAATGCGGACATGCTCAAAGTGGATGCCTCGCGCATAGCCGTAGGCGGCATTAGCGCGGGGGGTGGTCTAGCCGCAGGCCTTGCGTTGCTGGCGAGGGACAGGGCAGAGGTGTCGGTGGCATTTCAGGCACTGCTTTGCCCGATGATTGATAATAACAGTACATCAGAATCTAGTTTTAGTATTACAGATAAACGTATTTGGAATCGCCGTTCTAACCTTCAGGGTTGGATGCATTATTTGGGTAGACAGACGACCTCAGAGGAAGAACCCTTTGTAGCATCTAAGTATGCGGCGCCAAGTCACGCGGGCGATTTGCATGGCCTACCACCGGCCTACATTGGGATTGGATCCGTTGACTTATTTATTGATGAGAACCGCGAGTATGCACAGCGTCTTAATGGATCGGGCGTAGCCACTCAGTTGGAAATATTTACCGGCGGATATCACGGATTTGAGTTTATGGTACCAAACGCTAAGGTCTCTAGGTTGGCAAGAGACACACACTACAGCGCTATTAAACGCGCGCTGTTCGAATAACCCATTAGTCAGATAAGGGTGCTTCTGGATCGACTTTGGGCGCAACCATGCGTCCAAACAGAATGCCAATTTCAAATAGCATCCACATGGGGATGGCAAGCAGGGTTTGAGAGATAATGTCTGGTGGTGTCAGCAGCATGCCGAACACAAAGCAGAGTACAAAAACATAGGGCCTCTTTTTAGCCAAGCTATTGGGGTCCACAGCGCCCATCCAAGACAGTATTACCACCGCGATAGGAATTTCGAAGCTAAGGCCAAAAGCAAAAAACAACTTCAGTACAAAATCTAAGTAACTACGAATATCCGGCATTATGCTAATACCATCGGGCACTATGCTGGTGAAAAACATAAATACCAGCGGGAACACCACGTAGTAAGCAAAGGCCATGCCGCCGTAGAAAAGGAACACGCTGGAGAAAAACAGCGGCAGAACAATTTTCTTTTCGCGCTGATATAACCCCGGCGCTAAGAATGCCCAAACCTGGTACAGAATGTAGGGCATAGCGGCGAACATCGACAACACCAATGTGAGCTTAAAGGGGGTTAAAAATGGCGATGTCACCTCAGTGGCGATCATGGTTAGATCGCCGGGCAGATAGGCTCTAATCGGTTCAGAAATATACAGATAGAGCTCGTTGCTAAACGAGAAAAGTCCCGCGAAAATAATAAGCACTGCCACGATTGAGCGCAACACGCGATCTCTAAACTCAATAAGATGAGCCATAAACGGCTGACTGTCTAAAGTTTCTGGATCAGACATCGGGTTTTTCATCAGGAAAGATCGACTTTTGATCGTTGGCTAGATCTTTTAACTGGTCTTTGGTTTTCTCTAGGTCGCGAATGATCTTTTCATTATGCAGCTGCCGACGAATTTCATCGACACCCACCTCATCCTCAATCTCAGTGCGCGCAGCGGACAAAAACTGACGCAAACGTCCAAGCCACAGAGTAATCGTGCGCACAGTTTCCGGCAGCCGCTCGGGCCCCATCACAATTAAGGTGAGTACCGCGATAATAAGAAGTTCAGAAAACCCAATATCAAACATAGACAGTCATCAACTCATATTGAATCAACATGCCTAGTCTTTTTTGGCGTCTGAATCTGAGTGCTCCTCAGATTTTTCGCTATCCTCAGCATCTAGATCGTCTGTGGGGTCTTTGGAGACAGAGTCCTTGAAGCCCTTTACAGCACCACCGAGATCTGAGCCGATATTGCGTAGTTTTTTGGTGCCGAAAATTAGCGCCACTATGACTAAAATGATTAGTAGTTCTTGCCAGCCAAAACCCATTATCTTTCTCCTAAATTATTAATCTTTATTGCGTTGAGCCTTCTCTTCAAGCCCAGATAAATCGAAGCGCCGCTCTAATTCTTTAAGTACCGAGGTAGCATCTTCACCCAGATGAGACAACATAACCAGAGAATGAAACCACAGATCGGCGGTTTCATAAATTACATCGGTATTATCCCCGCTATGTTCAGCATCTTTGGCGGCCAAAATAGCCTCACAGGATTCTTCGCCCACTTTTTCAAGTATTTTATTGAGACCCTTTTGATGCAGGCTAGCCACGTAAGAGTCATCTGCCGTCGCGCTTTTGCGGGCCTTAAGAACCTCACTGAGTTGCTTTAGAACGACATCACTCATTAGTAAATATCCTTTGGGTCTTTGATAACCTTGTCCACAGTCTGCCATTCACCATTCTGTAGGACACGATAAAAACACGATGTTCGACCGGTGTGACAGGCAATATTGGCTATTTGATTCACCTTCATCAGTATTACGTCGCTATCACAATCCAATCTTAGTTCGATCAACTCTTGAAGATGACCTGATTCTTCACCTTTGCGCCATAACTTCTGCCGAGATCGGGACCAGTAGATAGCCCTATTTTCGTTGACGGTGAGTTCTAGTGCCTCGCGATTCATCCAGGCCATCATTAAAATTCGGCCTGTCTCAGCATCCTGAGCAATGGCTGGCAGCAGCCCGTCATTGTCCCATTTGATGTCGTCGAGGTAACTCATTGCTAAAAATACCGTTAGAAATTAGTTGCTAATTATGGCAGGTGTTGGGTGGTAACTAAAGTCAGGGCTTACGAAGCACCAAAATCACTAGCCCCGTAAAAACTAGGCCTAGGCTAATCAGCGGTGGTTGGCTTAGTGCCGCCGACCACTGAGAGAAACCGATGGCAATACCGCCACCAATACTACTAAACCCTACCGCGGTTAAAAGTTTGCTCCAAATAGAGGCATCATGTGGCATCGACGCTGAACCTTTAACGATGTCATTAGCTTCGCTGTGCTGCGCAGATTTTAGTGCTTGAAATATCATCGGCGGTATTTGCGGGAAGTGCTCTAGCCAATCAGGCGCATAGCGTTTTAGCTGCTTAAATACACTTTTTGGAGAATAACGATCCTTCATCCATCGCTCTAAATAAGGTTGCGCGGTCTGCCAGAGGTCTAGGTCGGGATAAAGCTGACGTCCTAAACCTTCAATATTTAAAAGTGTCTTTTGCAGCAGCACTAAGGAAGGCTGGACTTCCATATTAAATCGTCGCGCCGTGGTGAACAGATCTATTAACATATGCCCCAGAGATATTTCGCTAAGAGGCCGCTGAAAGATGGGCTCGCAGACAGATCTAATGGCGCCGGTAAAATCATTTATTGAGGTATCTTTAGGCACCCAACCAGAGCGAATATGCAGCTCAGCGACCAGACGATAGTCGCGCTGGAACATAGCCAGCAGATTGCGCGCCATATAAAACTGATCTTCACTGGAGAGCGAGCCCATGATGGCGCAGTCAATAGCAATATAGGTGGGTGACTTCGGATTTGTTGCATCGACAAATATATTGCCCGGATGCATGTCAGCATGGAAAAAATTGTGTTCAAAGACTTGGGTAAAAAATATCTCTACGCCACGTTGAGCTAAAAGCTTGAAATCAACACCCGCGGCTTTCAGTTGATCAAGATCTGTTACCGGAATGCCGTAGATTCGCTCCATAACCAGTACGTCTTTGTTAGAGTACGGCCAATATATCTCAGGAACATGCAACATCGATGAATCTGCAAAGTTATGACGCAACAACGACGCATTGGCGCCCTCTGACTGCAGATTGAGCTCTTCTAAAATCACTGACTCGTAGTCTTTGACTACTTCTAGTGGATGCAAGCGCTCACCGTCTTCGCTGTATTTTTTGACTAATCGCGCCAAGGTATAGAGTAGGGCAATATCCTTGCGAATAGTTTTTTCAATATTGGGTCGCACAGCTTTTACAACGACATCGCGCCCATCAGCCAAGACCGCCGCATGCACCTGTGCCACAGAAGCTGACGCTAGTGGATCGGGCTCAAAACTGAGAAATAACTCGTCAACACTGCCAGATAGCGCTAGCTCAACATTTTGCTTAAACAGCTCTGAAGAAAATGGCGGTACGTTGTCCTGAAGCACTGCCAATTCCGCACTAATGTCTTCGGGAACAAGATCAGGACGGGTTGATAACAGTTGGCCAAACTTGACAAAGATAGGACCAAGTTCTTCAAGGGATTTCCGCAACCGCTCGCCGCGACTGCCACTAGGCTGACCAAATAGAACGGCTGGGGCAAGAAAAATGCGAAAACTGTAGGGCAGTTTTTCCTTATCCAAGAGCAAGTCCAGGCGGTACTTGCCCACCACTTTGGCTATTTTAGCTATGCGTCTCAATCGAATCACGAATTTAACGTTCCTTGATCATGTTGCCTAAGCGTTTGCTGAAGTCTTTTTAGTCGCGCCGCTACGCGGTCAACATCAGATGATAATTTTCTAATCTCAGGCGCAACGGTTTCAAATTCATTTTTACTGGGCGTTAAATTGAATTCTTCCTGTGCAACTTCAACCAAGCCTGTGGTCGCACGTTTTACTGTGTTGGCTCTAAAGACTACTGAGCTGCGAACACTTTGTGCCAGCAGATGAGCGGGAATATCACCAATGACTTCAGCCAGAGCAGCTTCCCAATCGATGTCCAGATTACCCATAATGTTATTGAGCTGATTGAGCGTATCAAGATTACCGCTGACCCTGATGCCGGTACCAGAAAACGATACTGATTCTTTGGCGTTTAAAGCCACGCCAGCCATTGCAACCAGGGTTCCTTGAACACTAACTGAGGCCTCGCCATCCCAATGATCATGGAGTTTTACGCCAGATGAGGTGGGTTCTACAGCGATGGTTATTGGCGGCAGAGTACTCTCAATTAACAGCACTTGGCCCTCCAGCACTGCAAGTGCAGACGCGGAAGCAGGATCGTGCGCTAGAGCAGTATCAATAAGCGCTTCTGCGCCGCCCAAGGCGGTTTTCCGTAGTAATGAAAGCATCACTAAGGCTTAACCCCTCGATGCAGAGCGACAACACCACCTGTCATATTATGGAAGTCAGTATTCGCGAATCCAGCAGTTTTTAGCATCTCCAACAGCGTACTCTGATCGGGATGCATGCGAATTGACTCAGCCAAATATTGGTAACTGTCAGCGTCATTGGCGAAGAGTTTGCCTAATTTAGGCAAAATACTAAAAGAATAGGTGTCATAGACTTTCGATAACACAGGATTTTTAGGTTTTGAAAACTCCAATATTAGCAGTCGCCCACCCGGTTTTAATACCCGCAGCATCGAGCGCAGTGCCATGTCTTTATCAGTGACATTACGCAACCCAAACGCGATGGTAATGACATCAAAGGTATTGTCGGGGAAGGGCAGGTGCTGAGCATCGGCTTGAGAAAACTGCACGTTATCGACAATGCCACGGTCAATAAGCCGGTCGCGCCCGACCTTTAGCATTGAATCATTAATGTCTGCCAGCACCACGGTTCCTTCTGGGCCGACAATGCGTGAAAACTTAGCCGCTAGATCTCCGGTTCCTCCGGCAATATCCAGCACTTTATGTCCTTTGCGCACTCCGGACATTTCAATAGTCATGCGTTTCCAGAGTCGATGGATTCCCACCGACATAAGATCATTCATGAGATCGTAGCTACCGGCAACGGAGTGAAAGACATCGGCAACTTTGCCAGCTTTCTCTTCGACGTCGACGGTCTTGTAACCAAAATGTGTAGTTTTCTCAGACATCTTTGCAACTATGAGGTAAAAATTGGGGTCACTATTGTAGCCTTAGTTAGACGGTTTAGGTATCTGTCAGGCCGCATACTTGCTAAATGATTGTTTCTATACTGCTCATACAGCAACGTGGACTTTTTATTGTGCTTGTTAAGAGAGTTTTACTACTTGCACGTCAGGGTCGCGAGATTGACCAGCCACATGCAATCGCCCAAGGTAAGCAATCCAATAATCGGTATAATTTTCAGCCAATTCATAGAGATAATCCCAGGCGAAAATGCCAGAATTATGACCGTCACTAAAAGTAATTTGAATAGCGTAATTACCCGCTTTTTGTACCGATGAAATAACTACGTTGCGCTTACCAAACTGCAATACTTCCTGACCTTTACCGTGCCCGCGCACCTCGGCACTAGGAGAAAAAACTCTTAGGTATTCTGCGGGCAGTTGGTGTTGCTTATCATCTGCGTACTCAAGCCTGAGAGCATCCTTTGATTCAGTAACAAAAATTTTCTGTGGTGTAGGCATTCAAAAAATCTCTCTGCAGACCATTTAGTTTATAAGATGAAGCGCGTTAGATCCTCATCGCTGGCAAGTTCACCCAGATTCTTGTTCACAAATGCCTTATCAATAGAGATGGAATCACCCTTGGAGCCCAAGTCTGAGGCATTGAAGGAAATATCTTCAAGTAAACGCTCTAAAATCGTGTGTAAACGTCGTGCACCAATATTTTCGGTACCCTCATTAACCTCAAAGGCAATTTCTGCAATACGACGAGTACCTTCAGTGGTGAAATCAATGGTCAGTCCTTCGGTGGACATAAGCTCGCAATACTGCTTGGTTAGCGAGGCTTTGGGCTCGGTTAATATACGCTCCAAGTCACCGACTTTCAGCGCATTTAATTCCACCCTAATGGGCAGTCTGCCCTGCAATTCAGGAATCAGATCTGACGGCTTAGAAAGATGAAAGGCACCCGAGGCAATGAACAAAATGTGGTCAGTTTTGATCATGCCAAACTTGGTCGATACAGTACAACCTTCGATCAGTGGCAAGAGATCGCGCTGAACGCCTTCTCGAGATACGTCGGCACCGCTAGTTTCACCGCGACGACAAACCTTATCAATTTCGTCAAGAAAGACAATGCCGTTTTGCTCAGCCGCTTCCATGGCAATGGTTTTGATGTCTTCTTCGTTTACCAGCTTAGCCGCTTCTTCCTCTTTTAAGTGTTTCATAGCGTCAGCTACGGTTACTTTTCGACTGGTGGTTTTATCTTTGCCCATGCTGCTGAACATATTCTGCAGTTGGGAGGTCATTTCTTCCATACCTGGAGGCGCCATAATTTCAACGCCCACCGGTGTTTGGCTCAATTCAATCTCAATTTCTTTGTCATCAAGTGACCCCTCACGTAATTTCTTGCGAAATACCTGGCGAGTAGTTGAGTTTTTCTCGTCTTTGCCTTCAGCGTCTCTCGCGGGGGGTAAAAGGGCATCTAAAACGCGCTCCTCTGCCGCATCAACTGCGCGTTGAGCAACTTTCAGCATCTCTGACTCGCGGCATTGCTTGACTGAGGTCTCTACTAAATCACGGATAATCGATTCAACATCCTTACCGACATAGCCAACTTCGGTAAATTTTGTCGCTTCGACCTTCACGAAGGGTGCATTGGCCAGTTTTGCCAGACGTCGTGCAATTTCAGTCTTACCAACCCCCGTTGGGCCAATCATAAGAATGTTTTTAGGGGTAACTTCATTGCGCATTTCGCTGTCTAGCTGCGATCGACGCCAGCGGTTCCGCAAGGCAATAGCCACTGCACGTTTAGCGTCATCTTGACCGATGATGTGTCGATTTAATTCGTGAACAATCTCACGGGGAGTCATTTGAGACATAATTACACCTTAGAGTCTAATTCTTCGATAGTTCTGTTGTGGTTAGTGTAGATACAGATATCACCGGCAATTTTAAGACCTTGCTCGACAATGGTTCTTGCATCTAAATCAGTGTTTTCTAGCAGGGCTCTGGCAGCTGATTGGGCGAAAGGGCCGCCAGACCCAATAGCAATAAGGTCATCTTCTGGCTGAATAACATCGCCATTACCGGTAATAATCAGCGACGCTTCACTGTCGGCTACGGCCAGCAGAGCTTCGAGCTTTCGAAGCATACGGTCTGTTCGCCAGTCTTTGGCCAGTTCAACCGCGGCGCGGGTTAGGTTACCTTGGTGCTGTTCTAATTTTGCCTCAAAGCGCTCAAACAGGGTAAAGGCATCTGCGGTACCACCAGCGAACCCAGCAATAACCTGATTGTTGTGCAGGCGACGAACTTTGCGGGCATTGCCTTTCATTATAGTGTTGCCCAGACTGACCTGACCATCGCCACCAATGACTACCTTGCCGTTGCGTCTTACCGACAGGATGGTTGTTCCACGATACTGTTCCAAAGCTAAACTCCTCTTGTATTTGCTTTAATAGATGGGGTCTATCCGTTAAATATCAATGTACCCACTTAAAAAACTTATTATCTCAAAACACCGGTCCCCATGAGGTATATCGTCTATTCAGACCATCGCGCTTGGCGGTATTGATAAAGTGACCCGTCGGCTCGCACTACACAAGTGCAGGGCTCTGCGTATTTTGAGTTATCTAGTGACCGCCTTAAAGCCATTAGCGTTGACACATTGCTCAACATAATTGGGTGAAAATGACCGCCGTGGTTTCATCGTTAAACCAGCAGTTTCCAATGCTCGGGCAGTCCAGTGATTACAGCTATTAAAAATAGTGTAAATGCCATGAGCCTCGAAAAATACTTCACCATTGCCCTTAACCCTAACCTCTGTCATCTGGTTAGCATCATCTAGTTTTAAGTACCCGCAGACAAAGGCCAAAACGGCATTCCAGTGCCCAGTGTCTAAAGGAATTTCATAAAGCTTTCTTTTTTTAGGGATATCCTCAGGGATGGCATT
>CAJJAU010000056.1 GCA_905182275.1 gamma proteobacterium HTCC2207
TAAATCAGCTAGCACTGAATTCAGTTTTGAATCCATTGAGCTTAAAAGCCCAGAAGCTTGGTTATTTTGTTTCGCAGAATCCTGAGTACGAATCAAGTCATGAGTCAGATTGAGCGCTGCCATTACGGCAATTCGTTCTAAGCCAATAATATGTGATCCACGACGAATTTCTTCCATTTTTTCGTTCAAAAGCTGTGCTGAATACTCTAAGGCTTGACGCTCTTCTGGCGCACAGTTGACTTGATATTCTTTATCGAGAATGCGAATTTTGAGAGAGATACTAGACATTATTGTTCTGCACTCAGTGCCTGTAGGCGATTAATCATGGTTTCTACTTTGTGCCGCGCCTGCTCATTTTTTTTCATAAGCTTGCTGCGTTCACCTAGTAATTCATCTTCACGCGCATGCAATGCTTGGTTATCACGCTTTAGCCTCTGGCATAACTCAATTAGGCGATCCAGCTTTTCTTCAAAATTTTCAGTGTCTGTCATGATTAAATTATTACCGCTATAGGATTAAAAGGAGCTTGGTAACTATAGGCATTGTGTCGGTATTGGTCAATTATAAGATTGCGCCAACTAGGATGCATGGACAAACTAAGAATGTTAGGATGCCAGTCACAATTAATGAGGTAGAAAAGTGACATTTGATCAACTTGAAGAGTTATTTTATTCCCTGAAAATCAATGCGAGTCCTTCAGCGTTTCATGGCTTTTTATGTGGCAGACTGACCTGTGGCGCAGTAGCTATTGATCTGCTAGTTGAGGCGTCCACAGAGTGGTTGGCCTTATCTGAAGAGCAAGCGGACGCCGCAGATAGCGACTTCAGAGATTTTTATGAAGCCTCATTAAGTAACTTAGAAGATATTTCTTTTCTTTTTAAGCCTACATTACCTGATGATGAGCTACCACTTGAAGAGCGTCTAATTGCTGTTGGAGAGTGGTGTGGTAACTATATTTCTGGTCTAGCAGAGGGGCTGGGGGAAAGTTTTGAGCTTTCTGATGACGGCAAAGAGGCGCTCAATGATTTAGGTGCAATTGGCCAAATATCGGTTGATTTAGAGTCAGACGATGATGGAGAGCGTGATTACACTGAATTGGTTGAATATGTGCGTTTAGCCGTTCAGGTGATTTTTACCGACTTGCACCCAGAATTAGATTCTGAATTGAATGAAGATTCTGAATCTAATCCGACTCTTCATTAAAATCGGATACCCGTAAGTATTGTTAGTAGGGCAGGAGCCAATTAGATGATTACTAGTAAAGAGTACACCGCAAGACGCAAAGAATTAATGTCCTTGATGCACAGCAATAGCATCGCCATTATCTCAGCTGCGCCTGAAAAAGTTAGATCGCGAGATACGCATTATCCCTATAAGCAGAATGTGAATCTGTCTTATCTCTGCGGTTTCCCTGAGCCAGAATCAGTGTTGGTGCTAATTCCTGGCCGCGCCCAAGGGGAGATGGTGCTATTCTGCCGCGACAAAGATCCACTGCGTGAAACCTGGGATGGATACCGTGAAGGCCCCGGTGGTGCAGTGACTAACTTTGGTGCGGATGACGCTTTTCCGATCGCAGATATAGACGATATTTTGCCTAATTTGATTGAGGGTAAGGATCGGCTTTACTATGCCATAGGCAAAGATCCAGAGTTTGATAAGCATCTAATGGACTGGGTCAATCATGTGCGCAATCAACGTGGAAATGGCGCCTTGCCACCGGGTGAGTTTGTCGACCTTGACCATTTCGTCAATGAGATGCGTCTATTTAAAACAGCGGGCGAGCTAAAGGTCATGCGCAAGGCTGCAGAGATTTCAGCCAATGCCCATTGCCGTGCAATGAGGGCCAGCAAACCTGGTGTTTTTGAGTATCAGTTACAGGCTGAAATTGAGCATGAATTTGTGGTTAATGGTTCTGTGGGTGCCGCCTACAGCAGCATTGTTGGCGGTGGGAAAAATGGCTGCATACTGCACTACATTGAAAACAGGGACGCACTGAAAGATGGTGATTTAGTTCTCATCGATGCTGGGTGTGAATATCAAAATTATGCTGCGGATATTACTCGAACATTTCCAGTGAATGGTAAGTTTAGTGATGAGCAAGCGGCGATCTATGACATTGTTCTTCAAGCACAGGCGGACGCCATCGCGGTTATTGGCCCGGGCATTGAATATAACAAAACTAATGAAGCAACTGTTCGTGCGATTACTCAGGGCTTGGTTGATGTGGGTATTTTGCAGGGTGATGTTGACGAATTAATTGCCAATGAGGCACATCGTGAATTTTATATGCATGGCGCTGGTCATTGGCTAGGTATGGATGTACATGATGTGGGGGATTATAAGATCGAAGGTCAGTGGCGAGTGTATGAACCCGGAATGGTGGTCACCATAGAGCCAGGCATTTATATTGCACCGGGTAATCCAAATGTTGATAAGAAATGGCATGGTATTGCTGTTCGGATTGAAGATGATATCGTAGTAACTAAAAGTGGCAACGAAAATATTACCTCTGGCGTGCCTAAAGCTAGAGACCAAATTGAAGCCTTGATGGCAGGTTGATCGTTTTTAATGAGCATTAAAGGGACACAGCAGACTGAAAAAGACCTACCCCATTTTGACATGGTGATTGTCGGTGGCGGCATGGTTGGTATTAGTTTGGCGCTCATTTTAGCCGCGCAGGGCGATTGGAAAATTCTATTGGTTGAGGCTCAGCCAATGAATTTAGCGTCTACCCCTAAGTCACATTACAGCGCTAGCTTTGATGATCGCTCTACGGCGTTGTCTTGGACAAGTCGTAACATTTATCAATCCATAGGTATTTGGGATCAGCTGAACAAGCATCTCACGGAAATAAAGCATATTCATGTGAGTGATCGTGGCCACGGTGGCCTGACGCGCATGAGCGCGGATGAGGCCGGCGTCGACGCCTTGGGTTATGTGGTTGAAAATCATTGGCTGGGGTCGGTGTTAATCGATCAACTAGGTCACCACGCCATAGAAACATTGGCTAACACGCAGGTAAGCGCTGTTAGGCCCACCAGAGATGGCATTGAAATTAGCTTGGATGGCAAACAATCCACAGGCGTTGAAGGGAAACAGTTGATTCGTAGTGACTTATTAATCATTGCTGATGGAAGTAACTCTAAAACCGCTCAAAAATTAGGTATACACAGCCAGTGTTCCTCATACCGACAAACCGCTATTATTGCCAATATTCAGCTTGAGAAGAAACATCAGGGTGTTGCTTATGAGCGCTTTACTGATCAGGGACCAATGGCTTTATTGCCATTAAGTGATTACAAAAACCAGCATCGTAGTGCACTGGTTTGGGTTCAGCCTGAGACTACGGCGGAGCAACTAGTTGTAGCTGACGATGACGCTTTTTTAGCTATCTTACAACAACGATTTGGTCATCGATTGGGGCATTTTCAGCAGGTAGGCAAACGTGTAACCTATCCTTTGTCTCTAACGCTTGCCACTGAACAGGTACGCCGTAATGTGGTTGTGGTGGGTAACGCTGCTCATAGTTTACACCCGGTCGCGGGGCAGGGATTTAATCTCTCTCTACGAGATGTGGCGGCGCTGGCAACTCGCCTTAGTCAGGCGCGCGCTACGCAAAAGGATATCGGTTCACTGGAGGTTCTTGAGGGTTATTATCAGCAGCAGCTAGTTGATCAGAGTAACACTCTAATATTTAGCGACAGTCTGACTAAGTTTTTTACTGGCACCTCGAGTGTATCGGCAGTAGCCCGAAACTCTGGGCTACTGGCGCTAGATTTGGTCCCTCAACTGCGCCATGGCTTTGCAAAGTTCGGCATGGGTATGGCAACTTCTGAGGCCCAGCATGGCTAATTCAAACGCTCCTCAATATGACATTATTATTGTTGGCGCTGGTATGGTTGGCGCAGCAGCAGCTTGCCTGTTGGCCCAGTCCAACACAACAAAGAAAGTTGCGCCTTTAAAAATTGCGCTCATAGAGTCGTCGGTAGCAACGCCCTTTGATGCAGACCACTTTGACCCTCGTGTTGCGGCCATTACTGAAAAGTCTCGACAAATCTTAACCGACTGCGGTGTTTGGCAGGCTGTTGAGAAGGTGCGTGCGAGCCCTTATTTGGCGATGGACGTATGGGATGCTGAAAGTACCGGAAGAATTCGTTTTGACTGCCATGACATTCACCTCCCCAATCTCGGACACATTGTAGAGAGCAGTGTCATCGTAGACATGTTGCTCAATAAGATAGCGAGTCTAGAGACTGTCGATTTTATCTGTCCGGTGACTATCCATCAGTACCAGAAAGATCAAGATATGATCACTGTTGAGATGGATGACGGTAGGCGTATTAGTGGATCCTTGCTTATTGGTGCAGATGGGGGCAATTCTAAAGTACGTGATCATTTCAATTTTGATTGCAAGCAATGGGACTACCAGCAAGAGGCAATTGTTGCCACGATAAAGACTGACAAGCCTAATCAGCAGACGGCCTGGCAGCGCTTTATGCCGACTGGGCCACTGGCGTTGCTACCACTTAATAACCAAGGAGACTTACACCACAGTTCAATTGTTTGGTCTCAGCAACCGTCTATAGCCGAGGGTTTGATGGCATTGGATGATAAACAATTTTGTGATGAGCTAAGTCGAGCGAGTGAGCATTGCTTAGGTCAGGTGACTTCTGTAAGTCGTCGCTATAAGTTTTCACTAAGACAAAATCATGCGGTTGATTATGTGCTTCCGCGAGTTGCCCTAGTCGGTGATGCGGCGCACACCATCCATCCATTAGCGGGGCAAGGCGTCAACTTAGGTTTTGCAGATGTAGCGGCTTTGGCGGATGAGATAACAAGAGCTCGAATGCGCGAAATAGATATAGGGGATGAGAGCATACTTAAACGCTATCAGCGGCGGCGTAAACCAGAGAACTTGGCAACGATGGCGGTAATGGAGGGCTTTAAAAATCTCTTTTCTGCGGATCAACTGCCACTGAGATTACTGCGTAGCCTAGGTATGTCTCAGTTAGACAGAATGACGCCGCTTAAAAATGAAATCATAAAAAGAGCCATGGGGCTCTGAGTTTATTCTTCTGACTCCTCGACGCTAACCAGTCGCTCTTGGCGTTTTTCTTCTTCTAAAAGCACCGCTTTAATTTCTTCAAGAACCCCATCCACATCAGATTCTGCGGTGTCAGCAGCAAATTGTCCGGTCAGCTCTATGCCTGGCTTTAACTCACCATCTTCGTAAAGCGCCCATATTTCTTCTGCATATTGAGTGCCTAGTAGCTCCGGCGCAAATTGACCATAGTAATGGGTCATATTCTCAATATCCCTCTGCAGCATAGATTCCGCATGATTGTTGGCCGAGGCATCAACTGCCTGTGGAAGATCAATAATGACCGGCCCATAATCATCCACTAAGACATTAAATTCAGATAGATCGCCGTGAACTATGCCTGCGCAGAGCATCAATACCACGTAGTGCATTACCACAGCATGATCCTCTAGCGCCTGCTCAGCAGTCATTGATACGTCGCCTAATCGAGGTGCTACATCACCACTTTCATCAGTGACTAGCTCCATCAATAAAACGCCATCAAAACAGCCATAGGGAGTCGGAACGCGAACCCCCGCATTGGCCAACAAATAGAGTGCATCTACTTCAGCATTTTGCCAAGTTTCTTCCTGTTGCTTACGGCCATACTTTGAGCCTTTTTCCATGGCTCGTGCACGACGTGTATTGCGAACTTTGCGTCCTTCTTGATATTGAGTGGCTTTTTTAAAGCTGCGCTTCATTGCTTCTTTGTAGACTTTGGCGCACCTTATTTCATTGCCACAGCGCACCGTATAGACGGTCGCTTCCTTTCCGCTCATCAACTGGCCAATAACCGCGTCGATTACGCCGTCTTCAATTAGAGGTAGTAGTCTTTTTGGTATTTTCATAATTAATTATTTAGGCGCTACCAGAGCATCATTTTTTTAGTTACTGAGAGCGATCAGCTTAAAAGAGCTATTCTTTGCGAGTACTTGTATTGATCGAAAGTACTTCTTTGCTTTTTGCTCTAGCGGAATAAAAGTATTTACAACAAACAGAGCATGGCCACCTGGGCCCAGTAGTCTTTTACTGGCCTCGAGAAATTTAGCACTCATATCCCCATCTACCGCGAAGCCCTGATGGAAAGGAGGGTTGCACCAAATAGTATCAAAGCGTTGACTAATAGTATCACCAGCATCTGAGGCTACAACTTGAATCTCCCCAGAAGCATCTTGGAAATTTTCAGCAGTAGTCAGTAACGCGGCAGCATTGTTATCGGTTGCCGTTATCTGGTCAATACCGAACTGAGAGGCATGAGAGCATAAATAGCCGTAGCCACAGCCAAGGTCAAGAAGGGTTTTTGGCGGTTGCGGGAAGCGCTCCAGGAAAAGCGGTAAATGTTCGACTAAAAAAGCACTACCGCGGTCAACTTTTTCCCAACCAAAAATGCCCGGTTTACTGCGCAGTGAAAACTTTGCAAGTGCTTCAATGTTACGTGTCTTGGCGTAGTCCTTGTCATCCAGTGGTGCTTGTTCAGAGGGATAAAGAGTAATAGTAGCCAGGTAGTTATTACCATTCTTTTTGGCTGCAGTACGGTCGTCAAATAGATGACAGGCTTTTTTAACATAGGCCTTAATGCCGTCGTTCTTGTCCCCAGAAAGGATCAATGAACCCTGTGGTTTCAATAGATGAGATGCATTATTAATCACATGGTGAGTGCTGGCTCGCTCTTTACAGACACGAAGCAAAATACCATCATAGTGGTGATTTTCAAGACTACTGAAGTCCAAATCACTAAAAGTTACAGATAACCCTGCGGCTTCTGCCTGTTGAGCAATGTCATAGCGATTACTGATAATATGAAGCTCGCACTGACAACGGTTTGCAAGATCGGCCCAATTGGTCTGCGCCCAGTTTTCATCGGCAATTATTAGGTAATTACCTTTAACCCAGTGTAATTGCTCAAGTAGCAGGGAAATATTTTTATCAGCCATAGTGCGTTGAAGAGAAAAAAGTTCGCTCATAATATACAGGCCACTTCAGTGTCAGATAGAGCTCTATAGTCGCCCTCGGCCAAGTCATCATCAAGAATGATATCTCCGACTTGAAAACGGTGGAGTTTAACAACGTGATTTCCCAATGCAGCAAACATGCGTTTAACCTGATGGTATTTACCTTCACCGATGGCAAGGGTTAAGGAGTGACTATCTAACTGCTCCATGATGGCTGGCATACAACGATGCTTTTCACCGTCTAATAAAACGCCATTGGCAAGTTGCTCTGCATAATCAGCGCCCACTGGCTCAGCTAGGGTTACCGCATAAAGTTTGCTGCACTTGGATCGGGGCGATGTAACTCGATGATTCCATTTTCCGTCGTCAGTAACCAACAGCAGACCGGTGGTATCTATATCTAGACGACCGGCAATTTGTAACTCTTCACTACGATGTTCATAGATAAGACTTATGGCTGTTGGATGGTTATTATCTTTAGTCACCGATACTACACCCGCTGGCTTGTTGAGCATAAAATAACGATGCTTAGAGGCGCTGATGATTGACCCATCGAGGCTAACTTTTTGGCCAGGGCTCACCTTAATCGCTGGGTTAGTGGTCACTTCATCGTCGATAGCGGCTATGCCATTTTTAATCATGCGCTTAACTTCAGCGCGAGAGATGTCAGTCGCATTACTAATGTATTTATCTAAGCGCATAGCTACTCACCGCCCGATAAGAGTTGAGCTGCCTCTTTGGCAAAGTAGGTTAGAATACCGTCGGCACCGGCGCGCTTAAAAGCCAGTAAAGATTCTAAGATAATCTGATCTCGATCTAACCAGTCATTATTAAATGCTGCGCAATGCATGGCATATTCACCACTCACTTGATAAACAAAGGTTGGCGCTTTTAATTCATCTTTAACTCGGCGTAGAATATCCAGATAGGGCATCCCGGGCTTAATCATAATGATATCGGCGCCTTCATCAAGGTCCAAAGCGCATTCATGTAAAGCTTCATCGGCATTGGCTGGATCCATCTGGTAAGTCTTTTTATTACCGCCTTGAATATTACTCGCTGAGCCCACTGCATCTCGAAACGGCCCATAATAACTAGAGGCATATTTAGCGGAGTAAGCTAGAATTTTTGTATTTTCAAAGCCGTTATCTTCAAGCTCTTCACGGATAGCACAAATCCGCCCATCCATCATGTCCGAAGGCGCGACAATGTCGGCGCCCGCTTGAGCATGGGAAAGCGCCTGTTTAATCAACACCGCGTTAGTGACATCATTGAGAACATAGCCTGTTTCCTCATCTATGATGCCGTCCTGCCCATGAACGGTAAACGGATCAAGAGCTACGTCTGTAATGACGCCAAGTTCAGGAACCGCTTCTTTTAGGGCTCGAACAGCGCGCTGGGCTAGGCCCTCTGGATTATAAGATTCTTCTGCCAAGGACGATTTTAAGTCTTGGCTAACAACGGGAAACAGCGCCACCGCAGGAATACCCAGCGCTGCTATCTGCTTTGCTTCCAATACCAACAGGTCGATGGAAAGCCGGTTCACGCCGGGCATCGATTCGATGGGTTCAGACTGCAATATTCCCTCGACGACAAATATCGGCAAGATAAGATCGTCAACAGAGAGGTTCGTTTCTCGTATCAGTCGACGAGAAAAATCCGTTGCGCGATTGCGTCGCATACGAGTGTAAGGATATGGCCCGCGGTTACTTTTAAAGCTCATGAATACTCCAGTAGAGTAAAAATAGTCAACGTCGATTGCGTTCAGCGCCCATGATACGCAAAAAGTCGGCCTACTACATGAATTTTACTGTAACTAACAATTAGATACGTGCGAACACCCGCTCAGCAGCGTTTAGCGTGTCTTCAATATCCTGATCTGTATGCGCAGCTGACATAAAGCCAGCTTCGTAGGACGCAGGGGCAAGATATACGCCCTCTTGTAGCATGCCATGGAAAAACTTAGCAAAACGGTCAGTGTCACATTTGATCACTTGATCATAGTTAATGATTTTTTCTTCGTCAGAGAAAAACACTCCCCACATAGTGCCCACATGATTACTGGTTAAAGGGATACCTGCCGCCTTGGCGCGCTGGACGAGCCCTTCGACTAATCGAGTAGTGCGGGCAATGACGGGATCTAAAAATCCGGGCGCAGATATTAGATTCAGTGTCGCCAGGCCAGAAGCCATAGCGACGGGGTTGCCTGACAGTGTGCCGGCCTGATAGACAGGCCCAAGCGGTGCTATATGTTCCATGATGTCTCGCTTGCCACCAAAAGCACCGACTGGCATGCCGCCGCCGATAACCTTGCCCAGACAGATCAAGTCAGCGTCGATATTGTAATGCCCAATTGCCCCCTGCCGGCTTATACGAAAACCAGTCATAACTTCGTCAATAATAAGTAGGGCGCCACTGCCAGTACAACACTCTCGTAGTGCTTCCAAAAAACCTGGAATGGGTGGAACACAGTTCATATTACCCACCACAGGCTCAACAATAATGCAGGCAATTTGATCGCCAATCTCCGAAAAGACTTGTTTGACTTGTTCTATGTCATTGTATGAGAGGGTAATAGTATGATCAGCCAAGCAAGCTGGAACGCCAGGAGAACTGGGAACGCCTAGAGTGAGAGCGCCTGAACCCGCTTTGACTAAAAGAGAGTCCGAATGGCCGTGATAACAGCCTTCAAACTTAACGATTTTATCTCGTCCTGTGTAACCTCTCGCTAAGCGAATCGCGCTCATAGTCGCTTCGGTGCCTGAGTTGACCATGCGTATCATCTCCATGCCTGGGACAATAGAGCAAATTTTATCTGCCAGCTGTATCTCAAGCTCCGTGGGAGTGCCAAACGTCATGGCCTTGTCCAGCTGGGTACGGATTGCTTGTAATACTGTTTCATGACCGTGTCCGAGCAACATCGGCCCCCAAGATAACACGTAGTCTATATAGCGATTATCATCGGCGTCATACATATAGGCACCGCTCGCACGATCAAAAAAGATCGGGGTACCACCCACTGCACCAAAGGCTCGTACGGGGGAATTTACTCCGCCAGGGATTGTTTTTTGGGCCGCTTCAAAAAGTTGTTGCGAGCGTGAGTTTTTTGGATTGACTGTTTGCGGCATTACATTTCCCTAGCGTCTAGATTATGTTGTTTGATTTGGCTTTAGCACCGTCTCATCTAATACAGGTGTGGCTCTAAAACGGTTTCACTACGACTAAAATTACAATAGCGACTAAAAATATTACCGGAACCTCATTGAACACCCGAAAGTAAACGTGGGTTTTTTCGTTGCGATCCACCGCTAAGTTTTTCATATGGCTGAGACACATGTAATGGTAGGCAATAAGCAAAACCACTAGCCCCGCTTTAACTTGAAACCAGGTTTCAGAGAGATAAGCTGCCGGTGCCATCGAAACCAGCCACAAGCCCAATATTACGGTGGCGAGCATCGCTGGGTTGGCTATTCCACGATATAGCTTACGTTGCATTACCTTAAAACGTTCAATGCTGATGCTGTCTTCTGACATTGCATGGTAAACAAATAGGCGAGGGAGATAAAAAAGTGCTGCAAACCAGCAAATGACTGCAATGATATGGAAGGCTAATACCCATTTATACATTTATTTATGCCTCTTAGGCTGACACTCCTAGGAACGTATGGAGTTATGGCGTAGTTGGTAGGACTACTTTGCGGTATTATAGGCTCCTTAAACCATTCTGGATATTGAAAAGCGAGGCTTAGGTGATCAAAGTTGGTATTGTTGGTGGAACAGGATACACCGGAGCAGAACTGATGCGTCTGTTAGTTGCACATCCTGATGCAGAAGTTGTTAGTGTGACCTCTCGAAGTGACCAAGGTAGGCCAGTAGTTGATATTTATCCGCATCTACGTGGTTCGGTTGACCTTGCCTTTGTGGCGCCAGATTTAGATAATCTAAAAGACTGTGATGTGGTTTTTTTTGCTACTCCCCACGGCGTCGCGCAGAGTACAGTGCCAGCCATATTAGAGTTAGGTATAAAGGTCATTGATTTGTCGGCGGACTTCCGGATTCGAGATGTTGCTGTATGGGAGCGCTGGTATGGTCAGGCTCATCAGGCGATAGATCTTCTCGAACGCGCCGTTTATGGGTTACCTGAATTCAATCGAGATAAAATCAAAACGGCTGATCTGGTCGCCTGCGCAGGATGCTACCCAACTAGCGTGCAAATCGGATTGCTACCTCTGCTAGAAAAAGGCTGTATTGATCTAACAGACGTCATTGCCAACTCAGCCTCAGGCGTCAGTGGTGCTGGGCGACAGGCAAGTGTTGCCAATTTATTGTCTGAAACAAGCGATAGTTTTAAAGCTTATGCAGCATCGGGGCATAGACATCAGCCTGAGATTGAGCAAGGCCTCGCCGACATTGCAGGGCAAGAGGTAAAGTTGACTTTTGTACCCCATTTATTACCGATTAACCGCGGCATACACACTACCATTTATGCCAATTTGTTGGACACCAGCATAGATGTGCAGGCTGTATTTGAAGAGAGCTTTAAGCAAGAGCCATTTGTAGATGTCCTCCCTGCTGGCAGTCATCCCCAAACACGGTCGGTACGGGGTTCCAACTATTGTCATGTGGCGGTACATCGCCCAGAAAATAGCAACAAAGTGATCGTTTTGGTCGTTGAGGATAATCTGACTAAGGGAGCTTCAGGACAGGCAATTCAGTGTATGAATTTAATGTTTAATTTTGAAGAAACCACAGGGTTAAAGTCTCCCGGGTTAGTGCCGTAATGTCGGAGCGAAGATCAATTGTCGTTACTCATCGAATGGGTTACAAATACTGGCTGTTGGGGGCGCTAGTAGCGGTGGCACTGAGTTTTCTGATGGTTGGCAAATGGTGGGGCCAGGCTCAGTTAGTGGAGGTGATTGAAGCGCGGCAACAGCTGACGAGTAAGTTGGAGGTACTTGGCGCCTCATTTGATTTAAAAAGTACAGAACTTGAAATGGTTAGATTAAATGCCGAAGTTGATTCTGCGGCGTTGGAAAATACGCGTCAGGAAATGATCGTTCTTCAAAAGACTATTAATCAAAATGAAGAGCAGTTGGGACTTTATAAAGAACTTTTAGGTGATGGCAATCAGCCCTCTGGTCTATCGATTACCAAATTTGATCTTACGCGCCTTGATCAAGGCCGCTTTGCTTATAGCTGGGTGGCCCGCCAAAAGACCTCAAAAATGAAAACGGCAGAGGTTGTTGCGGATATTTCCATCCTCGGCAGTCAAGACGATCAGGACGCCACGATGCTACTTTCGGATTTGGATGATGAGCTAGAAAAAATGCCGGTCAGGTTAAAGTTTAAGTATTTTTCCATTAATCAGGGAATTTTAACCTTACCAGAGGGATTTAACCCTGATACAGTCAGAATTACACTGCGCTATTCTTGGAGTAAAGCAGTAAACTATGATGAAACCTTTAACTGGGTAGCGGAGGTATAAGCCATGTTTAGTAAAAGTAGAGACCAAGAAATAACCAAAAATTCATCGTCGAGCGACGCGACAACGCTTATTGCGAATGGGACTAGTATCAAGGGTGATCTTAACTTTCAGGGTAGCTTAGAAGTCCAAGGTTCAATTGCTGGGATAATTACCGCAGAGGATGAAAATGCTCAGGTTAGAGTGATTCAGGGTGGGGCTGTCGATGGGAAAATAGCGGTACCTACGGTGATAGTCAATGGGCATGTTAAGGGCGACATCTTTGCCACAAAACATGCGCTACTTGCATCAAAAGCAGTTGTTGAAGGGAATATATATTATAATACCTTAGAGATTGAGCGCGGCGCTCATGTTGCGGGCAACTTAGTACATGAAGTCCCCTCAACTAATGTCAGTTCATTTCAGCAAGATGAAAATACCGATAGCGACAATAAAACTAGCGGTTGACGTTGGAAGTTTACTTATAAGTAGAGAGATAGTCAGCTAGTGAGTTTACTATGCTGATGGTTACGGAGTCACAATGTCAGGAATTCAAACATACATACCTTCAGCACTGGAAGTGACCGATAGCGCTATAGCTAAGGTCCAGAGCCTTAAATCTGAGGAAGAAAACGAAAATCTTAAACTCAGAGTTTACGTCACTGGTGGTGGCTGCTCTGGATTTCAGTATGGGTTTTCATTCGAAGATAATATGGCTGAAGATGATACTCCAGTTAGTCGGGAAGGGGTCACTGTACTCGTCGATTCTTTGAGCTTTCAGTATTTGGTAGGATCTACCGTAGACTACGAAGTAGGATTGATGGGCTCACGCTTTATTATCACCAACCCGAACGCGTCTACTACCTGTGGTTGTGGTGCGTCATTCACGATTTAAGTCTTTTTAGCAATATCATGGCAGATAAAGTCCGCCTAACACGGCAGGTTGAGATGCTCCGGTGACTGCTGGAAGATTTCCAGTTTTATTCTCAATTCGACGCCCAGCCAGCCATGCGAAAGCACAAGCCTCCACCCACTTTGGATCCAAGCCAATGTCTAGGGTAGATTTGACCGCAGACTGATGGGATTCACAAAGACTTTGGTTAAGATGATTTATTAACTGCGTATTAAATACACCGCCACCACAAACAAATATATCATCGAATGATTGCGTTAAATCCGCTATAGCGTCGGCAATCGTCTCAGCTGTCAACGCCGTCAGCGTGGCTTGTACGTCTTCGGGCTTTAAGCTCAAAGCCCCTGGTTGCTGTTCTAACCAAAGTAAATTAAAGTCCTCTCGGCCGGTACTTTTGGGCGCTTCCATAGAGAAAAAGGGATGTTTTTTTAGCCGATTGAGCAGAGGTTTCGATATATTACCTGTGGCTGCCCAGGCACCCTTGTCATCATAAATTTGTGCTTTATGCTTAAAGCACCAAGCATCTAGTAGCATATTACCCGGTCCGGTATCGAAGCCACTACACTGATCTTTGCCGCCCAAAAGGGTTACATTAGCAATGCCGCCAATATTTATGATCACTCGATGACTGTTTTCTGCATGAAAAAAACGTTGATGAAAAGCCGGAACTAGTGGCGCACCTTGCCCTCCAAGAGCCATATCAGCACGCCTAAAGTCAGCAACGACGGCACATTTGGTGCGTGCGGCGATGAGATTGGGATTGCCAATTTGCAGACTAAAGCCATTAACCTTAGTTGGCGGCTGATGCCGGACGGTCTGTCCATGGGAGCCTATGGCGGCAACTTGGGACGGTTTAATGTCTAGCTGCGTCATGAGATTTAACGCAGCCCGAGCGAAAAGTTCACCAAGAATGTTGTCAGTCTCTGCATAGAGTGCGATCGAATCTGTGCCAGGTTCGCAGAGGCACAATATATCAAGTTTTAGTTGTGCAGAAATCGACTCAGAATGGCTACCTATGATATTAATTTTTCCATCACTAAAAGTGACTGCGACAGCATCGACACAATCGATACTGGTGCCGGACATGATCCCTATGTAAATGTCGGGTTCATTCATCGGAGGGCCCTAGTTCGCATTACTTGGTACGCTCTCTTTTAGCGCTAGCTGAGTTCTTTGCTGGTACTGAGCCAGCTCGACTAGAATCGGCGTAATAGCTGCTTGAAAGGCGATTTTTTCGCTGGTTACAATGGGCTTTGCTTGGGGCAATTTTACTGTCCTTGGATTGCGGTGTACGCCATTGACCAAAAATTCGTAGTGAAGATGGGGGCCAGTAGAGTAGCCGGTAGAGCCAACAGTCCCGATTAATTGCTTTTGTTTAACCGCCTGACCTTTGCGGACTTTCTTCTTATTCAAATGCAAGTATTTAGTGACATAGGTCTGACCATGCTGCAAAAAAACATAATTGCCATTGGCTTTACTGTAGCCCGCTTCAATAACTTTACCGGCACCCGCTGCATACACCGGTGTGCCTCTTGGTGCAGCGTAATCAACACCTCTGTGTGCCATGATTTTTTTATGGATCGGATGCTTGCGGCGCAAATTAAACCCAGAACTAATTCTAAAGATATCCAGTGGCGTTCTAAGGAAAGTTTTGCGCATGCTCAGCCCCTCGGGGGTGAAGTAGTCACTGGTCCCAGTGCTGTCTGTATATCGAACAGCATTTAAGGTCTTTTTGCGATTAGTAAAAGACCCAGCAATAATCTTACCGACAGATAATTTTTCCCCATCAATAAAGCGCTCTTCATATAGTAGAGAGAAGGAATCCCCGGGACGAATGTCAAACACAAAGTCGATGTCCCAGCCGAATATATTAGCCATTTCCATGATTAGTTTGTCAGGAAGGTTCGCTCTTTTGCCGGAGAGGTAAAGTGAGTCTTGTATCACCCCTTCTCTATAAGCTAACAAAATTTCGGGCTCGCGGAGTCTTTTCTCAGCGGTGTAACGTGTTCCTTGCCGAGTAAAGACATGAGTTTCTAAAAGTGACTTAGCATAGTGGACTTCGCGCAGCTCATTACTCTCATCCGTACCAAAGCGGAGAGACTCACCTGGGTATAGATTGCTTAATGATTTACCTTTTGGCGATGACGAAATTTGGTAAACATCCACAGCAGATAAATTGGCACGTTGGTAAAGAGTAGAAAGGTTGTCACCATTGCCAACCTTTTCGGTACGCCATTGAAGTTTGGTGTTTTGGTCATCGATTTGTACCGGCTTGCTTTCGATAGAAATCGCGATGGGCTCTGAGGCAAGAGTTGCAGTTACTGTTTGCTCGTTTGGAAATGAAAAGCCGAGAAGGATCAAGCAGCTTAAAGTCATAGCAATGAGCATATTGCGTCTGGGAAAATCCCTTGCAAACATGAGGAAAAAATGTGCGACCTTACGCGCCTTTTCAATCACCTTTTATCACCGCTAAACTAGAACAGCGCTGATTTTAGCGTGATTGAATATCAAGATACAATCATGGCAGTGAAGTTATGGTAATAGCGAGCGCCTTAAGCAGGCCAAAAAGCTAACGCATTAATCAACATTTGTGCGCTCATACCTTGTATTTAATGCCTCATTCTGTAGAGTTGGCGAATATATTAATTATTGAACGTAAAGGTAAATATGAATCTCAGCGGTGAGCACTTATTAGCAGATCTAAATGAAAGAGGGCTTATTGCTCAGTACTCAGGTGATCAAGAATTGGCGTCACATTTGGATCAGTCGCGAACTCTTTACTGTGGTTTTGACCCCACCGCAGACAGTTTGCATATCGGTAGTTTGGTGCCATTACTGGTCCTTCAGCGGTTTCAAAGAGCAGGGCATAAACCTGTAGTGTTAGTGGGGGGGTCTACTGGACTAATTGGAGACCCTAGCTTTAAAGCCGAAGAGCGTAAGTTAAACAGCCCTGCAGTGGTAGCAAGTTGGGTTGAGAAGTTGAAGCGCCAAACCAGTCAATTTGTTGATTTTGACGAGTCTGCACCTAACGGAGCCCAAGCAGTTAATAATCTAGATTGGACCGCGGGTCTTGATGTCCTAGATTTTTTGCGCGATGTCGGGAAACATTTCTCCATTAATTCCATGATTCAAAAAGAAAGCGTTAAGCAGAGGCTGGATAGGGAAGGCGCTGGGATCTCTTTTACTGAATTTTCCTACTCACTGCTGCAGGGCCTGGACTTTGCGGAGTTAAATAGGAGGCACGATTGTACTCTGCAGATAGGTGGCAGTGATCAGTGGGGAAATATTGTCAGCGGCATAGATTTAAGTCGTAGGCAAAACAAATCGCAGTGTTTTGGTCTCACAGTGCCCCTTATAACTAAGGCTGATGGCACAAAGTTTGGAAAGACAGAGACGGGTACGATTTGGCTTGATGCAGAAAAGACATCACCCTATAGTTTTTATCAGTTTTGGTTAAATGTCGCAGATGCTGATGTATATAAGTTTTTGCGTTACTTTACCTTTTTGCCGGTGGAGGAAATTGCCAGTATCGAGGCCGCGGACGCCTCGGCTCCAGGGCGCCCAAAAGCTCAGCGCGTATTGGCCGGGGAGGTTACAGCCTTAGTGCATGGGGATGACGGCCTAGCAGCGGCTTTGCGGATTACCGAGGCACTCTTCAGTGGAAATTCCAGTGATCTCTCAGAGCAAGACTTCGAGCAACTCGGCCAGGATGGGTTGCCATCGTCACAAATTTCAGATTCCCAGCTTAGTGATACTCCATTGACCAACTTACTGACCGATTGTGGGATGGCTAAAGCAGGCAGAGAGGTTAAAGACGCACTTGCAAGGAATTCGGTAATGATTAATGGTCGGTCGCAGGGGTCTGAAGATAATATGGCAACCAGCACAAGCTTCGCACTTGAGAAGGCTCTTTACGGCCGTTTCTTTTTAGTCCGGCTAGGTAAGAAAAAGTATCACCTATTCGAGCGTATTTGATCGCTTTTTAGCCGGTCTAAAAATAAACCGGAATACTTGTTAACAGCTTTCCCCCTAACTGTTGGATACCCGCTCCCAGCAGGGTAAATCGCTAAGAAATCAGTGGTAAAAAGTTAAAGTGTAAAGTCTTGCTGTTTATTTAGGTTTTATTGTTGACAAGTTAGATCTTGCCGTTAGAATGCGCGCTCCCAACAGCGATGTTGAGACACTAAGAAAGCGTCAAGGAAAGAGAGTGAAATTAGTTTGTATTAAATCACTTTCGACTGTTGACAAAGGGGTTGCGATCTATAGAATACGCGTCCCGCTCATCGAAGCGAATGTTCTTTAAAAATATAATCAAGCAATGCGTGTGGGCACTTGCTAATTGATATTGGATTATTAAATATCAT
>CAJJAU010000057.1 GCA_905182275.1 gamma proteobacterium HTCC2207
AAACGTGAGTAGTCTAAAAATCCCTAATGAGAACGCATTAACCAAACCTATTATTACCCTAAGTATCGGCCTCAAGACCCTCTACCCCAGTAAAAATAATAGCTATGAAGATTTTTTATTATCCGTAGATAATTTGCTCTATGCGGCTAAAAAAGCGGGTCGCGATACCCTGGCGGTTAGTCTTTCTAGCAAAAACGGTGAGACGGCCGAATTTGAGATTGTGAATTAGAGTGCATAATAAAGGCGTTGAGCATTTACTACCGCGGTTACGACGAAGACGGGATTGTCATCACTTACGTTTAGTATTGAATCCTTAAAAGATCCAGATTATTCTCCGAAGACGATATTGTTGGCTGGTATCCTGTGAATTAGTAGTTATGCTTAATGATTGAATAATTTGAAAGTTTTTTTGTTCTGGGGGGGTAGCCGTTGCCAACTATTACCACAACTGATGTTTATGCTGTAGGCATACCCATAATAGTAGTACTTATCTGTCTGGAGGCAGTATTTTCGGCGTTCAAAAATCGTCAATTTTATAAGCGTGGAGATACTGGTGGGACGATTGGATTATTAGCGGGTAATGTCTTTGTATCACTGCTTACTCAAGGTTTAATACTCAGCCTTTATTTTTTCTTATACCAGTTAAGGGTTTTCACTGTTAATGACGTGATGCCTATTTGGACAGTTTGGTTGCTAACTCTAGTGATGATTGATTTTGTTTTTTATTGGTATCATCGCAGCTCTCACAGAATAAGGCTTTTATGGGCAATCCATATGAATCATCATTCTAGTGTGGAGATGAACTTTTCTGTTGCCTTCAGACAAGCATGGTTCGGTCCTATTTCTAAGGTACCCTTTTTTATCATTATGCCTTTGTTGGGTTTCGACCCCAGTATTACCGTAGTGGTGGCAGTTTTTTCAACACTTTGGGGTGTGCTGGGCCACACTCAGTGGATTGATAAATTGGGTTGGTTGGATGGAATTTTCAATACCCCCTCCACTCATAGAGTGCATCATGGAACTAACCCCGAATACATTGATAGTAATTATGGTAATTTTTTCATTGTGTGGGATCGGCTCTTTGGTACCTATTCAAAAGAGCAGGCGCAAGTAATTTTTGGGCTGGTGAAAAATTTGCAGACAAATAATCCAGTAAAAATCACATTCTATACGTGGTCTGCCATAGTTTCTGATGTCAAAGGTGCTCGCTCATTTGATGAGGTTGTGGGGTATATCTTTGGGCCTCCGGATTGGTCACCCAAAGATACAAAAAATTCATCACAGTGACATCATTAATGTCCATGAGAAAAAAGGAGGCAACATGACTAGTTTTCGAACGATGGCTTTTGTATTATTTTTAGTGATATCAACATTGGCTAACGCGCAGACTAAAACGCCTTATCTCTATATTTTAGGGGTAGCCCAAGATGCCGGCTTTCCTCAAGCAGGCTGCTTTGAACCACACTGTATGCCAGGATGGGTTAACAAAGAAAAAAGACTAAGCGCGACATCACTCGCTGTGGTTGACCATCAAACTCAGAAAAATTACCTTTTTGAGGCAACGCCCAATTTGCCGGAGCAACTTTTTCTACTGGAGCAGGAGGCACCAAATAGCGAGCTTGCAGGAGTCTTTATTACTCATGCACATATGGGTCACTATACTGGACTGATGTATTTTGGAAGAGAGGCTATGGGGGCTGATCAAATCCCCGTTTATGTGATGCCAAAGATGGGACAATATTTACGTAAGAATGGTCCTTGGAGTCAACTGATTAGTCTCAAGAATATTATTGTGGAGCCTCTGCGTGACGAGTTACCAGTGTCTTTTAAAAATCTTGAGATCACCCCTTTTTTAGTGCCGCATAGAGATGAGTTTTCCGAAACAGTCGGTTTCTCTATAAAAGGTCCCCAAAAAACGGCGCTTTTTATTCCCGATATTAACAAATGGTCTGAGTGGGAAAAGGATATTGTAGATCAGGTAGAGGAGTCAGATTACGCATTAATTGACGCTACATTTTATGGCGATGGTGAGCTACCAGGAAGGGATATGTCTAAAATCCCCCATCCTTTTGTCATGGAAACTATGGCTGCTTTATCTCAGTTGTCTGAGCAGCAGCGAGCCAAAGTATGGTTCATTCATATGAACCATACCAACCCGTTACTTAATTTAAACAGCGAGCAGTCAAAAGTGGTTCGCGACCGAGGCTTCAATATAGCCCGTTCTGGTTTAAGGTTGCCGCTATAGATATTTTGTGTGTTCATGCTTGATAAAGAGTGTTTGATATGCCGTTAACCATCGCGTTAATCTTAATCGTCGTAGCGAGTGCTTACCTTTGTCGGACGATAGCTCAGGAGCGCCGCGCGAATGTGCGGTTTTGGGTTTGGATGGGAATTTTATTCGGACCCTTGGCAATTCCATTGGTGTTTTTTTCAATGCCCGTAATAGCGGATAAAAAAGAACACCAATAGATAAATTTTTCTAACCAAATACGCCCTTGAAGAAAAAGAAAAACACAATGGCTAGACCGGCACCGGCGGGTAAGGTGACTACCCATGATAAGAAAATGGATCCTATCATACGCAAATTTAGTGCGCCGATACCGCGAGCAAGACCCACGCCCAAGACTGCCCCCACCAAGGTGTGGGTGGTTGAAATTGGTAATCCAGTGCCGGAGGCAAAGACCACTGTGGCCGCGGCCCCTAACTCAGCAGCGAATCCTCGGCTTGGCGTTAATTCAGTAATTTTGCGCCCAATGGTCCCCATAACTTTATAGCCATAGGTTGCCAAGCCGAAAACGATACCTGCCCCACCTAGTAATAATATCCAGCTAGGCATGGCACTTTTTGCCGCAATATCACCGCCAGAGTTAACGACATTTACAATGGCGGCCAGAGGACCTACAGCGTTAGCTACATCATTGGAGCCATGCGCAAACGCCATACTACAGGCAGTAAAAATCATTAGTACTGCAAAAACGCGCTCGACATTAGCGAAGCGATTTGTTGCCTCTAAAGCCTCGTCTCGCTCCACTCTTGCAAGCAAAAAAGAGCCAATAATGGCAACAAAAACACCAAACATAATCGCCCAGACTATGGACTCACCAAAGTTGAGTGACACACCAATGTCCTTAAAAACATGCTTGAGTCCTTTGAGAATGGTCACCATCGCCATTAGAAAGCCCACAGCAAACATGTACATAGGCGCATATTTCTTGGCGCGCTCAAAAGGATCATCTTGAATTAAAATAAGATTTTGCACACTACGAAAAATGGCAAATGAGATGGTGCCTGCAATTACTGGGGACACCACCCAACTGGCGACAATGGTACTGACCTTAGACCAATTCACTGCATCCGTAGAGACGCCCACCGCGGCAAATCCAACTATGGCTCCAACAATAGAGTGTGTGGTGGATACAGGCCAACCCTTAAAGCTAGCGATCATCAACCAGGTGCCAGCAGCAAGTAGCGCAGAGAGCATGCCGTAGACAAGCAGGTCTGGAGAATCTACAAATACATCAGTATCAACAATACCTTTACGGATAGTTGAAGTGACCTCTCCTCCCGCTAAGTAGGCACCAGCAAACTCGAAAACCATGGCGATTAAAATAGCTTGCTTGATGGTTAGCGCTTTGGAGCCTACGGACGTACCCATGGCATTGGCCACATCATTCGCGCCAACACCCCAGGCCATAAAAAAGCCAAACAGCCCAGCAAGAATAATCAGCAGCGTCCCGTACTCGGTAAATAATTCCATAGCCATCAGTCTCTTAAAATTATTATTATTTTGCTAACAGGAGTTCGAGTTGATTACCCACGCGCTCAGCTGTATCAGCTATTTCACCAATATTATCAATGACGTTATAGAGGAACATAACGTGAACCGGGGGGATGTCGGCTTCTATTTTAAATAAGCGATGGCGCAACTTACGCTCTCTCTTATCGACTTTTTGTTCTTGAGCGTCTAAATCACGAATCAACTTTTTTACGAACTTGACTTCTTGCCCAGTAAATCCAGTTTCAAGTAGTTCGTCTAGTTCGTCGATGGCTGTACGCGCTTTTTCGCAGGTTTCAATAGCGCTCTTAACGTAGGCAATGAAATCAGACTGTAATGAGGCAGGGATATCCATTTCGCGGCCCAAGACAATGCCACATACGTCTTTAGCGGTGTTGGCGATATTATCTTGTTGGGCCAAAATGCCGAGTAAGTCACCGCGAGAAACCGGCATAAATAAGCTTTTGGGCATATTTAGACGGAACTGCTTTTTTAGCTCGTCGGCTTGGTTCTCATCATCGGAAATTCTATCAAAGACTTCACTCGCTGTTGGCCAATCAACGGCAATCACTGCCTCGAAAAAAGGCTCTAGCTTTGAGGCACAGACAACGACCAATGACATATGCTCTTGAAGAGGCCTAATGGGGGATTTTCCAAACAGGTTTGAAATTGAATTACTAAATACCATTGAGACTCTCCAAGTTAACTGCATTATAAAAGTTTGTCATAAAAATGAAATACTTTTATCTTCCGTTTTAATAGCTTTTTAAGCTTGGGCATATTGCTCTTTGCGCCCAAGCCAGCGACGAATTAGTGGATCTACATTTTTAGGATAGTTTAGTAATAATTTCTCCGCGACAACTTTGATGTCTGGCAGCATGTGAGCATCTCGCTGCAGGTCTGCAATATGCAAGTGCATATTACCGGTTTGACGAGTGCCGAGAACTTCTCCAGGACCCCTCAGCTCAAGATCTTTCTCGGCGATCTTAAAACCATCGGTCGTTTCACGCATGATCTTAAGACGAGCATTACCATTCCCAGATAACGGTGGGCTATAAAGTAAAACACAGTGACTGGCCTCTGTCCCTCGACCTACTCTGCCACGCAATTGGTGTAATTGGGATAAGCCTAGGCGTTCAGAGTTTTCAATAATCATTAAGCTCGCATTTGGTACATCCACGCCAACCTCAATGACGGTGGTCGCTACCAGTAGATTAATATCACCTTGTTTAAAGGCTTCCATAATCTCAATCTTTTCTCTAGGTTTTAAACGCCCATGGATAAGACCAATCGACAAGTCTGGCAGCAGTAGCTGAAGTTCACTGGCAGTGACTTCTGCCGCCTGAGCTTCTAAAACATCTGACTCTTCAATCAGAGTACAAACCCAGTAGGCCTGGCGACCATTTACACAAGACGCACGCACCCTTTCAATAACATCATTGCGTCTCAAATTGCTTAACACTAGGGTATCTACAGGCTTACGTCCTGGCGGTAATTCATCAATAACAGAGCAATCAAGATCAGCATAGGCACTCATAGCCAGTGTGCGTGGTATTGGGGTTGCAGTCATTATTAGCTGATGAGGTGCACTGCCATTAGTCTCTGCAGTGGAATTGGGGACAAATCCTTTTTGCCGCAGAGCGAGTCGTTGATGGACGCCAAACCGGTGTTGTTCATCAATAATACTGAGGCCAAGGTCATTGAATTCTACGGTATCCTGGAACAAAGCATGAGTACCAATAACCATTTGAGCTGTTCCGTCAGCGATTGCTGACAGTTTAAGCGCACGCGCTTTACCTTTGATTTTCCCCGTTAACCAAGTGACTCCGATATTTAGTGGTTTGAACCATTGTTCAAAGTTTTGACGGTGTTGGTCAGCAAGAATTTCGGTAGGAGCCATTAGTGCGACCTGCTTACCATTGGCAATGGCCTGCAGTGCGGCTAAAGCAGCAACGACCGTTTTTCCTGACCCTACATCACCTTGAACTAAGCGAAGCATTGGTACGGTAGAGTCGATATCTACATTTATTTCATCAGCGACTCTTATTTGAGCGTCAGTGAGTTGAAAATTTAATTGTTTTAAAAATGCAGACTTGGCAGTTTGGTCTTCCCTAAGAATCGGAGCGCCCTGTTGCTGAATTTTTTGCCGCAACCGCAATAGGCTGAGATTATGAGCAATTAATTCCTCAGCGGCGAGTCTCTGTTGTGCGGGGTGTTCGCCTGCTGCGAGTAAATTTAAAGCAGTTCCCGGGGGTGGATTATGTAAAAGCAGAAGAGCGTCGATCAACGAGTATGCTAGTTGATGATTAAGCCCGCCGTCAGGAAATGATGGCAGTAGCTCAGCGATGGGGTGATTATCTAGCTTGGTTAAAGCTTGAGCACAAAGGTCTCGAATGCGACTTTGGGTAATACCCTCGGTAGCTGGGTAAATAGGCGTTAAGGTTTCCTCTAATTGACGGGGCTGGTTCGCATCGAGATACTGATATTCAGGATGATAGAATTCGACACCTGATACTCCTCGTCGAGCCTCGCCAAAACATCTCAAGCGGGCACCGACTGTGAGACGCTCTTGCTGTGCCCTATTAAAATGGAAAAAACGCAGTGTGGTAGTGCCGGTATTGTCTTGCAACCTACAAACTAAACTTCGCCTCCTGCCGAATACTATATCGCTGGCGCGCACCTCCCCTTCAATAACCACTTCTGTTTGTGGTTGAATACCGCCAATAGGCGTTATTTTGGTCCGATCTATATAACGTAACGGTAGGTGAAATAACAGGTCCTGTACGCTGTGTAAGCCAAGTTTATTCAATTTCAAAGAGAGCTGTGGCCCGACGCCTCGTAAATTGTTAATGCTCACTCTGTCTAGGCTTTGGGCACTCATCCAGTTTTAATGGTCCCAGGTAAGTTACTGACATGAATAGCATTGCGCAGGGCATCTATGGCTTTATGGCGCGGAAAGCTTGCGCGCCAGGCAACGGCTGTGGTTCTCGACGGGGAGATCTCTGCAAAGGGCTTAATGACTAAGTTATTGGTTCGGTCTGCGGCTCCAATTGCCGCAGAATTCGGTAAAATCGTTATTCCAAGCCCAGAGGATACCATGTGGCAAAGTGTCTCAAGAGAACTGCCTTCTGTCATTGTGCGAATTGAAGCATCGGAGGATTCATACTGGTTTATTTTCGGTAAGACTTTAAATACCTGGTCTCTAAAGCAATGTCCTTCGCCCATCATTAATATATTTTCGTTCTTTAAATCTGATTTATTAATGCCCGCTTTTGTAGCGAGGGGATGATCTTTTGGTAAAAGCACCACAAAAGGTTCTTCATAAAGAGGTTGTACAACAACATCAGGCTCACTAAAGGGTAGTGATATTAATATCACATCTACTTCACCACTTTTAAGTCGCTTCCTTAGGCTACTGGTATAACCCTCTTCAATCACAAGATGCATATCGGGTGCTGTACTTTGTAATGGTGAAATAAAGTGAGGGAAAAGATAGGGGCCAATAGTGAAAATAGCGCCTATATGCAATGGTGTGCTGAGCTGGTTACGGCCTGATTTTGCAATATCTTTAATTGTCGAGGCCTCGTCCAAAACACGCTGCGACTGTTGAATAATTTGCTGCCCTACGGGCGTGGGGCGGACGTTACTTTTAGAACGCTCAAAAAGACTAACGCCAAGTTCACTTTCAAGTTTTTTAACCGCTATACTCAGCGTTGGCTGACTGACGTTGCATAGTTGGGCAGCCTTACCAAAGTGTTGAGATTGTGCCAAAGTGACAATGTAGCGCAGTTCGGTTAGTGTCATCAGGAGCCTCTTGATGTTCGATAGGCAATCATAGCTAATTTTAATCGAAGTGGGGGATATAATTGAAAGTATTGTTAGCCGGTTGTGGTGATATTGGCCAGCGTGTAGCGACAAAGCTTGATCCTAGCTATCAATGTTTTGGTTTAAGGCGTAGTCCTTTTGTATTCTCTGATCGAATAACGCCGATCGTTGCTGATATGACTGACCAGCAGAAACTGACCAATATTTTTACAGGAAAGATTGATGTCGTCGTAGCAACGCTAACACCCAGCTCACGAAGCGAGGACGCCTACAATAAAGCCTATGTTGAAACCTCAAAAGCATTAACTACTGTCGTTAACCAAGCAACCTACCAGCCAAAATTGGTAATTTGGGTCTCTAGCACTAGCGTTTTTGGTGACTGTTCATCCGGGTGGGTGGATGAGCGTTCCCTTGCACAGCCAACTAGCTTTTCTAGCCAAGCATTGCTCCAAGCGGAGCGCAATATTGGTCAATTATACTGCAAACATATCGTGGTTAGATTCTCTGGGATTTATGGCCCTGGCCGGCATCGACTGATCAGTGAAGTTGAGAGTGGAATTGGCCGTCCAGCCGAGCCGGAATATTGGACTAATCGCATTCACAGTGAGGATTGTGCAGGAGTTATCAACTACTTAATTGAAGAAAACTTATCACAAAAACCGTTAGATTCTTTGTATATAGCAACAGATTGCGAGCCAGTCACACAGCACAATTTAAGAGAATGGTTAGCCGCGCAGCTTGGTGTTAGTCTAACGGAACAGCCGTCTAGGCCAGGGTTGCTGCGTCGCCTTAGTAACAAAAGGCTAATACAGGCAGGGTACCAGTTTAAATTCCCGACCTATCGGGAGGGTTATCGGTCGTTAATTAATGGCTTAAGTGATTAAGCCATTATGACAGCCTCTAAACGACCAGAATTCCGTCCATTTCCACCTGGGAACCTTTTGGTAGTGCCCTTACGCCAATTGCCGCTCTTGCTGGATAAGGCTCGACGAAATACTGACTCATAACTTCGTTGACAATAGGGAAGTTGCTCAGGTCGGTCAAAAATATATTGAGTTTCACCATGCTACTCAGATCTCCGCCAGCGGCCTCGCAAACAGCTGTTAAATTATCGAATACTTGGCGAATTTGATCGGCGATATCCTCACTGACAATTTCCATGGTTTGCGGATCAAGAGGAATCTGACCGGATAAATAGACAGTATTGTTAACCTTTACCGCTTGGCTGTAAGTGCCGATCGCTGCAGGCGCTTGGTCGGTGTGAATGATCGCTTTATTAGACATAAGCTTTTCCTAATAGGGAGTTATTTGTTTTTGACTCTATAAATGCGACGCACGGATTTTAAGCTACGAGCGCGACGCATTATGTCAGCAAGATGGATTCGGTCTCTCACTGTTAGTACCACATCTACAATACTCGTAAATGCATCTTTCTCATTCACGCTGATATGCTCAATAGTGGCATCTTCCTCGGTCATTCTCGAAGCCAGAGCAGCTATAAATCCACGTTCTGGGGTCACCTCTGCTTTAAGCTCAACAGCAAACTCACCCTTGACTACCGATGACCAAACCAAGGACATACATTTTTCGGGATTCAAACGAATTTCTTTCAGATTACGGCAGGACTCAAGGTGGATTACTAGACCTTTCCCAGGTGTCATATGCCCGAGAATAGGATCCCCAGGAATCGGGTGGCAGCATCGCCCATAATGCAATACAAGTCCTTGTGATGAGTCAATTACCACAGGCAGGTTGGCATTTTTATTGTCATCCGATACCTTACGTTTACTGGGCAAGACCATTAAGTTGGCTACGGCAAACGGAACCCTGTTACCAAGACCAATTTGCTGCAGAACGAACTCAAAGGTTGATGCGCCAGTTTCTTTTAATAAACGCTTAATTTGGGACTTTTTGAGCTCTTTGTAGCTAGTTCCTAAATTTCCCAAGGCTTGATCTAGCAGGCGCTTACCCAAATCAACTGACTCGTCATGCTGTTGATTTTTTAGGAAGTGACGAATAGCGCTACGAGCTTTTGCGGTGACCACGAAATTTAACCAATTTGGATTCGGTTGCGCCCCCGCGGCACTGACAATATCGATTTTTTGCCCACTCTGTAGGGGCTCTGACAGTGGCGTTAGCTGTCCATCGACATGACAAGCAATACAGCTGTCGCCTAAACCTGTGTGTACGGAGTAAGCAAAGTCGATTGGAGTTGCACCGGTGGGTAATTCTACGATCTTGCCTTGAGGTGTGAACACATAAACTTCATCTGGGAAAAGATCGGCCTTCACGTGCTCAAGAAATTCAAGTGAATCACCAGCTTTCTGCTGCATTTCAAGCAAGCCTTGCACCCATCTTGCAGCTCGGCGTTGGCTGACTTCAGTATTATTAGTGGTGGACTTATACTCCCAGTGAGCAGCAATACCGAAGTTCGCCATCGCATCCATTTCTCGGGTACGAATTTGAACTTCGATGATAACGCCATGCATTCCAACTAATAGCGTATGCAACGATTGGTAACCATTGGCTTTGGGTATAGCAATATAGTCTTTGAACTCACCGGGAACCGGTTTATAAATATTGTGAACTATTCCCAAGGCTCTGTAGCAGTCGTCAACATTATCCACCACCAGACGAAAAGCAAATACATCCATAATGTCGCGAAAAGACTTTTTCTTTTCACGCATCTTGAGGTAAATACTCCAAAGATGTTTTTCTCGCCCTTTAACGGTGACATTTACTGATTCGCGCTCTAGGCGCATCTCTATTGCTTGATGTATTTCTGTTACCACTTCCTTACGATTTTTTCTCGATGCTTTGAGCGCTTCTCTCAATCGACGGTGGCGAAGCGGATACATGGCGGCAAAACCAAGGTCTTCAAATTCTAGACGAATATCATTAATGCCCAGACGCTGAGCAATAGGCGCATAAATATCGATGGTTTCTCGGGCGATACGGCGTCTTTTTTCGGGAGACAAAACCCCGAGGGTACGCATATTATGAAGTCGGTCAGCAAGTTTGACGAGCATCACTCGAATATCTCGTGACATAGCTAAAGTCATTTTTTGAAAGCTTTCTGCCTGCTGTTCAGCTCTGGAGGCATTTTCAATTTCACCGAGTTTACTAACACCATCGACAAGTTCTGCGACAGTACGGCCAAATCGACGGCTGATTTGGCCCTTAGTAACGCCAGTATCTTCGATAACGTCATGCAACAGGCCAGCCATTAAACTTTCAGAGTCCATTCGCATATCGGCAAGGATATTGGCTACAGCTAACGGATGGGTAATATAGGGGTCGCCACTCTGGCGCATTTGGCCTAGATGACATTTCTCAGAGAAATGATAAGCACGCTTTATTCGATCAACTTCTTTCGGATCAAGGTACGAGGAGAGTTTGTCTGTAAGACCTTGAAGCAATGTGTTACACCCTCCTGGCTATTGAGCGGAGCCCTATGCTGAAGGCTCTTCGGGTGCCTCTGTTACCGCAGCGGCATCTGCTACGTCAGCAGCATCTAAAATTTCATAATCTTGAACCACCTCGGTAAGAATAGCCGCGGTGACTAATCCTTGCTCGATTTCTCTCAGCGCGATTACTGTGGGCTTATCATTTTCTTCATCAACTAAGGCTGGACGACCTTCTACTGCAATTTGACGAGCACGCTTTGAGCCTACCATGACTAATTCAAAACGGTTATCAACGTGGTCCAAGCAATCTTCTACTGTAATTCTAGCCATTTTTAACACGACCCTGATAATTTAAACGTTAAATATTGGTTTGTGGCAAATTTCTTCCCACCGGTCGCGCAGTTTACCTAAGTCAAAGGTTAACAACAATCATTGTGTTGAAGTTAATCCTAACAGCGGCAAGGGATAGAGCTAATCTAAGTAGTCTAATGAACGCAGACCAATGCTAATTGATTCGTAACTTACCTACTATACTTCTTTTTGCTCCGCTGAAGAGGATAGCTGATCCACCATCTTACTCGTCTACCAATATACAATGAATGGCTCTAAATAAGGTCAAGAGAGAAGATTACTAATGAGGGCCTCATCGACCATTGCGGAACTATGACCATTTTCTCCCAGAATTAGCGCCTTAAGCTGAGCGAGTGCTACTTGAAAATCATCATTTACCATTACATAGTCAGCTTCACCATAGTGACTCATTTCGTCTTTTGCGGCGGCAACTCTTTGGCTGATAACGCTGGAGTCATCTTGCCCTCGCTTATTTAACCGTGCTTCAAGTGCTTGAATCGACGGTGGAAGAATAAAAATACTCTTACTGCCGGGAAACTGCCGTCTGGTTTGTGCTGCACCCTGCCAATCAATCTCGAGTATAACGTCGGTACCCATGGCTAATGTATCCCTAACCCATTGCTCGGAAGTGCCGTAATAATTTCCAAATACCTCGGCGTGCTCGAGAAAAGCATTATTTTCTACCATGTTTTTGAACAGAGGCTGGTCAATAAAATGATAGTTAACACCGTCCTGCTCACCGGGTCTGCATGCCCTAGTAGTATGTGAGACAGACGCTTTTATGTTACCAACTAGCTTAAGTATCTCGGCAACTAAGCTGGTCTTTCCAGCCCCTGAGGGGGCAGAAATAATAAATAATGTACCTTCATTCATAGTATCAATTTTCCACAGGCGCTGATGCTGCATAGTTTACATGAAGACAGGTTTAAAAAAACGCGCTGTCGTTAAATTCACTGCACTCTATAAAGTACAAAGTGATATTTAGTAGTACCGAGATCAAATACCCGATTAGACTCTTTAGCGATGCGGAGATTCCCCCAAAAACCAATAACCAACCAGAAGAGGCTGATGAATGTCTTGAGAAAAAGGTGTAAAAAGCCCCCCCCCGCTGAAATGAGGGCCCTCGTTTAATATCTATGCTATACTTTTATGCATAGATTATAATATCATCACGGCTTCGTTTTAAAAAAAATTGTTAGGAAAAACCATGAGAACACCCGCACATGACACGCCACTGGGAAGGCTGATGACTGAGCGGCAGCTTAGTCAATCATTTTTAGCCAGAGAGGCTGGGGTAACGCAGTCCTTTGTCAATCGAGTCGCTAAAGGAACGATTGAAAGCCCTCGCCGATCGAGTATGTTAAAGGTAGCGGCCTATTTAGACGTGCATGTAGACACTATCTATCCTGATTAGGCTATTCAAATCGTGGAAGCTTCGCTTGACGAAACGTGGAGTGCTAAGGTTTTATTATCACCGCTTCTCTCCGGTAAAGTAGTCCATGAATACTTGAAGTAATAGGGTGACGCCGCATCGTTTTTTTTCGCTAGATTGTCTAAAGGAGCGCATACCCTTATGACCCTAACTTGATTCTGTCTTTTTTCTAACTGCCCGCTCTTCTGCAGATCCGCTAACTTATTTAGCTAGATTTATGTGCTTTAAAATTTATAGAATCTCTTTTCTAGTACTATACTAGCTCTCTACATCAATTTGGCAGAAGCAAAACGAAGATGCGAATATCGATTATGACAACCGCTAATATTCCTGATCTTAGTAAACTCAAAAGGCATCAATATGTTGGATAGCCCAAGCACAGCACCGCTGGTTAAAAGCAAGCTGCTAACCCCTATTAAAGTCGGTATTTTAGAGTCTTGGCGTTTGATCTCACTGAGCTATTCTGACCCGCTGAAACACACCCAGCATTTGAACCAAAAATATGGCAACGTGGTGATGCACAAGGTGGGTAAAATGGAGGTTGTGCATCTGTTCGGAGCCGATGCCAATCGTTTGGCCTTGTTGAATCCTGACAACACTCTATCGAATAAAAAAGCATGGGATCAAATTATTGGCCGTCTTTTTCCAAATGGATTAATGTTAAGAGATGCGGAGGACCATCGATATCATCGTAGGCTCATGCAGGCCGGGTTTAAAAGCAAAGCAATGCAGGGATATTTTTCGCAGATGGCTCCGCAGATAGAGCGGGCGATGGCAAACTGGTTAGCAACTGTAGACAATCAGAAAGTGCTTGCTTACCCAATGTTCAAGAATATGACGCTGGACCTAGCTGCAACGGTATTTTTGGGTATGGATCTTGGAGCCGATGCTAGAAAAATAAACAAAGCCTTTGAAGCAACTGTTGCCGCCTCCATGTGGCGGTTTCCCTTTGCGCTTCCAGGAACCCTTCTTTGGCGAGGCATCCGTGCCCGTCAGACGATGTGTGATTTTTTTCAACCGCTGATTGAAGAGAGAAAAACGGGTGATGGCCAAGACCTTTTTTCGATTTTATGTCGAGCAGAGGATGAGGATGGTAACCGTTACACAGATCAAGAGATTGTAGATCATATCAATTTTTTGATGATGGCAGCTCACGACACGACGACTAGTGCATTAACCAGCATGACCTATGCTTTGGCAAAAAACCCTGAGTGGCAGGAACGCTTGTGGAAAGAAATGTCAGTGCTAGATGGAAAGATTGTGCAGCTACAAGACCTCAGTAAAATGGTTGAAACAGACTATGTGATGAAGGAGGCATTGAGACTTTATCCGCCACTCCCAACATTACCTAAATTTAGTAATAAGGCGTTTGAGTTTGGGGGCTATACGATTCCAGCTAATGCGATGGTGGTGACTTCTCCTATTCATACTCACTATAACGCTGAGTACTGGGATGATCCTCAATCGTTTGATCCGCTTCGTTTTAGCGAAGAGCGCAAAGAACACAAGCGCAATGCATATAGCTGGATTCCCTTCAGTGGGGGTGCACATATGTGTATCGGACTTCATTTTGCCGAGATGCAAATAAAGCTGGTGATGTTTGAAATGCTAAAAAATTACCGCTGGAGCGTACCTGTAGACTATAAAATGCCGGTGCAGCAGTCACCTATTTCTAAGCCAACTGATGGGCTACCAGTTACACTTAGGCGGCGATAATAAAAGTAATAATGGGCATTGAAGAGCGCCTTAGTTGCTCGTAACTATAGCCATACTTTGTTCTAGCGCTCCAAAATCTAGCCGTTGATATAGGTCTACCACGGCAGGATAACTGTGCGCTCCTTATACTTATGCTAAATGTCAATTCAGAGAAAATACGATGAAATTACTATCAACAGCGATGTTCATTAGTTTACTTTTCATGCCGACCTCAGGGTGGGCTACACCAATGGAAGACTCTTCGTTAAGGCTAAAAACGCTGAACAACTACCAGATAAATACGCCGGTAATGGTTAGTTCGGGTCTACCCAATCGCGGACATTTTGAAGCACTGAAATCTAATGGTGTTGCTAACGTAATTGATTTACTGCCCGGGGATAGACGCGAGGAAATCAGTCTTGTGAAAGAGATGGGTTTGAACTATAAAAATATTGAGGTGCAATGGGGAAACCCAACCCTAGAAAACTTTGATGATTACGTAGCAGCCATGCAACGCTTTGAATCCGAGGACGGTATGACGCTGACGCATTGCCAACTGAATTGGCGAGGCGCTGTTTTTACCTATTTATACCGTATTACCCAGTTGCGTGAAGCAGAACATATTGCGAGACAAGATATGGACGCAATCTGGAAAGCAAACGACGTGTGGCTCAAGTTTATCGAAGAGGTAAAAAACAAATACTTATAGTATGTGCCTGCTGAGCAGTACATATTGAGTAAGCTATTTGACAACTGAGTTTAGAGTTCATAACTCTTTATTAGTATTTCAACCATTAAAAAGCAGCGAGAACAGGCTATGGATTTAAAACAACACTACCAGCAGGCAGCTCGGGATAGCTGCCCTATTTATACTTTTTTAGATTTACAGGTCGAAAGTATCGAGGACGGGATATACCGGTCTCGCACCCCTCTAAGCGACAATACAAAAAACCATGTAAATATATTTCATGCTGGCCCCATCTGGATGACCGCAGAATACTTAGGCGGCTTAATCGCTGCACATAACCTTGATAATCCAAAATACCAGCCAGTTATCGCCGGGTTGAATATAAAATTTATGCGCCCAGCGATGACCGACATTACTGCTGAGACTGAATTTACAGCTGAAGATGTCAAAACGATGAAAGCGTCACTCGAAGCAACCGGGCGCTATGATTTTACGATCCATATTGTGGTCAAAGATACCGCCGGTAAAATCGTCGCTGAAGCGGACGGTGATTACGTAGTAAAGGATTTTTCTAATTTGATGTAGACGCGAGTACTGTTTTTGGCAGTACCGATTAAGCCATCAGCGATGCTCAGTGTTACTAGGAGTAAGTCATGAAAAATAGCTCTAGCGTGATTGGGTTTGTAGCGCTTTTAGTGATACCTGGTTGTACTCACAAAGAACCCGAACATATGGAATCCCAAGAATATGTTGATGCACTATGTCGGGCTGCGGCTGATAGAATTCCAAGTCCTGAAAATATGACTATGCTTCCCAACCCTACTTATTCAGATTGCATGGTAGATCATGGATATATAGAAAAACTGGCCTCTCCATAGTGAACAATGTCACTAGTAAGAAGGTAAACAGTTTTACTCAAGGTTTTGAATCTGCTCGCGCATTTGCTCAATGAGAACTTTTAGTTCCACTGACGCCTGAGTTGTCACACCGGCGATAGATTTGGAGCCAAGAGTGTTGGCTTCGCGATTCAATTCTTGCATTAAAAAATCGAGCCTGCGACCAATTGAGTCTGAGCTCTGCAGGACACGACGAATTTCTGTAATGTGCACCTCTAAGCGGTCTAACTCTTCATCTACGTCAGAGCGATTGGCAATAATAACCATCTCTTGCTCTAAGCGACCTTCGTCTAGTTGAATTTTCATATCAACCATCTTTTCTTCGAGTCGCGCGCGCTGATGGGCAAGAATATCCGGCAGGTTTTCTCTGACTATTGCGGTTTGTTCTTGAATGCCTACAAGTCGCTGTTCAATCATGTCCGCAAGCTTGTCGCCTTCGCGTTGTCGGCCTTCAAGTAACTGAGCAACCGTTGCCTTGAAGGTCTCAATTGCCGCCGCTTGAAGATGCTCAGATTCAACATCCTGATCTTTCAAGACACCCGGCCAGCGCATGATATCTAGAGGGGAGATCTCTGCTGGGTTATCTATCTGGGTGGCTAGCTGCTGAGCAATTTCAATGTATTGCTTGGCCAGCGTAAGATCGGCGTTAACGGCAGCATCAGTGCTGTTAAAGGCTAGCTGTATAGAACAGTCCACCTTGCCCCGGGAAAGCTTTTTACGGGCTATTTCACGCAACGACATTTCAATCTGGCGTAATGTCTCTGGCAGTCTAAAGCCAGTCTCTAAAAACCGATGATTGACAGAACGGAGTTCACAGGTGACTGAGCCCCAGGGAAAATCTGCGGTGTTTCTGGCAAATGCCGTCATGCTGCGAGGCATATTATCTCCAAATGAATTAAATTAATGGTTGCATGGTAACAAAGGCGGTCACAGTAGTGTTAGATTTGCTACAATTCCGCCGACAAATCTCGACAAAACCCATTCTAGGAAGCAAATTTATGACCAGACCCAGCGGCCGTCGGCCGGAACAGTTACGCCAAGTTAAGATCACTCGCGATTACACCTGTCATGCCGAGGGATCGGTCTTGGTTGAGTTTGGAAATACGAAGGTTATCTGCACTGCGAGTGTCGACAAAGGGGTACCTCGTTTCTTGCGGGGCAAAGGCGAGGGTTGGGTTACTGCAGAATACGGGATGTTGCCGCGCTCAACAAATAGCCGCATGAACCGCGAGGCTGCGCGAGGAAAACAGAGTGGACGCACACAAGAAATTCAACGTCTGATCGGCAGATCTCTTCGTGCTGCGGTTGATTTAAAGCAGTTAGGTGAGAACACAATTAATATTGACTGCGATGTAATTCAAGCAGACGGTGGAACTAGAACAGCCTCCATTACTGGTGCCTGTGTTGCGTTGGTTGACGCGATTAGGCACTTGCAGCGTACTAAGGCAATAGTCGGTGATCCACTGGTTTCTATGATAGCTTCAGTATCAGTGGGCGTTTACAAAGGCACACCAGTACTAGACTTAGATTATGCTGAGGATTCAAACGCTGAAACCGACATGAATGTGGTAATGAACAGTGAAGGTGGCTTCATCGAAGTTCAAGGAACTGCCGAGGCAGCACCTTTTAGCACCGAAGAGTTAACTGAAATGTTAGACTTAGCCAAAAGAGGCATTGCTGATTTGGTGAGAGTTCAGCAGATGGCTCTCGCGCAATAATCGGACAAGACTCATGACTATGAATCAAAATTATAAAAAGCAGTTTATCGAAAATTCTCTGAGCAGTGGCGCCCTTAAATTTGGTGAGTTCACCTTAAAGTCAGGACGTGTCTCGCCACACTTTTTTAATGCGGGGGAGTTTTATACCGGTAAAGCTTTGGCAGAACTGGGACGTTGCTACGCGGCGGCTATCGTTGATTCTGGAATACAATTTGATGTTTTGTTTGGTCCAGCCTACAAAGGTATTACGTTAGCTTCTGCCACTGCAGTTGCCTTATCGGATCAGTATGGCATCGATGTGCCCTACTGCTTTAATCGTAAAGAGGCCAAATCTCATGGTGAGGGTGGCACTCTAGTTGGCGCACCACTAAAGGGTAAAGTCCTCATTATTGATGATGTGATTACGGCCGGCACTGCGATAAGAGAAGTGATGGCGATTGTCGAGGATGCGGGTGCGCAGGCGGCGGGTGTTGTCATTGGTCTTGACCGGAAAGAGCGCGGTAAGGGTTCAGAATCTGCCATTCAAGAGGTGGAAAGACAATTTGATATGTCGGTTGTCAGTATTATCGATATTGATGATATCTTGGCCTATCTATCAAGCACTCCAGATACCGCCGATCTAATTGCCGCCATAGGCAACTACCGCGAGGCCTATGGCGTCAGCTAGACAGTTAACGCTGTTGCTCAAAAATCGCTGAAGTTATCAAAGCCCACTGCTCAGCCCAATGCTGATTAGGTAGGGTTTTAAAGTCACTGCGTACAAATTGACTAATTTTACCTTCAACGGTAACCAGCATTAAGTTAGCGGCTACTGAGACTGGAACATTAAGCTTCAGGCCGTCACGTACCTCTGCTTCACGCAACGCTTGTTTTAGCTGTGATTCCAGGCGGTCAAAAAATTGTGCCACGCGGCTATGCAAGCGCTCGTTCTCAATGGCAAGAGCATCACCATTTAAGATGCGAGTGATACCAGGATTTTTTTGGCAGAACGCAACCACTAAACTCAGAATTCGATAGCACTGGTTGACTGCGTCTGGCTCGTCATTGACGATAGCGCGAACGCGACCAAAGATGGTCTCTTCAATAAAGTCGATTAAACTTTCGTACATCCTGGTCTTGCTAGGAAAATGACGATATAGCGCAGCTTCTGAAAGACCCAATTCACCAGCCAGAGCGGCGGTCGTAATTCGACCCCTAGATGTTTCAAGCATACGCGCCAGCGTCTGCAATATTTCTTGGGCTCGAGAGCCTTTTTTAGCAGCCATTAGAGTGCTCCTTCTGATTCTTGGTTAGTAATGAGCGTTCCCACACCTTCGTCGGTAAATATTTCCAACATTACCGCATGATCCACACGACCATCAATAATATGAGCACACTGAACACCCGACTTAACTGCATCCAAAGCACAACGAATTTTAGGCAACATGCCGCCATAAATAGTACCGTCAGCAATTAGCTGGTCAACCTTGCTGATGTTAAGTCCTGTGAGAACATCGCCCTTTTTGTCTTGTAAGCCACCGACATTGGTCAGTAACATGAGCTTCTCCGCCTGAAGCACCTCGGAGACTTTACCAGCCACCAGATCAGCATTGATGTTAAAAGAAGAACCGTCGGCACCAACGCCAATAGGTGCAATTACCGGAATAAAACCGCCTTGCACCAGCATATCAATAACTGACTTATTAATGGATTCTACCTCGCCTACATGGCCAATATCGATGATTTCAGGCACTGACATTTCCGGTGTTTGGTGTGAAACTACTAACTTTTTAGCCCTGATAAGTTGGCCATCTTTCCCAGTCACGCCAAAGGCTTTTCCACCGGCGTTATTGATCAAATTTACTATTTCTTTATTAATGGTGGCGCCGAGTACCATCTCGACCACGTCCATGGTTTTAGTATCGGTAACTCGCATACCATCGATAAATTGAGATTTAATAGACAGCCGTTCAAGCAGCTCGCCGATCTGTGGACCGCCGCCGTGCACCACTATAGGATTAATTCCAACAGCTTTCATTAAAACGATATCCCGGGCGAAGCTGGCTTTTAGTCTGTCATCAACCATGGCGTTGCCACCATATTTAACGACCACCGTTTTGCCTGCAAAACGCTGAATGTAGGGCAGCGCTCGGGAAATAACTTGAGCAGTGGTAGCAGCTTCTTTTCTGTTTAGGGACATAATTAAATATGATCTTCTATGTTGTTGATAAAGGGACTAAGCGCCTTATGGAAATGCTGTTTAACGATCTCTAATTCAATATCATTTTCAGCTTCAAAACGCAGAGTTAGGTTAGGTGTGGTGTTGGATGCTCGTATCAAACCCCAGCCATTTTCATATTCTACACGCAGACCATCTAAACAACTGATGGTGCCGCCTGTAAAGTGACACTGAGATACTAAGGTTTTCATTATCTCAAATTTAGCGTCCTCAGCCACCGGAACTAAAATTTCAGGCGTATAACTGGTTTCTTTAAACTCGCCAATAATTTGGTCAAGACTGTATGTTTGGCCATGCCATTCGACAGACAGAATTTCCAATAAACGCATGGCGGCATAACAGCCATCATCAAAGCCACGCCAGCGGTCATTGAAGAATATATGACCGCTAAATTCTCCACCCAGTAAAGCATTATTATCACGCACAGCCTTTCTGATGTGGGAGTGCCCCGTTTTGCACATTACTGGCACACCCGAATATTGCTCTACTAATTCACCAAGTCGCTTACTGCTTTTTACATCAAAAACAATCGTAGATCCTGGGTGTTCAATAAGTAGAGTCTGTGCAAAAATCATCATCAACCGATCAGGCCAGACAATCTCACCACGCTGACTTATCACCACTAGCCGATCGCCATCACCGTCAAATGCCAATCCTAAATCAGCACCCGTCGATATAACTTGAGTGATTAAGGGCTGAAGGTTCTGCTGTTCAGAAGGATTGGGGTCATGATTTGGGAAATTGCCATCAACGCTACAAAAGAGGGGGTCTACCGTACAACCCAGGCGCTTGAAAAGAGCTACTGCAAGAGGCCCAGAGACAGAATTGCCGCCGTCAATTACCAGCTTAAACGGGCGACTAACTTTATTGGTAGCGACGATGAAGTCTAAGTAAGAAGGAACAACATCTAAGGACACTAGATTGCCTTCAGGCGCCATTGGAACGTTATTAGCCGCCATTATGACTTTTAGGTCCTCAAGCCCTTCGGCGAGGATAACCTGCCCCTCTAGGACGATTTTAAATCCGTTGTAATGGCCTGGGTTATGACTGGCAGTGATCATCACGCCGCAAGTTGCAGTATCACGGTGACAGATAGCAAAATTTAATACCGGGGTAGCAGTTTGTCCCAAGTCGAAAACGTTGCAGCCTGAATGGCGTAAGCCCAGACATAGAGACTCGGATAGAGCGGCTGAGCTTAGTCTTCCATCACGGGCGATATAAACCGCATTTTCGCCAAGATTGAGTATTGTTTGTCCTACTGCTTTACCTAGGCGTAACGCGAATTCTGAGTTCAACTCACTACCCGCAAGACCGCGTATATCGTAGTCTCGGAATACCGCATCGACCAGCACAAAGTCATCGCTGTCAGTGGGCGATGCTTCAATAGAGCTATCATTAGATTGATGCAAATTCATCATTAGTGGCTAAACGACTGTCGAGTTAATTGTGATCATTATATTTACAGGCTATCTGCGCTATAAGATCTCGGCCTAGCTGCGCTTTATTTCTTTTACTGAAGGATATGGTTGAATCAGCGTCGATCCAACTGACCTCATTTTCATCACTATCAAAACCAATATCTGGGCGCGAGATGTCATTAGCAATGATCGCATTCAGCCCCTTTGTTTTGAGTTTGCCTTTTGCGTAGTTCTCAACATTAGTACTCTCCGCTGCGAACCCGACCACAAATAAAGATTCATTAGTGTTGGCTACGGTGCTTACAATGTCAGGATTTTTCTCAAGATTAATGGTTAAGACCCCATCGCCTGATTTTATTTTTTCTGCAGCAACACTCACTGCTCGATAGTCTGCTACGGCGGCGGTGGCGATAAACACGTCGGCTTTTTGTGCGGACTCTAAGGCGGCTAATAACATCTCATTAGCAGATATTACTGATATATGCTCACAACGATCTGGAATTGACAGGTTCACCGGGCCTGAAATAAGTACCACATCTGCGCCAGCATCTGCTGCTGCAGTAGCCAGAGCATAGCCCATTTTTCCTGAACTGTGGTTACTGATATAGCGAACTGGGTCAAGAGCTTCTCGAGTTGGGCCTGCGGTAATGACTACTTTCTTGCCCTGGAGTACTCCATTAGTGAACATAGCGGAAGCTTGATCAATAATCGTCTCAGGTTGCTCCATTCTTCCTGGACCTGTATCCCCGCAGGCTTGAATGCCACTAGCAGGGCCAATAATGGTGACCCCGCGCTGAGCTAGCTTTTCAACATTGTCCATATTTGCAGGGTGACGCCACATCCTTTGGTTCATGGCCGGAGCAATAGCAACTAACGCCGGTGTTGCAAGATAGACCGCGGCCAACAAGCTATCTGCTTTGCCATGCATCATGGTGGCCATAAAGTCGGCACTAGCGGGAGCGATTAATAGTAAATCTGCCCAGCGAGCTAACTCAATATGGCCCATCCCCGCCTCTGCTTTTTCATCGAGTAAACCAACATGCACCGGATGACCTGATAGTGCTTGCATTGTTAGTGGCCGTAAAAACTCTTCGGCGCCCGGTGTCATGACCACGCGCACTTCGGCCCCTCTATCTTGGAGACGCCTGACAATTTCAGCACTTTTATAAGCAGCGATGCCACCGGTAACGCCAACAATTATTCGTTTGTTTGACAAGCTACACATTTAAAATCCATACACTCCACTTTTAGCAGTCTAAGATAACATTATAGAAAGGAATTCTATAGTGATAAAAAGGACTTACTATGGCTATACATCAATGGCCTAAGCATCAAAGGCCCCGCGAGAAGCTTTTAGAAAAGGGTTCCAAGGCGCTCTCTGATCAGGAGTTATTAGCGATATTTTTGCGTACAGGGGTCTCAGGTATGAGCGCTATCGATTTAGCCTCTAAGCTCTTAACCCACTTTGGAGGCCTGGGTTCTTTGCTCAGTGCGAATCAAACCAGTTTTTGTTCAGTTAAGGGATTGGGTGTTGCAAAGTACTGTCAGCTTAAAGCGACCTTAGAGTTAACCGAGCGCTACTTAGCTGAGCAATTACGTGATAATGATATCTTTACCAGCCCCAAACAGGTTGAAGATTATCTGTCTGTTCAGATGCGTGATTATCAGCGTGAGGTTTTCAGTGTGCTACTCCTAGATTCACGGAATCAGCTATTGGGTTACCATGAGTTATTTCACGGCACGATTGATGTCACCTCAGTACATCCCCGAGAGGTCGTGAAATTGGCCCTGCAAAAGAATGCCGCCGCAGTCATTATTGCCCACAATCATCCATCGGGAGTGTCCGAACCGAGTAATGCTGACGTCGCTATAACCCATCGACTTAAGGCGGCACTTGCCTTGGTGGACATTCGTTTACTGGATCATTTTATTGTTGGCAGGGGCGATATAACTTCTTTGGCAAACCAAGGTAAAATGTAATCTGGCTAAGATTCGACGATAAGTAGTAAAATTATGCCGATTAAAGCGTTTTCGTTTGATTCAGGATTGGCTTTCTGGTATAAAACGCGCCTCCTTGCGGGGACACCCTTTGAACAAGGATGTAATTTTTTGGAAACCTTTTGTCAAAAGGAGTTTTCCTTAGACAATAATCGAATTTAGAGGCAGGATAAATGTCCAGAGTATGTCAGGTCACAGGCAAGCGCCCAATGGCTGGAAATAATGTATCTCATGCAAAAAACAGAACACGTCGTCGTTTTGAGCCAAACCTTCACACCCATCGATTTTGGGTTGAGGCAGAGAAGCGCTTTGTTAAGCTGCGTGTCTCTACCAAGGGAATGCGCATCATCGATAAAAAAGGTATTGAAAATGTCCTGTCTGAGCTCCGTGCTCATGGCGAGAAAGTTTAAGGAGTTTACTAATGGCTAAATCAGCGAGAGAGAAAATTCGGTTAGTATCCAGTGCAGGTACTGGGCATTTTTACACGACTGATAAGAACAAGCGAAACATGCCGGAGAAGATGGAGATTAAGAAATATGATCCCACAATCCGCAAGCATGTGATTTATAAAGAAGCTAAGATCAAGTAGTCATTGGTTAGGCTGTGGGAGGTTTCTCACAAAATTAAAAAATCCTGCCTTTATGGTGGGATTTTTTTTGGACGCTCGGTTGGACTAATATCATAGTCCAAAAAAAAGCCCCAAATAAATTTGGGGCTTTCGAAAATTTTCTTACAGCTATCTAACGACAGCGGCAGAAATTAATCGGCAACTACGTTCTCAGCTTGAGCGCCTTTCTGGCCTTGAGTAACTTCCATCGTTACTGCCTGACCTTCTTTCAATGATTTGAAACCTTCAGCCTGAATTGCGCTGTGGTGAACAAATACATCACCGCCGCCTTCTTGCTCAATGAATCCAAAACCCTTACTGTCGTTGAACCACTTGACAGTGCCAGAAACTCTTTCCCCTGACATAATAACCTCACTTTAAAATTTTATACCGTTTAAGGCGTTAAAAATATCCAGCCTCATAACGGGGCTAGCCAATATCTTCCAATCGCAAAAATTTACAACTGAAACATTTCGTAGCCTACCGCTTCAATTAGCATAAATAGAGACTTACGAGCGCGGTAGTGTATGGTGTTTTTATGGATTTTGCCAATTTTGTTTCAGTTAAACCCTAAAAAAGGGCCATTTAGCTGAAATTCTCACGAAAAAAAGGCTCTTTGCTCAATATTGCAGCGGTTTTTGCGGGTAAATCACGCGCGTGCTGTCTTTCACTGAAATACGAATAAACACAGCAAAGCTATTCATGGCGATATCGCCCCTTGCTTTCTGGCACCTCTAGGCGGCGTTAATCTCTGCGCTGGTCCTGCCTAGATGCTGTAAAAAATGAGCAATATGGTATGATAAAAGTTTGTATGTTGTAGTCAGTAAATATCGAACTCACTAAGGTTTTTATGCTCTCACCGTCAATATTAAAACAGTTGGTAACTATCGTCGGTGAAGATCGATTACTTTTGGCAGCAGAAGATTTTCAGCATTACGGCCTTGATCGGACCACGGTTTGGCAGGCAAACCCCTGTGCGGTTGTTTTGCCGGGCTCTATTAAGGAGGTTCAGCAGATTGTTTTATTGGCCAAGGAGCTTAATTTAGCTATTGTTCCTTCGGGTGGTCGCACTGGATTAAGTGGTGGCGCGGTTGCCAAGGACGGTGAGATTGTGGTGGCTTTAGACCGTTTAAATAATATCCAAGAATTTAATCCCTTAGATCGCACCGTGACGGTTGGTGCAGGGATGATTACCGAAAATTTACAAAACTTTGCGGTTGATCAAGGCCTGTTTTATCCGGTTGATTTTGCTTCCACGGGCTCTAGTCAAATCGGCGGAAACATTGCAACTAATGCCGGTGGCATTAATGTCATTCGTTATGGAATGACACGCCAGTGGGTGGCAGGCTTAACGGTGGTCACCGGTGCTGGTGATGTTTTAGAATTAAATCAGGGATTAATGAAAAACAATACCGGTTATGACTTCCGTCATTTGTTTATTGGCTCTGAGGGTACTCTTGGGCTGATATGTGAAGCTACCATTCAGCTCACTAGAGCGCCTGAAGAGACAGTGGTAATGGTGCTCGGAATTGACGATTTTCCGGCTATTTTAGATGTACTTCAAGCCTTTACGTCTAAGATTGATCTGACCGCTTTTGAGTTTTTCTCGCAGCTTGCGCTGGATAAGGTTGTTGCCCATCAAGGGCATGCGATCCCTTTTGATACTAAAGCGCCATTTTATGCGCTGTTAGAATTCGAGATCAAAGACAGGGAAGTGCTTGAACTCGCCATGAGTCTTTTTGAACACTGCGCAGAGCAGGGTTGGGTATTAGACGGCGTTGTCAGTCAAAGTCTGTCCCAAGCATCCGCATTATGGAAACTTAGAGAAGATATTTCTGAAACTTTATGGGAATTTCAGCCTTACAAAAATGATATTTCAGTACGTGTTTCCAGAATGCCGGGCTTTCTCGGCGAGGTGAATGAATTGGTAGAACAGCGTTATCCCGATTTTGAAATTGTCTGGTATGGCCATATTGGTGACGGTAATTTGCATCTTAACATTCTCAAGCCAGAGGATCTTTCGAGTGATGATTTTGTAACTCAATGTACCGCGGTGAGTAATGAAATTGGTCAGCTACTGGCCAAGTATGAGGGCAGTGTGAGTGCTGAGCACGGTGTTGGGTTGCTGAAAAGAGACTATTTGCACTACTCTAGGTCCGCTAGTGAAATTAGCCTGATGCGAGCTGTGAAATCAGTATTTGATCCGAATGGCATACTAAACCCCGGTAAACTATTTGCGGTGGAAGAGCATTAATGCCTATGCACAAACAGAGAGTTAATGATGAGTGAACCGTTATTTACTGAAGATGATTTACAGACGGAATCCAGTAATAAAAATGTCACTATGTTGATATATATATTACTTGCCCTGGGCTTTTTAACTGGCGGGCTGACCGCGATTGCGGCGGTAATTATTAACTACATCAAACGAGATGATGTTCGTGGGAGCTGGCTAGAGGGCCACTTTCGCTGGCAAATCAATACCTTTTGGTTTGGCTTGTTATGGACCATAATTGCGCTTCTGACATGGCTGGTTCTTCTTGGTTGGTTTACTGGGGCGCTGGTGACTATTTGGTTGGTATATCGGATAGCCAAAGGCGCCATATATCTGAATGACAACAAAACGATGGTTGCTTAACACCAACGTTATAGGCTGTGCTTAAAATTGCGGTCAGCTATTAAAAACGGAATCTTTATATGCACAGGTACAGTCATTTTGTTGATGGGAAAGAATGGGATCTTCCTTTAGGAAAGATCGTTTGTGTGGGAAGAAACTATGCCGCCCATGCGCGAGAGCTAAATAATCCGCTACCTACTTCGCCAGTTCTTTTTATTAAACCGAGCACTGCTCTAGCTGCTATTGATAACGAGATAATCATTCCTACTGATCTAGGGGAATGTCATTTTGAGACTGAAATGAGTCTTTTGATGGGTAAAAAGCTAACCAACTGTAGTGAAGACGAAGCGGCGGCAGCAATAACAGGCGTTGGGCTAAGTTTAGATTTAACCTTGCGAGATATTCAGCAAGACTTAAAAGATAACGGGTTGCCATGGGAAAAATCAAAGGCCTTTAATGGCGCCTGCCCATCTTCTGGATTTGTTTCTAGAATCCATGTGGGTGACTTACAAAACCAACAAATACGGCTGTATAAAAACGGTCAGCTTCAGCAGGATGGCAATACCTCGGATATGCTCAACCCGGTTCTTCCACTACTAGCTTATATAAGCCAGTTCTTTACCCTGTTGCCCGGTGATATAGTTTTAACCGGCACCCCAGCCGGTGTTGGACCGTTACAGGTGGGGGATAAGTTAGCCCTGGAATTATCGGATCTCATTCACTGCAAGGGCGAGGTTGTTTCAGCGTGACGATTGCCAAAGGTATTTACAAACACTACAAAGGCAATCTGTATCAAGTGATAGAGGTTGCGACACACAGTGAGACGAGTGAGGAATTGGTGGTCTATCGTACTCTATATGGCGATTACAGCATGTGGGTGAGACCCTTAGATATGTTCCAGGAACTGGTGGATATTGACGGACAACAGGTTCCGCGGTTCAGTTTTGTCGAGCCCAGTGAATAATGTTAGTAATTTCTGGTAGTGTGTCGATTCCAGATGCAGAGCTCGTCTTTTCGGCAATACGTGCTCAGGGTCCTGGAGGTCAAAATGTCAACAAGGTATCTTCGGCGATTCATCTGCGTTTCGATATTGGACAATCGTCATTGCCTGATTTTTATAAACAGCGATTATTGCAGCTTAGCGATCAACGGATTTCAAAAGATGCGGTGGTTATTATCAAGGCTCAACGTTATCGCAGTCAGGATAAAAACCGCTTAGAAGCGTTGTCTAGGCTAAAAGTACTTATTCAGTCAGCCGGGTTTGTTGCTAAATCTAGACGGCCGACTAAGCCAACGCGTGGTTCTCAGTTGAGACGCATGGACAAAAAAGCCCAGCACGGCAAGAAGAAAAATATGCGTGCAAAACCCAGTTTGGATTAGAGTTTATGAGTGAAAGCGGTAATCATCCCTTTGATAGGTTAACCCCCGATTTATTAATCGATGCGGTCGAGAGCCAAGGATTTCTGTCGGACGGCGGATTTTTAGCGCTTAATAGCTATGAAAATCGCGTGTATCAAATAGGTATTGAAAATCAAACACCCATGATTGCCAAGTTCTATCGTCCGGAACGATGGTCCGACGAGCAGATCTTTGAAGAACATCAATTCTGCTTTCAGTTACAGGAGCAAGAACTTCCGGTAGTTTGCCCTTGGCTCAACAGCCAAGGAAATAGCATTAGCCACCACGAAGGTTTTCGGTTTGCACTGTATGAGCGCAAGGGAGGGCGAGCACCAGAATTAGATAATTTAGACAATCTATTTATCTTAGGTCGCTTGTTAGGACGTTTCCATGGGATTGGTGCAGCGCAATCGTTTAAATATCGACCTACTTTAAGCGCCAAAAATTTTGGCTGGGACTCCTATGAGCTTATTAGTAAAGATTTTATGCCCAAAGAGTTAAGTCCTGCTTATGATTCATTAGCGCTTGATGTGCTAAAAGCTATTGACCGGATCCTTGCTGATTATGGCGAGGTCAATAATATCCGTGTACATGGAGACTGCCATTCAGGCAATATTCTGTGGCGCGATGACTACCCGCATTTTGTCGATTTTGACGATGCGCGCATGGCCCCAGCAATCCAAGATCTTTGGATGCTGCTATCTGGAGATCGACAGGAGCAGACGGCGCAAATGGCTGAAATCATTAAAGGATACAGAGAGTTTTATGACTTTGATTATAGGCAATTACGATTAATTGAAGTATTTCGCACATTAAGAATCATGCACCATAGCGCTTGGATTGCAAGACGATGGACCGATCCTGCATTTCCTCGTGCATTTTCTTGGTTTGACTCCCCTCGCTATTGGAGCGACCACATACTCGCTCTGCGCGAGCAACTAGGGGCGCTAAATGAGCCGCCGCTAGAAGTACGTTTGTAGTTAGTTACCAACTGTAATTCACACCAAGATTTAGTTTACGGTCGATTTTTTCCACGCCGACAACGGGCTGGTTATCGTAGGCCCATTCTAGAGAGATCTTAGTAAATAGGTTGTCAATTAACGGGAAATCAAAACCGATATCAGCCAAAAACTGTGAATTGTCAGTATCTTCAATGGCTACTAATAATTGATGGGAGTGGGACAGTCGGACCTGTTCAAAAAGCAGTTTGCTGTAGTCACTGGACCAGCTTACGGTCATTCTGTCGTCTTTTGACCCATCAAGAAATGTCTCACTAATCCAGACCAAACCTGTTTCTGCTAAAAGCGAGCCCTGGTCCGTGTCCCAAAATTGATTGCCAACATTACTACCTATTGTGTAAGCGCTATCAATACTGCGATTATCATTTGCGCCGATAGAGCCCTTATTACTCCAGAACCAGGTGTCTTTAAAGAACCAGTCCACCGAGTGACTTAGCAGATATTTAACCGCAGCTTCGCTGTCATCCGCGCTCTTACTTTCATAGCTAAGAATTGAGCGATGACGAAGATCGTCATTTAGCCAGCTTATTTCTGTGTCTATACCCCACTCATTGCGTTCATCATTACCACTGGATATGTTGCCAAATACAGCTGTACTTCCAACAAAGGATTCACCAAAAAATCCCTTTATGTCAGCTAAAGCCATCTCTTCTGGAAGCGCTTGGTCAACTTCGGCAGGGGTGTTGGATAGAGGTACTCCACTAACGGTAAGTACCTGATCTATTGCAATACTCAAAGCACCAAAGTTGTCAGTGTTCCAAATAATATGCGTGTCTGTTATTTCTGTTTGTGTTCCCTGAAGAATATCGCCATTCACCAGAATAATTTCGTCTGCCGAGGAGGTTGCTGAAAGAGGGATGATAAGGGAAAAGGCTAAGTGTAATTTGATATGAGACATGATTTTTTAACTCCTTAAAAAGCTCAAGCAAAACTCCTGTCTTGCCGTGGTTGTATCGGCCGGAGTGTAACAAAATTAATTAACTTTAGGCTAGTAGCACAGTATTATTTTGTCTCTTGAGGCCTTGAGTAATAACCTTTAAGCTAGCCGACAGGAAACATGCTGCTAAAATAATCAGTGTCATATGCAAGACAAATTAGAGGGTAACAATGAGTGATTTACCGGTAGAATTAAAATATGCCTCCAGCCATGAGTGGGCGCGCTTGGAGAGTGACGGGACTGTAGTAATAGGTATTACTGACCATGCGCAGGCGGCTCTTGGCGATGTTGTCTATGTTGAGCTTCCCGAGGAGGGAGCCGGTATAGATGCCGGCTCTGAGATTGCGGTGGTTGAGTCAGTTAAGGCGGCTTCGGATATTTATTCTCCAGTAACCGGTGAAGTTGTTGAGATCAACCCAGCGTTAGAGGATCAGCCAGAGACAATAAATCAATCACCGTATGTCGACGGTTGGTTGTTCCGAGTGAGGTTATCTAACCCCGACGAGTTAGATGACATGATGAATGCAGATGAGTACCTACTGGCTAAAGAGGACGACTAATCACGTAGTGATATTATGTCCCAACCCTGTTCTCCTGCCATTTGACGTAGACTATCATCTGGATCAACGGCCACAGGCTTGTCTACTGCGGACAAAAGCGGCAAGTCATTGATCGAGTCGCTATAGAAGTAACTCCCGCTGAGTGTTTCATGGTTCTCTTCTAGCCAAGCATTTAATCGCTCTACTTTGCCTTCACGGAAAGTGGGGGTGCCTACTATTTTTCCAGTGATGCGGCCATTAACGAACTCTGGTTCGGTAGACAGGAATTCATCAATACCTAAGGAAAGCACGATGGGCTCAATAATACAGCGATTTGTGGCGGTAATGACTAGCAGCCGATCACCGGCCTGCCGATGCTTTTCAATTAACTCTAATGCCTTCGGTAATTTCATTGGCTGAACCACCTCATCCATAAATTTGCTATGCAGTTGCTCTAGGTTAGATGCGGACATACCAATTAATGGGGCTAATGAAAACGCAAGATACGCCAAGATATCCAATGTCCCTGCTTCATAGTCAGCAAAAAATTGCTCATTCATGCTTTTGTAAAGTGCTTGATCAACCTTTTTTTGGGCAACTAAAAATGCACCCCAGCTATAATCGCTGTCACCAGCAATGAGGGTATTGTCTAAATCAAAAATTGCTAGGGGCATTGGACAGCCTGAGTGATTTTTCTGTTATGCAGGATAGCGATCATAGTCACGCTGCTCAAGAGAAAATTGCTGAAAACCCTAGATTATGGAACAATGCAAGGCCAAACTCAGGCAATCTTAGAGGCAGACGTACAGTGGTTGATAAAGACGGTTTTCGCTCAAATATTGCTATTGTTATCAGCGATGGACTCGGCAGAGTGCTGTTCGCCAAGCGACTTGGCCAGCAGGCCTGGCAGTTTCCCCAAGGCGGTATCGATGAGGGAGAGTCGGTAGAGCAAGCACTTTATCGAGAGCTCTACGAAGAGGTCGGTTTAGAACGCTCAGATGTACGAATCATTCAGCGCACTAAGAAATGGCTGCGTTATCGAATTCCAGTGTCAATGCAACGCAAAAACTCGAAGCCTCTATGCATTGGGCAGAAGCAGAAATGGTTCTTTCTTGAGCTCACAGGAGATGCTTCCAAAGTGAGTTTTGATACTTCCGGAACACCAGAATTTGATGGCTGGGAATGGGTTAATTACTGGTATCCAATTAATGCGGTGGTTTCCTTTAAACGCAATGTCTACCGTCATGCACTGCAAGAGTTTTCTGAAAAAAACATGCGCTTTGAGCAGCAATCTGGAGGTGCTTAAGTATGTTAGCCTCGCTTAGGACTATCGTTCAAGAGGTTAACAGTGCTCGCAGCCTTCCTGAAGTCCTAGCTATTATTGTCAAAGAAGTTCGTGGAGCAATGAATGCAGGAGTCTGTTCGGTATACCTGTTTGATGACGCGGACCAGCGCTATGTCCTCATGGCTACAGAGGGGCTGCGCCAAGAATCGATTGGCAAAGTAAGGCTGGCGATGCGGGAGGGCTTGGTAGGGTTGGTTGCGGTAAAGGAAGAGCCTCTTAACCTTCAAGATGCCGATCAGCATCCTAACTTTAGTTATTTTGAGGAAACCGGTGAAGCCCCCTTTCATTCTTTCTTAGGAGTGCCGATCATTCACCACCGAAAGGTTCTCGGGGTACTCGTTCTTCAGCAGGAAACACGGCGTAGGTTCGCCTCCGAAGAGGAAGCTTTTGTGGTCACCGTATGCGCACAGCTCTCCGGTGCTATTGCTCATGCAGAGGCGACTGGCGCCCTACGGCAACTGGCATCAGCCGGACGAGGTAAAAGCAAAGAGGCTATATTTACCGGCATTCCTAGTTCGCCAGGGGTGGGAATTGGTCGAGCAGTGCTAGTCACTACTCATGCTGATTTAAAAGCGGTGCCTCAAAGACTCACTGATAATCCTAAAGCAGAGATACAACGATTTCGCGATGCGGTGAAGGCCGCCAAGCGGGATATGCGCAATTTAGGTGCCGGATTGGCGGATAAACTCAGTGCTGAAGAGTTCGCTCTCTTTGACGTATATATCCGCTTGCTCGATGATCGAGTGCTGCTGAATGAAGTTATAGGCGCAATTAAGATGGGCCAAGTTGCCGCAAGTGCTTGGAGCACAGTGATTCTCAAGCATGTACGAACGTTTCAAAAAATGGAAGATGCATACCTCAGGGAGAGAGCAGCGGATGTCAACGATTTAGGTAAGAGAGTGCTGGGTTACTTGCAGGCAAAAGATCGAGAACAAGCGCCGCTTCCTCGGCGCATTATATTGGTTGGAGAAGATTTGTCAGCAACCGCACTGGCAGATATTCCCGTTAATCGCTTGGTCGGCATTATTTCATTGAAGGGGTCGAGTAATTCGCACATGGCTATTGTTGGGCGCGCTCTGGGTATTCCTACTGTGATGGGAGCCGTAGCATTGCCGTGGGTAGAGCTTGATGGGCAAGAGCTCATCGTCGACGGCTCTACAGGGGATATTGTCAGTCGAGCAACGCGAACTGTTCGCCGTCATTATCTGCAGCGTCAACGGGAAGAAAAGTTATTTGCTAAGGATCTTGAGAAGCTTCGAGATCTTCCTTGTCATACGCCTGATGGTAAGAGGTTTTCTCTGTGGGTGAATACAGGTTTGCGTCAAGATACTGCTAGGTCACTGCGCAGTGGTGCCGAAGCGGTGGGACTTTTCCGAACTGAAATGCCTTTTTTAATGCGCTCAAGTTTTCCTACTGAAGATGAGCAAGTCGCTATATACCGGCAGCAGTTGACGGATTTTGCACCACGGCCGGTGACTATGAGAACCCTCGACATAGGCGGAGATAAAGACCTACCTTATTTCCCTATTGAAGAGGAAAATCCTTTTTTAGGTTGGCGAGGAATCCGTATTTCACTGGACCATCCTGAGATATTTTTAGTACAAATTAGGGCAATGCTGCGCGCCAGCGAAGGCATCGGAAACTTGCGCATCATGTTACCAATGATCAGCAATATCCCTGAACTTGACAGGGCATTACAGCTTATTGATCGTGTTTACCAAGAGCTAACGGTTGAAGAAGGCTTTATACTTAAGCGCCCTCTCGTCGGTGCCATGATTGAGGTCCCGGCAGCCGTATATCAGGTAAAAGAAATTGGCCGTCGAGTTGACTTCTTGTCGGTGGGGACTAACGATTTAACCCAATATCTATTGGCCGTGGATCGCAATAATCCAAGGGTGGCAGAGCTTTACAATAGTTTGCATCCCAGTGTTTTGAGAGCGCTTAAGCAGATTCATGAGCAAGCGGCTGGAGTAGACTGTCAACTAAGTATCTGTGGCGAAATGGCGGGAGATCCACTCAGCGCCGTAGTTCTTTTAGGTCTGGGTTATGAGACTTTGTCTATGAATGCCAGCAGCCTACTTAGGGTCAAGTCAATGCTTCTTAACGTCACCAAAAAAGATGCCCAGGTACTTGCAAAAAAAGCACTGAAAATGTCAAGTTCAAAGCAGATTGTAGACTTTTTGTCTGATGCTCTTAAGAGCCCTGAAGTATCGAAATTACTCAGGGTAGCAAGCCCTAAGCGCATTGCTAAAAGTGCAAAGTTAATCGTCTGAAATAGTATAGCTAAATTGGTTAAAGCTGATCTTCTGACCATCTTCATAGCCTTGCTCAGCCACGCTAACCTTTCCTTTTGTAGATACTATAAGAGCGGTAGCTGCTCGGGTGCCATACCCGTCGGAGACAATAAAAGGGGAGGAAAGTTTTTCCTCCCAGTCTGCAGGTATGCCGGTGTTAGGCAGGAGATTAAACGCATAGGTTTTTTCTAAGGAAAGTGCGGTTAATAACGTTGGAAGAGAATGGTCGCCTACAATGTTGTTGGTAATAGCCTTGTCCAGTTGATCTCGGGCATGATCTACCTTGGGCCACTGGCTATCTAGCTGGTGGTTACTCAGAGCATACACACCAGAGGTTAAAGTTCGCTTTGGGTCGCCTTGATTATTAACATAAACCATGTCCTGACCATCATAAACAACCAAGTTAAATGGGCCATATTCCGAGCAGGTCTCGGCCAATGAGTCAGTCCAGTCATGAACATTCTCAGATGCGCAGAGAAATGCGGTAACCAAATCACCTCGAGAACGCAGGCTGTTTGATGGGGCACCATTACGATGCAGGTCACGAAAATTGGTTACTGCGGCAAATCGGCCATTTTTTGATAGGCCAAGCCAGGTACCCCCAGCTTGCTGGTCGCGACCAGCAAGTATTCCAGACTCCGACCACCAGTGCATTGGCAGCGTGGCGCGTTGATAAAACTCATCTCGATTAGAGATTACTATCAATGGCGCATCTGAATTATGGTTGTAAGCAAAGGCGAGTAAACACATACGATTCAGTATAACTTTTTATTCTTCAGGGCGTCATCATTCTTGGCAGTAACATCGATAAACCGTTATCATCAAGGTCTTAAATTTGCGGAGCGTTCCTCTCAATGCTGTCTTATCCAATTATTGATCCAGTGGCATTATCAATCGGCCCGATGAAAATTCACTGGTACGGAATCATGTACCTTTTGGCTTTTGTTGTTGCCTGGTTTTTAGCCATGCGTAATAGCCAGAGACCTTGGTCTCCAGTGAAAAAAACGCAGGTAGAGGACTTAATCGTTTACGGCGCGTTCGGTGTGATTTTGGGTGGTCGTTTGGGTTACCTGCTATTTTACAGTGCGGACAAATGGCTGGCTGACCCGGCGATGTTAGTGCGTATATGGGAAGGCGGCATGTCTTTTCATGGCGGTTTAATTGGCGTTGCTGTGGCCCTCCTTATCTATAGCCGCAAGTATCAGATTACTTTTCTGAGTTTGACTGATTTTGCTACCCCCCTAGTACCAACCGGGTTATTTTTCGGGCGAATAGGAAACTTTATAGGTCAAGAGCTTTATGGGCGTCCTACCGATGTGCCCTGGGCCATGATCTTTCCGGCTGACCCACAACAACTGGCCAGACATCCTTCGCAGCTTTATGAGGCGGCTTTGGAGGGCCTAGTGCTGTTCTTTATTATTAATTGGTATGCGCGTAAGCCTCGACTTTATGGGGAAGTCACCGGATTGTTCCTAATGCTCTATGGCGCGTTTCGCTTTACCATTGAATTTGTTCGTCAGCCGGACGCTCAGTTTGCTGGGCAGTCGGCGTTAATGGAAACATTTAACTGGATGACCCGCGGACAGACGCTGTGTATTCCAATGATTTTGTTGGGTATGTGGTTTATGCGTGCATCAATTCGCGGCACGCTGGGGCAATCGTCAGTGGGGAAAACCTAATGCAGCAATATTTGGATTTAGTGAGACATATCCGTGACCATGGTGTTAGGAAAGAAGATCGCACTGGTACTGGAACGGTAAGTATATTTGGGCATCAGATGCGCTTTAATTTGGCCGACGGATTTCCTCTTGTCACCAGTAAAAAGGTGCACTTAAAGTCTATTCTTCACGAGCTACTGTGGTTTATTCGAGGGGATACCAACATTCGATATTTGATCGAGAATGGTGTTGGTATTTGGAATGATTGGCCCTATCAGAACTGGTTGCGTGAAACAGGTCAGGATAAACATCTAGTTATGTACTCAGCGGAGTGGCGTGCTGTGATGCGTGAGTTTACGCAACAGATTATGGCTGACCAGGACTTTGCTAATAAGTATGGTGACCTTGGTCCAGTTTACGGTAAGCAGTGGCGAAATTTTGGCGGGGTTGACCAGTTAGCACAACTTATGAGTGACCTTAAGTCTAACCCAGACTCGCGGCGCCTTATTGTATCTGCTTGGAACCCGCAAGATATCCCAGTGATGGTTAAGTCTGGTTTGCCACCCTGCCACAGCCTCTTTCAGCTCTACGTTGTCGAGGGTCGTTTAAGTTGCCAGCTCTATCAGCGGAGTGCTGATGTGTTCCTCGGGGTGCCCTTTAATATTGCGTCCTATGCTGCGCTCACTATGATGATCGCTCAGGTAGCTGGTTTGAAGTTGGGAGATTTCGTACATACTTTCGGTGATGCGCATCTTTATTCCAATCACATGGAACAGGTCGATGAGCAGCTATCGCGCACCACTTTTGATCTACCTACGTTGCAAATTAATCCGCAAGTAAACAGTTTATTTGATTTTGTTTATGAGGATTTTGAGCTGCAAAACTATCAGTCGCACGGGCCTATTTCGGCCCCAGTTGCCGTCTAACAAGGTTTAAATTATGAAGATGTCGCTTATCGTTGCGGTTAGCCGGAATGGCGTTATTGGGGTAGATAATAAGTTGCCCTGGCATTTGCCGGATGACCTTCAATATTTCAAATCAGTAACCATGGGTAAGCCGCTGATAATGGGCCGTAAAACCTATGACTCGATTGGCCGACCGCTGCCTGGCAGAACCAATATTGTACTCACCAGGGATGCTAGCTGGTCCGCCCCTGGGATCGAGGTTGCAACAACGCTAGATGATGCCTTATCACTTGCCCGTAAAGCCTGCACAAATAGTGGGGCAGATGAAGTGATGGTGATTGGCGGTGAGCAGATATATCGCATGACAATGACCGTGGCTGATCGCCTGTATGTGACCGAAGTGGACGCAGATATCGCGGGAGATGCTTTTTTCCCGGCTATCGACAGTCAACAGTGGCAGCGCACTCATGTGAAACTTCCAGAGGTTACCGGTAGTTATGGCTACCAATTTGTCATATTAGATCGTCGCGAAATAGAGTGCTCTTAATACCATAAATACTATTTCAATCGATCTATAAGCGTACCTTAGGCTTTCAAAGAGACATGTTGGCTTAAAACGTTACCTAAGGTAACAAATGTCAAACTTAAGTGCTGAAAGTCACATTTTACATGCAACCAAATTGCTTCTTATTCTAGACGCTGTTAAAAAGACACCTCGAATAAAAAATTCGAGTTACTTTCGAAATAAGGTGCTTTTTAAAAGTGCCAATGAACCACTAAACCGGTAGACCCAAATTGAGGGAACTATGAACAAGCAACCACTAAAAGCATTGGCACTTATCGGCGCTCTTATCAGTGGTCTGACTGCAACTGCAGTTCAGGCAACTGAAGTGAACGATGTGCTTAAAGCTGGAGCCACCAAGGTTCAATCAGCTAAAACGTCGCAGACTAAAGTTGATCGAATCGCAGATCAAACTGATGGGCTTCTGCAAGAATTTAAACAGGTCAACAAGCAAATCGAATCATTGCGTGTATACAACTCTCAGTTGGATCGCCAGATTGCCAGCCAGGATCAAATGATGGTCGAGTTAAAAGAGTCGATTGCCAACGCCACGGTTATTGAGAGAGGTGTTTCTCCTCTCATGATTTCCATGCTTGCTGGTTTGGAAGACTTTGTTGCTCTGGATATGCCATTTAAGAAGGAAATGCGTCTTGACGCGGTTGCTGATTTAAATGTGAATCTTGATAGCGCCAAGTTTTCAGCGGCAGAAAAATTTCGTCAAATCCTAGAGCTCTATGATATTGAGTCAGAGTACAGCCTGTCGTTAGAGTCATATCGAGACATGGTCGATATCAACGCAGACGGATCTGAGGTCGAGGTCGAGATGCTTCGCATTGGTCGGGTTGCTTTGATGTATCAAACAAAGGATAAATCTCAGACAGGCGCATGGAATAAGGCGACTGGATCTTGGGAAACATTAGGTTCGGAGTATCGTCGACCCGTAGATCAAGGTATCAGAATGGCGAAGAAAATAATTCCGCAGGACGTCATAGAAATGCCCATTACAGCGCCGGAGGCAGCACAATGAAAACTAAAATGGTTAACATTTTCGCAGCCTTTGTTGCTGCAGCTGCAATCAGCGTCCCAGCCTTGGCTCAAGACGCTAAGAGCTTAGATGAATTGTTACAGATGATTGAAAGCTCATCTATCTCTGAATCCGCAGATTCTAGAGGCCGTGAAGCGGACTTTAAAAGCGATCAGCGCAAGCAGGGTCAGTTACTCAAAAACGCTCAGAATTCGAAGGTTAAAGAAGAGCGTCGATCAGACCGTCTGGAACAGAAAATCCGCGACAACGATATTGAGATCGCCAAGCTACGTGAGCAGCGTGATAAGCGTCTCGGTTCTCTTAAAGAGCTGTTTGGCCACCTAACGGGTGCTGCTGGTGATATTCGAGCCAACCTCAATCAGTCTATCGTTAGTTCTCAAATTCAGGGTAGAACTGAGTTTCTAGACGAGTTAATTGCAAAAATGAGCAGTGACACGCGTCTACCGTCTATCCAAGACATTGAAAAGCTATGGTACGAGCAACAGCGTGAAATGGTCGAAAGCTCACGTGTTGTTAAGTTCAATCGCTCGGTATTATTGGCTAATGGCGAACAAGCTGAGATGGAAGTTGTTCGAGTTGGTACCTACAATCTGGTTGCTGACGGAATGTACTTAGAGTACAGCCCTAAATCTGGTTTGGTTTCTGAGCTAGCTCGTCAGCCATCTGGCCATCAATCGAACGCTGCAGATCTGCAAGTAGCAGTCTCAGGATTTACCAAAATGGGACTAGATCCGTCTGGCCCACTTGGTGGCGGTCTGCTACGAGCACTTATTAACACGCCTACATTGATTGAGCGTTGGCACTTTGGCGGCATCGTTGGATATGTTATTACTGCCGTATTTGTCTTCGCAATTATCCTTGCTGCTTGGCGTTTTGTTGTGCTGATGGGTATGTCTAGCAAGGTTAGTGCGCAGCTGCAGTCGGGTACTTCAGACACGACAAACCCCTTGGGCAGAGTCCTTCAAGTCGCTGCTGACAATCCGGGTCTTGACCCAGAGTCGCTTGAGCTCAAGCTTCATGAAGCAGTGCTAAAAGAACGACCAGAAATTGAATCAGGCCTCAACCTATTGAAGGTAATCTCAATGGTTGCGCCGCTGATGGGTCTTTTGGGAACTGTTACCGGTATGATTATTACTTTCCAAATGATTACTCTGTTTGGTGCAGGCGATCCTAAGGCGATGGCAGGTGGTATTTCCCAGGCTTTGATCACCACAGTACTTGGACTGGTTGTAGCTATTCCTACTGTATTGATGCACACCTTAGTTAACGGGAAGGCACAACGTATTCTCCACGTTCTGGAAGAGCAGAGTGCTGGCATTGTGGCTGGTTCAGTAGAGGGCCGCTAAGATGTTTTTCGTTGATACGCTCGCGGAGATGGGTAAATTTATGGATTCAGGTGGCATGGTCCTTTGGGCCATTGTCGTCCTCCTATTCTTTATGTGGACCCTGATTTTTGAGCGAATGTGGTATCTGCGGTCCAGTGTCAGTTTAGAAGTTCAGAGTGCTCTTGACGCATGGGAAGCACGCAAAGAACGCAAGTCAAAGCATGCTCACCAGATCAGAGAGAAGCTAATCTCTGAGGTGAGCATCGAAATTGATGCCAATATGATGATGATCAAGACACTCGTCGCAATCGCTCCCCTATTTGGGCTGTTAGGTACTGTAACCGGCATGATCACGGTATTTGACGTTATGGCGTTCACCGGAGGCGGAGACGCCAAAGCTATGGCCGGCGGTGTTTCACAGGCGACAATCCCGACTATGTCAGGAATGGTTGCGGCGCTTTCTGGGGTTTTTGGCATGACATATATCGAACGTGTTGCCGAGCAGGAAAAACACCTCCTTGAAGATCACTTGACGATGGACCACTGATACTTAGTTGTCCAGCTTCAATACCAATGAGAAATAACTATGCGCAATAGAAGAGGTAAATCGCAAGAGCAAGGGCAGACTATTGATCTGACACCGATGCTCGATGTGGTTTTCATTATGTTGATCTTTTTCATTGTTACTGCAACTTTTATTAAACTTCCGGGACCGGATGTTAATAAAATTGATACTGAGACAGAAGTGTCTTATAAGAAAGTCGGTATCTTAGTAGCGGTAACAGACACCAATGAATACTGGATTGATAAAAAGCGGGTTGAACCCACTGCATTGAAGATCAGCTTGACTCGATTATTTAATGAAAACCCAAAGGGCGGCATGGTTATCCAAGCCGATAATGAGTCCAATATTGAATCGGTTGCCAAGGTAGCGGATATCGCTCGCGATATCGGAATTGCTCCGGTGGCCATTTCTGTAGAAACAGACTGAGTTAATAGTATGCCTGTAATTAGATTAGGAATATCTGCTGTGCTTGGAATGCTCGTCACTTTTGCATTAATTATTTTAATGTATAAGTTGATCGACTCTGGCAGTAAAGAACTAGACGAAGGCGATATCATCAAGATACCCGATTTTCTTCATGTTGATAGGGACTTAACTGAAAACGCCAAAGAAACTAATGTCAAGAAACCCGACGAGCCAGAAACACCACCGCCAGAAATACCAGAGGAAACTCAAGATTTTGATATTCCTGATAACGCTGTGAATATGTCTGCGCCAAAAGTGGGTGGAAATTTACAGGTAGGGCTTGGGAGCTTCTCTAGGGATTCGGATTACATTCCAGTTTATATCCCTCAGCCGCAATATCCGAGACGTGCTCAGACACGCGGTAAAGAGGGTTATGCTGTGGTAGAAGTTATTATTACTACTACTGGCGGTGTACGCGATCCGGTGATGGTAGAAGAATTTCCAGAGGGTTGGGGTTTTGGACGCGCCGCAGTGAAGGCTGCATTGAAACTCAAGTACAACCCAAGAGTCGTAGATGGTGTTGGGCAAGAAGTGCCTAATGTGCTTTATAAGTTCTCATTCCAGATGGAAAAATAGGGAGTTCATGATGGTCAGTAAGTTAAAGCTCTTATCCTTAGTGCTGAGCGTGGCGTTCATAATGCCAATGCTAGTTTCTGTGGGTTCCCCCGATTCTATTCTGGCTAACAGCGCTGTTGCAGCTGAGAAAAAAGAGCCTAAATATAAAGATGTTAAAACACGCAAGCGCCAGTCTGTAGGCAAAAGTTGTGCTAAGGCGCTTGACAGAGTTCAGGGTGAGAAGGGGCCGATTTCGATGGCCACTGAGGCAGAAGAAGGTGTCAACGTAACGCCTTTTTGGTTAGAATCGAAGAAAATGCTGCTAGATATTGATGCGCGTCCAAAGACCTGTAGCACTGATTATGAAAAGACTCAGGTTTGGAACATGCTGGGATATGTTGTTTATTCTTTGGATGACTTCAAAGGAGCTATACGCTACTACCGATTGGTGGTTGATGGTATTGGTACCCCGCCAGAGCTTAAACTAGATACTCGTTACACACTTGCTCAGTTCTATGCCATGCAAGAGGAATATGCCTTAGCGGTTATAGAGATGGAGATTTGGATCGATGCTGCGATTATCGTTGGTGCTGATGCTCGTATGTTACTCGCTCAGCTTTACTATCAGCTAGAGCGAAAGGCGGACGCGCTCGTCATGGTCGAAATCGCCATTGCAGAGGCAGAGGCCAAAGAGATACTTCCGAAAGAGTCCATGTGGTCTTTGCAAAGGGTTCTTTATTATGAGAAGGATGATCTTAAGAAGGTCACATCTATTCTTCAGAAGCTTGTAACACATTATCCTAAGTGGACTTACTGGAAGCAGTTGGGTGGTATGTACGGCTCTCAAGAGCGTGAGACTGACCAGCTGGTTGCCACTGAAATGGTTTACATGAACGATCAACTGACTACCGAGAGTCAAGTGATGAGTATGGCTTACATGTACTTGGGTGCCGAGGTTCCTTATCGTGCTGCGCGAATCATTGAAAAAGGCATGAAAGACGACATTATCGAAAAGACTGCTAAGAACCTTGAAGTGTTAGGTTCGGCTTGGTGGCAGGCGAAAAATCTTGAAAGTGCGTTAAAGGCCTTTGAAAACGCGTCCAAATATTCTGACACTGGTGAAATACAGTCGCGCATTGCTTCTATTTACCTGGATTTGGGTAAGGACAAGCAGGCGTATAAAGCATCGCAGAAAGCAGCTAAGAAAGGCGAGGTTAAAAATGCGTCAACTAACTATGCCACCATGGGTAGTGCGCTGATCAACATGCATTGCTATAAGGATGCCGTCAAGGCCTTCAATAAATCAGTTAAAACAGCCAAAACCAAAAAAGCAAAACGTTATCCCGCTCAGTGGATCAAGTTTGCCAATGCCGAAGGCAGCAGACTTCAAAAGCTTCGTGATGTTGGTGCTACTGTACCGGGTTGCAGTAAAGCTTAAGTTGGCGATTAGTTAGAAATAGAAAAAGCCCAGTGAATGCTGGGCTTTTTTGTGGACCACGTTATCACGCTATCGCTTAGATCCTCATAGTTGTGATAAATCGCGAACGGCGCCTTTATCGGCACTCGTTGACAGTCTAGCGTAAGCTTTGAGTGCTACGGTAACGTTTCTTGCTGGCGCCTCTATCGGCTCCCACCCGAGGTTATCTTGGACCTAAGGACGCTCCTCTAGTTGCTCATCCGCTATTAATAGGTCGATAGTATTGCTGGGAACAGCAATTTTGATTGTATCGCCATTCTTCACTAAATCAATGGGCGGCGCAGAATCTCAGAACCCTGCGTTATGTCTAAATGGCCTTACAAAATATGCGTGAATTTCGCTGATAATTATACATAGATTGTTTATTTTCAGGGAGATCACGAATATTGGCCTCACTAAAGCCTTTTTCAAGAAACCAGTGCGCTGTGGTGGTGGTCATTACTAATAATTGGCTAATACCAGCTACTTTGCCATCACTCTCAATCTCAGTGAGCAGTCGAGCACCAATTCCTTGGTCATGGAACTCTGGGTGTATTGCGACACAGGCCAATTCACCAACCGTTTTGTCGGTGGTCGGATAGAGCGCTGCACAACCAATAATCAGCCCCTCAGGGTGAACTACTACTTTAAACCGGGCTATCTCTGTCTCCAGTAATTCTCGCGAACGTTTTACCAGAATAGATTGGTCTTCAAGAGGTGTAATGAGGCTAAGAATACCACCAACATCTTCGATTGATGCAGGACGAATAACTTCCACACATTCCTTCATAATGAGTGTGCCACTGCCCTCTCGAGTAAAGAGTTCTGTCAATAGTGCGCCATCCTCTTGATAGCCTACGAGATGTACTCGCTCAACACCACCATAGCAAGCAAGGGATGCAGCACCTAAAAGTTCACAATGCTCAACATCTTTTAAAGTCTCTTGCAGTTCTGCCAGTTGTGGCAGCGATAGGCTACGTAGCAACCGATCTTTATCATTAATGGCCCCAGCTTCGCTAATCAAGATAAGTTTCTCGGCACCAAGTGCAATAGCGACATGGCTGGCCACGTCCTGATAACTTAAATTAAACGCCTCACCAGTTGGCGAGAAGCCAATCGGCGAAATGAGTACCATCGAGCTACTTTCCAGCTGCTCGTTAATAGCCGCACTGTCAATGCGCCTAACTTGACCTGCGCGCTGAAAATCAATGCCTTCTTGAATACCTAGAGGTTTAGCGGTTATAAAATTTCCACCAACCACACGGATATGAGCGCCATGCATGGGAGAATTTGGCAGGCCCATAGAAAGTTCAGACTCGATGGTTAGGCGGGTACTACCAACAGCCTCTTTGACACATTGCATTGACTCCAGATCAGTCACCCGAGTATGTTGTTTGAATTCAGCACTCTTATTGGAGAGTTGGAGTCGACGATCAATCTGTGGACGTGCTCCATGAACTAGGACTATACGCATACCGAGGCTCTGCAGCAGAGCTACGTCATGAACCATACTATGGAAATTTGGCGCTAAAACAGCCTCGCCGGAAATAGCAATAACGAAGGTCTTACCTCGGTGAGCATGGATATAAGGCGAGGTTTGTCTAAAGAAATCAACGTAGTTTTTATCATTCATGGAACGATTATAAGCAACCGGAGCTATTAAGTTTACTTAAAAGAGTCATTAACGAGAAATAACTAGCTATATGAGCCATTTATTTAAACTTTTTGTCGGGTTGCGGAAATATCCTCAGTATTTGAGCTGAAATTAAGCCATCAGCAATAAAACAATTGTTGGCCGCCAAAAGTAACAATAATTATCGATTTAGTCCTCCACATCAAGGTATCGCGAGTATTTAATTTGTGGTTCAATTTACCTCGCTGTTAGGACCGCCAGAACAGGTCTACGCTGAATGTTTAGGGTGGTATACTGCCATGCTTAAAAAAGCGGATAGATCGATACTGGAACGTATAAAAAATATTTTTCTGTTTGGCCATTCAATTTATCGACACACAAATTCATGTGTTTGTAGAGAATGTTCAAACCGAATACACAGCGGTAGCTGAAAGATTAATTAAAGAGAGGTAATGGTAGATGTCATTTGCAGAACGCGATGGTTTTATTTGGATGGATGGAAAGATAGTTGATTGGCGCGATGCGCAGACGCACTTTCTTACGCACTCGCTGCATTATGGGTTAGCTGTTTTTGAGGGCGTGCGCGCCTACCATAATAGTGCTTCGGGAACCTGCATATACCGTCTTAAGGATCATACAAAGCGCCTCTTTAACTCAGCGAAAATTCTTCATTTAGAAGTCCCTTTTAGTCAGGATGAAATTAATGCGGCACATCGTGAAGTCGTCAGCCTTAATAATCTTAAAGAAGCGTATATCCGCCCTCTGGTGTTTTTAGGCTCAGAGGGTATGGGTTTGCGGGCAAAAGACTTAAAGGTGCATGTTGGTATAGCGGCTTGGGAATGGCCGTCCTATATGTCTCCTGAAGCTCTGGAAGCGGGTATTAAAGTACGGACATCTTCTTATACTCGGCATCATGTGAATATCACCATGTGCAAGGCCAAAGCCAGCGGTAATTATATAAATTCGATGTTAGCGCTTCGCGAGGCTTTAGACTCTGGATGCGATGAAGCGATGTTGCTCGACAATGAGGGCTATGTGGCTGAAGGTAGTGGAGAGAACTTCTTTATGGTACGCGACGGCGTTATTTATACGCCAGATCTAACCTCCTGCCTTGATGGGATTACTCGAGATACTATCTTTAAGTTGGCTGCTGACCATGGCATTGAAGTGAGAGAAAAGCGTATTACGCGGGATGAGGTGTACATTTGCGACGAGGCCTTCTTTACGGGTACCGCAGCGGAAGTAGTTCCTATTCGCGAGTATGACGGACGTATCGTTGGTAGTGGAAAGCGAGGCCCGGTCGCGGAAAAGCTTCAGGCAGCCTATTTTGAGGTCGTTCGAGGCGGAAATGCTAAGTACACAAACTGGCTGACACCGGTTTCTAGTTAAGCCAAGTTCAATAACCTTAGTTTTACTCGAGTGATGTCAAAATGACTGATGAGCAGGCGTTAAAAGTGAATGCTGAAGAGATAGTGAACGTGCTTTGTATGAAGTGGGGCACCAAGTATCCTGCCGATTATGTCAACCGTCTCTACTCCATGGTCGCCCGCAACATGCAGCGTAAATTCCGTTTTGTCTGTCTTACCGAAGACAGCCAAGGACTTGCTGAACAGATTGAATCATTTCCGTTGCCCGAGTTGTCAGTCGACCTTGGTGGTCCTGAGCGAGGTTGGAATAAACTGGCCGTTTTCGCCGAAGAGCTTTATGACCTGAAAGGCAAAGTACTCTGCTTGGATCTAGACCTTATTATTACTGGCGGCCTTGATGATCTTTTTGATTATCCTGGTGAGGTGATGATTATCAAAGATTGGATCAAAAAAGATGGCACGGGTAACTCCTCGGTTTATAGGTTCGAGGTGGGCGCTCACCCGGAGGTGCTGTCTCAGTTTGAAGCATCGTTTGACGAGATTAAACAGCGCCATCGAAATGAACAGGAGTATCTCTCCGCGGCATTAATGGCAAAGGATGCCTTGGTTTATTGGCCTGATCATTGGTGCCGTAGCTTCAAGCGACATTGCATTAAGCCATTTTCATTTTTCGTCGCCCGTGAAACTGAGATGCCCGAGGATACTCGTGTTTTAGTCTTCCACGGAAAACCTGATCCCCATGAGGCCATCGCTGGTGTTAGTGGTAAGTGGTATAGGCGCTTCAAGCCCGCTACTTGGGTAGCTGCTCACTGGCATTAATATCTTTTCTTCATTAATAGAAGAGCTCTCTTTTTTAATTTAACAAGTTAATCCTTTTTACTCAGATTGAATGATTACTCAGGACTCCTCTCAGCTTGGCTTTGTTGCATCTGAAAACGGGTAAGCCAGTCTAATACTTGACTATAAACGACCCCATTTCCTGGTTCATCGGTCTCTATCATAGGCATTTTTGTCAGTTTGAAGTCTGCAGTCACTAATTGTCCCGGTAAAAATGTTGTCCAATTCTTTCTATAAGCCTTGTTATCCGCCAGCACATAGTCGGCATGGTAGGCAAAGTTATGAATCGATTGCTTAGTAATTGGGTCCAATAGGTCGCGTCCCATATTCAAATAGCTAGCCTCAGACAGGGCATTATTATAGAGCGTCGGCATAATATCCTTGTGCGAGGCTATCTGTTGGGTGTCGACGACTCCGCTGGGTTGATAGTTTCGCGGTAAGTACAGATAGAGCGGTACGCTAATTTCGTGAAGACGTTCATCGGTATTAAAGTACATGCCGCGAACGGCGTGATCGCCAGTAGCCGCAATAATAGTGGTTTCCTTTAAATGACTGGCCTTAATTTTACTAATAAAGCGCCCTAACTGATCGTTAGTGTAAAGATAGGTATCTAATGATTTCTCAGGTAAATCTTGCAGTCTAGACATGAGGCGTTGAGGTATATCAGTTAAATCTAAGCTGTGCTCTAGGGGAAGTTTGTAGGGGGGATGGTTAGTAACCGTTAAGGTAACAATAAACAGTGGTTTATCGCCCTTCTGGGTATTAGATAGCTGCTTGTATACCTCATCAAATAAAAATTTATCTTCCCCTCCCCAGATTGTGTTGTGCATTCCGGGATAGAGCTCAGTTAATCGTTGTGCGCCAATAAATTCGTCGAAGCCTTGGGTTTTAAAGTACTCGCTGCGATTGGACAACTCCTCAAAACCGGAATACACGAATAGTGTCTTATAACCTGCCTTTTTGAACACCCTAGCGACAGATGTTTGCAGTGGAATATGCTGATAAGCAGCGTGACTGATGCTGCTGTGCTCAGTATTGACCAACAAACTCATCAAGGATTTTTGGGTATCATCATGAGCGGGTAAAAATCGAGGAAAGTAGTAATCTGTCTCTAAATGCTGACGCAACTCCCCGGCAAGGTTGATCTCGCCGCTAAATGTTGGCTTCAGCAGTGCTTCTGCCATGCTCTCAACTAAGTTGAGCACCACATGAGGTGGGTTTTTTTCAAGTAATGCCGAGTGTTCAGTGTGGGTAAAAAATTGCGGAAATAAGTCGCTATCTGCGGCTGGGGACCCAAAAAATGCTTCAAATAGCTCTCGGCCGCTTTGATCAGAGGCATGTTCAATATTCGTTGAACGCCTAAAGTCTTGGTAGCCGTAATAAATAGCCACAATTCCATTGGGCACTAGATTATTGATGGCAGTTTCTGACGACACCACAAGATGTGTTGGAGAGAGTTGCGAAGTTGACAAGCTGCCGCGGGAGAGGACTGCCATCAAAAGCAAAGGCAGTATGACGGCCAAACTCATAAAGTAGACCCTACCCATTGTCACGGTTCTGATTGATAAGGTTATCTTCTTACCAATTTTGATATACAGCCAAAACATCACTAGCGTAGCAACAACACAAATTAACAATCTTAATTCAAAAGCATTCAGGCTGCTGACTGTTGGCCAGATAGTTTGTGCGCCGTAATTCATACCACTAAAGGCAAAGCTGTCAATTGGACGATTAAAAAACCCAATATAAGTGAAGTTAATCATGGCTAGCCAGATAACCATGAGCAATATTAATCCGCCAAGATAGCGGTTTAACGTCCAACTAAAATTCGCGATAGCGACCGGTAGAGGAATGCAGAGAATACTGGCTAATATACCAACGGCGCCAAGTCTGATGATAATAGCTACATCAAATTGGAATCCTGTCCACATAGCTTGCCAAAACTCATGGCTGTCAGCAAGTTGATTTGGCTGAGCATAAGTAAACCAAGTTCCCAATCGGGTAAAAAAGAAAACGGTACAACACAGAAGTATTAAGACACCTAGCGAGCATAAGGCCCTTAAATAGGCTACCGAGTTGACGGCATTACTGATCTGATTTCGATTATCTTTTGCCATTCAATAGCCAAATCCTTTAGGTGCAAAAATCATCCGTTAACAAGGACTTTAAGTTGCTCTGATACTCATTACTCCATAGATTAAGCGATTGACGGCATCCTTCACCGGCAGCGAAATTGATAAATACCGACAACTTATCATTCGTGGTTAATCGCTATTTCTGCTATGTTGTTGCCCTTGGCGGTGGACATGTGACGAGACTATCGCGCCGATATTTTTGTTTGGTTAGTTGAAGGATATCCTAATTCCGTATGGCTAGATTGTTGTATTCAGTGCTGTTTTATTGCCTATTGCCAGCGATAGGTTTGCGATTGCTGTGGCGCGGGCTAAAGTCCCCGAACTATTTTCGGCGATGGGCCGAACGGTTTGGTTTCTGTCGCATACATAATTCAGAGGCTCCGACTATTTGGCTACACGCAGTCTCTGTGGGCGAAACCCTCGCCGCGGTACCACTGGTTAGGGCATTGCAAGAAAAATACACCAACCATAAACTCTTTATTACCTGTATGACGCCAACAGGTTCAGACCGCGTGTTATCGATATTTGGTGATTCGGTTGAGCACAGCTATGCGCCTTACGATTTGCCGGATGCCGTAGCGAGATTTTTAAATCGGGTTGATCCGAAGCTATTGATCATCATGGAAACAGAACTTTGGCCCAATACTATTGCTGCCTGTAAGCGACGAGGTATTCCGGTGATCGTGGCAAATGCTCGCTTATCTGAAAAATCTGCTCGAGGGTATCAGCGCATTAGCCCTATTGTGGCGCCCATGCTAAATAACCTGCACACCGTTGCCGCCCAGCATATCGATGACGCCCGACGTTTCCAGAGTCTAGGATTGCCGCAAAGTGGCTCAGTGGTGACGGGCAACATCAAGTTTGATCTACATCTTGATCAGGATTTACGTGCTAAGGCGAGCCAATTATTAGAGGATTGGAGAGGTATAGGTAACAGACCAATACTACTAGCCGCGAGTACTCATAAGGGTGAAGATGAGTTGATTTTAGCAGCGTTCACAAAAATAAAAATGCAGGTGGACTCATTGCTTCTGGTATTAGTACCACGTCACCCTGAGCGCTTCAACCAGGTGGCGGAGCTCTGTCAAAAAACAGGATTTACCACGGTTAGACGCAGCAGTAATGTATCAACAGCGGGAGCGGACATATTGCTCGGGGATAGCATGGGCGAGCTAATGACTTTCTTTGGCGCCTGTGACTTAGCCTTTGTTGGCGGTAGTTTAGTGCCAACCGGCGGCCACAATGTGATTGAGCCAGCTGCCTGGGGTGTGCCGGTACTAACCGGCCCACACTTGTTCAATTTCTCTGAAGCATCAGAGTTGCTAATGGGTGGTGGCGGAATGTTGATTTGCCAAAATAGCGACGAGTTAGCCAGTCACTGCAGCCGCTTACTTCAAGATGAGAGTATCCGCCAGACAATGAGCCTTGCCGCACGCCAGGTTGCAGAAGCTAACCGTGGCGCGTTGGATCGATTACTCGCAGTGATTGAGCCGATTATTTAGCCACTGTTAGACTTGGATCTAACCAGGCATTCAGTTGGTAAATATCATCGGGCGACAACTGCCCGGCAACTTCCTTTAACTGCATCATCGCAAAAATATAGTCATAGCGAGCATTCGCATAGTTTCGCTTTGCTTGGAATACTGAGCGTTGCGCGGCAAGCACATCAACGATGTTTCGTGTACCTACTTCGTACCCTGCTTGGGTAGCATTTCTAGCACTTTCAGCTGAAGTTATCGCCTGTTTGCGAGCCTTGACTCGTGCTGTGTTTGTGATGACTAATTGGTGCCTGGAGCGGGCTGTTTGAGCGGTATTTCGCTTGGCTACCTCGAAATTTTCACTCGCCGCAATAGAACGTTGTTTAGCTTGTCGTCGCCCTGAATTAATACCACTTGCCCAAATAGGCATACTTAAAGAAACACCAAAGCTATGCCCATCACTCAAGGATGATACGCCAGAGCTACTTTCAGTCGGCAGATAACTAGTCTGGGTTCCATCTGAATCGGTATCCGAATAACGGGCGCTTGCTGTAATTTTGGGGTACAGCTGAGCAGTAGCAGCCTTCGCTTGGTTATAGGATGAATCTTTACCTAGTTCTGCGACTTTTAATTGGTAATTATTGTTGAGGGAAAAACTTACCCAGTCTTGACTATCCAAAGGCTCAGGATTCACCGCCATGAATCCGTCTGTCAACCCTGACAGAGAGTCATGGTTTTGCCCCGTTAGTACTTGCAGAGCATCGAATGCAATATTGAGCGCACCCTGTGCTTCTAAGCTATTGACCAAGGCATCATCATAGATCGCTTGAGCTTCGTGCACGTCGGTAATTGGTAGTAAACCGACTTCAAAGCGCTCTTGGGTTTGCTCTAATTGCCGCTGAATAGCACGCTGTTCGGCCTTACGTGTTTCATTATTATCAAAGGCACGCAACGCGTTGAGATAGGCACTGCTAACACGCAAAATCAAAGACTGCTGGTCAGAGGCAAACTGCGCGCTGGCACTTTCACTCAGTGCTTTACCACTTTGAAATTGGTACCAGGCGGGCATGTCAAAAATCGCTTGGGTAAGCGAAACACCATAGGATGTGGTATCAGTATCAGAGAAACTTTTACTTAAAAACGGGTCATCTTGTATAAATGAGTAGACCTGCGAGGATTCACTATTTCTTTCAGTCCGAGTAAAGTCCGCCGATGCTGATATAACCGGTAGCAGATAGGCGCGACTAATATTTTTAGTTTCGCGCCCTACTTGGAAATTAGCCCGTGCGGCACGCAACGTGGGGTCGCTCTGCAGCGCCAGTTCGTAAATATCTGTTAAGGAATCTGCCGCACTACCCTGCGATATAAAAGCAACACTACAGAGGGTTAAAAATCCTTGTTTTACCTTCAACATACAAACTCCGTTATTAATTTTATTGTGGCCCCGCTATACGAGCATTTTAGCAGACTTGCCTTGGGTGTTGTGAGTAGCAATTTTCTTTAACTTAGACGCTGTCACCAGTAGTTATAGATTCACCAGAATATCAAAAAAGACATCCAGCACAAGCCAACGTTTTTAAACCGAATTGGTTGACTGCACAGTTAACCAGTTGGGCTTGTGGTTATTATTTTAACGCCCTACTAAACTCTGTTTGTACGCACAAACCGCTCAAAATAGCCAAAAAGCATCAATTTAATCAGTCGGACGTTCGCCTTGAGTCGCAGAACACCGTATTTCAAATTTTTTAGATTGAATCGCCTCACTTTCATTCCACTTAAGGGTCACCAACGGCTATGAAAAATCTAGGCTTTTAACAAAACTTCCAAGCATTTTCTCGAGATTCTCTTTTACTGTAGAGGATGCCTTAACAAAAGCAGTCTGTGCTGATGTGTCTCCTCGTTGATTTATCCGAATAATAGCCAGTAGTCCATGTACGTATGCAAGCATTGAGATGCCATTAAGTTGCAATGAATCTGCATTGCCTTGGTGCAAATGCTGCAATCTTTTTAAAAGCATTCCAAAGGCCTTGTCAGCGGCTGCTAATAGCTCAGGGAAATCAGTTTTTTTCATTGGATAGTTAAACATCAGATCTATTATATGTTCGTTGGCTAATCCAAATTCAATATAGGTCACACCGCATTTTACGAGATCATCCGTTCTGTTGTCGGTGGTTTTATTCTTGTTCATTTCTGAGGAAAACTTTTCAAAGCCGAGTGTGGCAACCTCTGCCAGCATATGTTCTTTTGAATCAAAGTGCCGGTAGGGCGCGGTTTGAGAAACCTTTGCGATTTTCGCTATCTTCCTAAGACTAATGCTCTCGATTCCATTGGATGAGATCCAATCATAGGCGCAAAAAATTAGTTGCTCTCTTAAATTGCCATGATGATATTGCATTGTGCCACCAATTCATTTTCAAGTTGACAGTGTAAACTTTAGACTATAATGTGCTCAGTGTAAACATTATACACAGATGTGTGGCCCCTATGAAAAAAGTATTAACAATATCGCTTCTATTCCTCACAGCCTCTGTTATAGCAGAGAAATATGTTGATTTACACGAAGTGACTATAGTCGAAGAATATGGCGTCGATAAAATGCTGCCGGCTAAAGTCGTCCCGAAAAGACAATCTATCTTAGGATTTGAGGTGCCGGGTAAAGTTAAAATCATCAAAGTAGATATTGGCGATAAGGTTGTCAAAGGTGACTTATTGGCGGAATTAGAAGATTCGGAGGCCTTGGCACGTTTAAACGAAGCTAAAGCTAATTTATCTATGGCCAAAAACATTTTTGAGCGCTCTCAAGTATTAGATCAAGCCGATTATGTGTCAGAGCAGAGACTGGAGAATGAAGAGTTTAGATTTTTAATTGCCAAGGCTCAGTATGAAGGCGCGGTCACTAAATTCCAGCAAACAAAAATCCTTGCGCCCTATGACGGCATTATTCAACGTCGCCTGTTAGATGAAGGATCAATTGTTAATCCCAGCGTTCCAGTCTTGGAAATTTTAGACTCTATCTATGTTGAAGCAAGGGTTTCCTTGCCAAAATCAATTATTAAAAGCGTTAACCTGGGCCAAAAATATCCCTTTATCATTGGTGATGAAAGCTTTGATGCAACCTTAATGAGATTGGCGCCTATGTCATCTAGAGGATCCAACAATCGTTTAGGGATATTTGCATTTGATGCCTTTTTTAATCCAGGTGAAACAGCCAGGCTCGTTTTAAACATAAAAGAGGCCAAGCGCGGAACTTGGGTTCCGCTGAATGCTTTATCTCAAGCAGAGCAGGGCCTTTGGACTGTATTCACAGTCTCCAGTGATAACAGCGCGCAAAAAGATTATGTCGAGCTAATCCATATTGAAAAGACCATGGCCTATGTGTCTGGGACTTTAAAAACCGGTGATAAGGTTATTGTTGGCGGTGCATCGAAAGTTGCAGAAGGCCAAGCTGTGAGAGACAGTCAATGAGAAAAATTGTTGACCTCTATTTAGATAGGCCTAGAATTTTTCTTCTTGCAATGCTGTTCATTATTGCGGGTGGCTTATTGTCCTATGATTCACTGCCTCGGCAGGAGAATCCTCAACTAGCAGAGCGTTGGGCCAATATTACAGCGGTTTTACCGGGCGCCACACCACAAAGAGTGGAGACTCAAATAGCGGATGTTCTAGAAACGCAACTTCGAGAAATTGACGAAATTAAAATCATAGACTCTACCTCTTTGTCTGGCGTTGTGAGAGTCGGATTAGAACTCAAAGAAATTATTGGTAAAGGTGAAACCGATGAAGTTTGGGCGAAAGTTCAGGAGACGTTAAGCCAGAGTGCTGCGTTAGTTCCACCGGGAACTAACATCAGTTTTAACCATAGCGGGCCACCAACAACAGTCCTATTTGCTCTGCAGTGGCGAGGGGATGGTGAACCCCAGATGGTCATTTTATCTAGGTTAGCTAACCAGTTTAAAAGAAAATTAGCTAATATTACGAATTCAAAGCAAGCCTTAGTTTACGGTGATACCAAAGAAGAAATTTTTGTAGGAGCTGATTTAGACTTACTGACCGATGCTGGAATGAATATCCAGTCTATCGCCATTGCAATAGACCGATATGACAGTAAGAGAGCGATTGGTAATATTGTTGGGCAAGACGCTGAGTTTCGAATAAAAGCGCACGACAATATTTCATTAATCAACGATTTAAAGAAATTACCGTTAAAAATATCGGATGATTATCAAGCTATTAGACTTGAGGATGTGGCAACGGTAGAAAAATTGCCGGTCGATCCTCCTATTGAGATCGTAAGCTACAATGGAATACCGTCAGTATTTGTTGAAGTACGAGGAAAATTCGCTCAAAGAACAGATCTGTATTCCAAAGCAGTGCTGCGCGTTGCTGATATATTTAAAGAGGGTCTGCCTGACGAAATCGGCTTAGAGGTCATCTTTAATGAATCTGATTTTGTTGAAGAAAAGTTCTCTTTTTTGATGCAAAGCATCCTGCTGGCCACTTTTATTGTCTTATTCTTAAGTTATTTACTTCTCGGTCCTCGTTCTGCTGTCATTGTCAGTGCCGTCGTTCCCTTGACTATTTTATTGGTCCTTATTGGATGTACTATTTTACAGGTTCCGCTGCATCAAACATCCGTGACTGGCATTATTTTGTCCTTGGGTCTGTTAATCGATAATTCAATCATCGTTGTTGAAGACTATAGGTACCGTAAATCTCAGAAGTTAGTCAATAGAGAGGCTATTTACGCCTCGATTAAGCATCTCTCGTTACCACTGCTAGCGGCTACGGTAACAACCGGATTAGCCTTTATGCCAATGGCCGCGGGTAAGGGCGCGAGCCCTGAATTTGTTGGTGATATGGCGATCACCATTATATTAGCGGTATCTTCCTCGTTATTTTTAGCACTGACAGTGGTTCCTGTACTGTTAAAAACGATGGAAGACTCAAATTTTTTGAATTTAAATAAATCTAAAAATATTGGGTTTAGCCACCAAGGGTTACGGACACGCTACAGAGCCTTTTTAGCGTGGGCTTTATTTAAGCCGGGCCGCGCGCTGGTGTTATCTTTAATTCTTCCAATACTAGGTTTTGTTTCTTTTGGCTTTTTAGATACAGATTTTTTCCCAAATCAAGGGAAGACTATGTTCAAGGTAGAGGTAGAGCTTGACGCTAATGCCTCTATCTATGCCACTAATAAGAGAGTGATTAGTATTCGAGATCAAGTCTTGCTAGAGGATTATGTTACTCGTGATATGTGGTGGGTTGGACGACGTCTACCCAGGCTATTATATAACATCATCGGCGGGCCGTCGGGCGAGGGTTCAGATAACCTTGCAACAGGTGTATTCTTTACCTCTTCTTACAGCCAAATGGATTCAAGTCTGGCTAATTTGGCCAAGCGTTTGGAAAAAGATCATGCTGATGTGAGGGTAAGAGTCAGCAAGTTTACCAATGGACCTCCGGTTGAATTTCCAGTGAACATTGCTATTTTTGGTGACGACAATCAGGTTTTAAAATCATTGGGAGAAGAGCTTAAATCGATTTTGGCTAAATCTCCGCAAGTCAGTGATGTACTGGCAGATCAGTCTGCTAGTGTCACTGGATTAGAAATTAATCTAGATGAAGTCAATCTGGCCTTTTCATCTAAATCATCACAGGAGATTATCGATCAGATTTCAGCATCGACAAGAGGCATTTATGTCGGCTCTATGCTCGATGGAAATAAAGAAGTTCCTATCCGTATCAAAAATAAAAATCGTGAAGCATCGGAAGTTAACCAGACAGCATTTTTAGCTATAAATAGTGCAGAGGGATTTGATTATGTGGAGAGTTTTTCTGATATTTCATATACCAGTGAAATTAACCAAATCAATCGATATCAAGGAACTAGAAATAACGCGGTGAAAGCAGCCGTTTATCCCGGCACGTTAGCATCCACAGTGTTAAATGATGTCGCAGATGAGTTAAAAGCATTCGAAGATTCTTTACCCGTGGGCTATAGCATTGCCCAATTCGGCGACGCCGAGGAAAGAGCAGAATCGTTCGGACAACTATTTAGTACCTTTTTCTTGTTTTTAGGCTTAATTGTGATGACCTTGGTCATGATATTAAATAGTTTTCGCCAAGCGAGTATTATTTTACTCGTTGGTACCCTTTGTATTGGTCTTGGCTTTTTAGGAATGTTTGTCGGGTTCCAAAACTTTGGTTTTATTGGCTTAGTCGGTATTGTTGGTCTAGCTGGGTTAGCGATTAATGATTCCATCGTGGTTCTGTCCCATCTCAATGAAGATGCTGGAACAGGCCAGGTTTCAAAAGATACATTGATTGAAACGACTGTTAGATCGACTCGCCATATTCTGACGACATCGCTGACAACAATGGGTGGCCTATTGCCGCTGTTATTTGATAAGTTTTTTGAAACCTTAGCTTGGGCTATGTGTTTTGGCGTCATGGGATCTGCGTTGCTGGCCTTGTTGTTAATTCCTTCTATGTTCTGTTTTTTGGGCAAGGTTAGTGATTAAATTGTCCTTATAACGCGGTAAAATTTAATCAGTCACCGATATTACTATCCATCACGTTAACAACTGTTTAACGCTAGGTTTAATCAATCTAGAACAATCAGCCGTACACATTATTACTTTTAATGAGAGTGTTTCAATGGCCAAAAAACATCAATTTAACCAGTCTGACGTTCGTATTGAATCCAAGGACACTATATTTCAAGGCTTCTTTAAAGTGAGCCGCTTTACTCTCAGCCACCGCCTTTTTGGCGGCGGTTGGAGTAGGCCAATAAAACGTGAAATATTTCAGCGCGGCTCAGCCGTAGGGGTTTTACTTTATGATCCCATCAACCAATTGGTCGGTTTAGTTGAGCAGTTTCGGGTTGGTGCTCTCGATGATAATCAGGGCCCTTGGCAATATGAGGTGGTGGCCGGGATGATAGAGCCAGGTGAAACACCTATTGATGTCGCTCACCGAGAATTACAGGAAGAAGCTGGATTGGCAGTAGAAAAGCTAATTCCCATATGTAATTATCTGGTCAGTGCCGGGGGTACTGACGAAAAAATGCATATGTTTTGTGGCTTAGTAAATTTGCAAGATAAGCAGGGTGTGTTTGGTTTAGAGGCTGAGAATGAAGATATTTTGCTGCATGTCTGGCCCTATCATGAGGCTCAGCAGGCCTTAGCTGACGGAACATTAAACAGTGCTGCGGTCACTATTTCTTTGCAATGGTTAGAACTCCATCACAATAATTTGTGAGACAGAAGCCTATGATAGAGCTAAAATATAAGTTATGAGAGTCATTATGAAAGTGATTTTGGAGCGAAGGTAAAAATTTTGGCATTATTTGAAATGGGTAAGCAGCAACTAGATTTGGCACGGTTACATGACGAATGTGAGCACAATTACCGTCGTCTGCTAAAAGTACCATTAAATGCCATGCTGTTGGGTGCTTCTGCGCAGTTGAGGTCAAGCCAGATGCCTAATGTTGGTTTGCGCATAGAGGTCACAGAAGTCACTAAATATACCAGTACGCTCACCATTACTGCTGACCGAGCAGGCCCCGATTGGGTGCCGCAAATAGAGATAAAAGCACGCGCCTACCGTGACGCAAAGATGCTCGAAGTCATCGAGTGGTGTACCGATAGAACAATTCCATGGGCGCTTGCCGAGCAAAAGCCTAATCAAGCCAGAGATGAAAAGTGGCAGTGGAATATCTTTCTCAGTGAGTTGTTGATTTATGGCTTGCGGCATGGCGTCGCCATCACTGAGGCCTGATCTGCATGCCCAAGACGCAGCTGACCCAGATTACCGATCTACATTTTGGCGAAACCCCAGAATTTACTCTCGCCGGCATAAGACCTCTGGACAGTTTTAAAGCGGTTCTGGATGCCGTAAATGATGCTGGTCGAGGAGACGACTTACTCCTTCTGTCAGGGGATCTGTCGGGTACGAGTAGTGCCGAATCTTACATTATGCTCAATCAACTGCTACAGGATTACGGTAAACAAGCGTTGTGGCTGCCGGGTAACCATGACAATGTTGAGCTGATGAAAAAACACTTGGTTAATTATCCGCCATACCCGGTCTGGGAAATGGGTGACTGGGGTATTCTTACCTTGGACAGTTCCCAATCGGAAACACCTATTGGTCATATCAGGGATGAGGAACTACGGCTGGTGGAAGATCGGTTGGACCAGTTAAAGAGTAAGTCTATCCTAGTCTCTATGCATCACTGCCCTATCGCATTGGGGTGCCAGTGGCTAGACAAGCAAAAGGTTAATAATCCCGACGGTCTGTATGAATTATTGGCCTCTCACTCAAACGTCAAGCTAGTGGTTACCGGGCATGTGCATCAGCAGTACGATGGCCTATGGAATAATTTGCCCTTATACACAACACCCTCTTCGAGCATTCAGTTCAAACAGCACAGCGTTGATTTCGCTATATCAGATCAGCCCCCTGGCTACCGGTGGTTTGATTTAGGCGCTGACGGAACTATAAAGACGGGCGTTGAATTTGCAACTCATTTTGGCCAACATCCCGACACTAACAATGCGGGTTATTAAGCATAAATCATTAACCGATACAGACTAATCTCAGGCTATAATACGGGTCAATTTCGAGGTTAGTGCCCAATGCCGACACTGCTTTATCTACATGGCTACAACAGCTCCTCTCAATCAAAAAAAGCATTGCAAACTAAGCAGTGGATGGCTTTGAACGCCCCGCAAATAAAATTTATTTGCCCCGATCTACTGCCCTATGCCAAAAGTACCGTTGATACGCTGAGTTCAATAATAGAGGCCCATCAACCGGAACCCGTTTTTGTGGTAGGCAGCTCCATGGGTGGATTTTTTGCCTCCTATTTAATGGAGCAATATGACCTTCGCGGCGTGTTAATTAATCCTGCGGTCAATCCGACCCGAGGCTTAGCTAAATGGATCGGTGAAAACACCAATTATATGACCGGAGAAAAATGGATTTTTGAGCCCCACCACATTGATGAGTTTCGGCAGCTTGAGTCTAAAAAGACACCCCTTAAAAGCAATTGTTTGGTGTTATTGCAAACGGGAGACGATGTACTGGATTACCGAGATGCACAGATCCACTATGCGGGTGCTAAAATAATTATTGAACAGGGTGGTGATCACAGCTTTATAGATTATGATCAGCATCTGGCAAAGATCCATCAGTTTTTAACTGCCGATTAAATCACCAACCAATATAAGAGTGCCATGAGCAACTACGACGCAAAAGATATTGAAGTCCTCACCGGTTTAGACCCGGTTCGTAAACGTCCGGGTATGTACACTGATACGACTCGACCAAACCACCTTGCCCAAGAGGTCATCGACAACAGTGTCGATGAGGCGCTAGCCGGTCATGCCAGTCGTGTTGAGGTCATCTTACATAAAGATGGATCATTATCGGTGTTTGATGATGGTCGAGGAATGCCCGTGGACATGCATCCAGAGCAAGGACTTCCTGGTGTTGAGGTGATACTTTCAACCTTGCATGCGGGAGGTAAATTTTCTAATGACAACTATCAGTTTTCAGGCGGGTTACATGGCGTAGGCGTATCCGTTGTCAACGCTTTGTCCAACACCTTAGAGGTAACGGTAAAGCGGGGTGGAAAGGTCCATCAAATGATGTTTGCCAACGGTGAAAAAACCTCAGATTTGAAGGTTATTGATACCTGTGGTCAACGCAATACTGGCACCATATTACGCTTTTGGCCAAACGCTGTGTACTTTGATTCGGTGAAGTTCTCTGTGTCACGGTTACGCCATGTGCTGCGTGCAAAAGCTGTGCTGTGTGGTGGTTTAACGGTTAGTTTTCATGATGAGAATACTGGCGATAGTGAAGAGTGGTATTACGAAGATGGATTAAAAGATTATCTGGCGGGAGCCCTGCATGGTTGGGAAGTCCTGCCTGCAGAACCTTTTATTGGTACCTTTGCCGCAGAAAACGAAGCTGTCGACTGGGCGGTTCAGTGGCTGCCCGAAGGTGGCGAATTAGTACAAGAAAGTTACGTCAATCTTATTCCTACGCCGCAGGGAGGTACCCACGTCAATGGAATGCGTACCGGCCTTTTAGAGGCGATGCGTGAATTCTGCGAGTTTAGAAACTTACTGCCTAGGGGCATTAAATTAGCCCCTGATGATATTTGGGACCGGTGTAGTTTTGTCCTCTCATCTAAACTGGCTGATCCTCAGTTTTCTGGACAGACCAAAGATCGACTGTCCTCCCGTGAAGTAGCGGCTTTTGTCTCTGGTATCGTCAAAGACTCTTTCAGTTTATGGTTGAACCAACACACTGAAGACGCCGAAAAACTCGCTGAGCTATGTATTTACGCCGCGCAACGCCGCATGCGAGCAAGCAAAAAGGTGGTGCGTAAAAAAATCACTCAAGGGCCTGCACTTCCAGGAAAGTTGGCTGACTGTTCCAGTGGCGAACCAGAGCGTTGTGAGATTTTTCTGGTAGAAGGAGACTCTGCTGGGGGCTCAGCCAAACAGGCTCGCAATCGCGAACACCAGGCCATCATGCCGCTGCGCGGTAAAATTCTGAATACCTGGGAAGTTGATTCCCAAGAGATTTTAGGCTCTCAAGAAGTACATGATATTTCTGTCGCACTGGGGGTGGATCCGGCGGTCGATGATTTAGACTCCTTGCGCTATCACAAGGTTTGTATTTTGGCCGATGCCGATTCTGATGGTTTGCACATTGCCACCCTACTATGCGCCCTTTTCGTTCGGCATTTTAGACCCTTAGTGAGCCAGGGGCACGTTTATGTGGCGATGCCACCGCTGTTTAGAATCGATGTTGGTAAAGATGTTTACTATGCATTGGATGAGGCTGAAAAGCAGGGCATTCTTGATCGCATTCAAGCTGAAAAGAAGCGCGGTAAAGTCAATGTGCAGCGTTTTAAAGGTCTAGGTGAGATGAATCCACTGCAATTACGTGAAACAACCATGGACCCAGATACTCGACGTTTAGTGCAACTCACGTTAGAGCCAGGCGATAATACGGATAGTATGATGGATATGTTGCTGTCCAAGAAGCGTGCCCCAGATCGACGTAACTGGTTGGAAAGTAAAGGTGATTTGACCGATGCCAACAAACTTTAGAGTATTTACAACACAGGAAAACCGATGAGCGATATCGTAACCTTTAATGATCAGGGCCTTGAAAGTAGGCCGGTGAGCGTTTATGCGGAGCAGGCATATTTAGATTATTCAATGTACGTGATTCTGGATCGCGCACTGCCACATATTGGCGATGGCTTAAAGCCTGTGCAGCGCAGAATTGTCTATGCCATGAGTGAGCTTGGTCTGAAAGCCAGCGCTAAGTACAAAAAATCAGCGCGTACCGTGGGCGATGTTATCGGTAAGTTCCACCCGCACGGTGACAGTGCAGCCTATGAAGCGATGGTGTTAATGGCGCAGCCTTTTTCATACCGCTATCCGTTAGTTGACGGACAGGGTAATTGGGGTTCGTCGGATGACCCAAAATCCTTTGCGGCAATGCGTTACACCGAATCCAAGCTGTCTGCTTATGCCGATGTTCTATTGTCCGAACTAGGCCAGGGCACGGCGACTTGGCGGCCCAACTTTGACGCCACCATGGATGAGCCTGAAATTCTCCCGGCCAGGGTTCCCAATGTGCTACTCAACGGTACTACCGGCATTGCGGTGGGCATGGCCACCGATATACCGCCGCATAATCTCAATGAGGTGGTTAATGCCTGCCTGCATTTGTTAGACAATCCTAAGGCGACGATTCCAGAGTTAATGGAGTACGTCAAAGCGCCAGACTTTCCTACTGATGGCGAAATTATTACCTCGCCGGCAGATATTTTAAACACCTATGAGACGGGCCGTGGCTCGGTCAAGATGCGTGGTATCTGGCATAAAGAAGATGGTGATGTGATTGTCACCGCCCTGCCGTTTCAAGCGTCAGGCTCCAAAATTCTTGAGCAAATTGCTGCGCAAATGCGTAACAAAAAGCTGCCGATGGTGGAAGACTTACGCGATGAGTCAGACCATGAGAATCCAACACGCCTGGTGATTACCCCACGCTCTAACCGGATTGATATAGAGTCTTTGATGGACCATCTCTTTGCCACCACTGACTTAGAGAAAAGCTACCGGATCAATCTTAATATTATTGGCATTGATGGCAAACCGTCGGTAATGAACTTACGACAAATCCTCAAAGAATGGTTACGTTTTCGTATTGACGTAACACGCCGCCGGCTCGAGCATCGATTACAAAAAGTAGACAAACGACTGCACCTTTTGGACGGGTTGTTGATTGCCTTTTTGAATATTGATGAAGTGATTAACATCATCCGCACTGAAGATGAACCCAAACCGGCATTGATCGCTCGATTTGGTCTTTCAGACATTCAAACTGAATATATATTAGATACTAAGTTACGCCAACTGGCGCGGCTTGAAGAATTTAGAATTCGTGGCGAGCAAGACGAACTAGCGGCTGAAAAAGCGGAGCTAGAACTGCTGCTAGGTTCAGATATTCGTTTGAAAACCCTGGTTAAAAACGAGCTAAAAAGTACCGCCGATGAATACGGTGATGCACGTCGATCGCCACTGAAAGAACGCGGTGAAGCTCAGGCATTTAACGAAAAAGATTTGTTGGTGGCTGAACCCATTACTGTGGTTTTATCCGACAAAGGCTGGGTTCGCGCGGCCAAAGGGCATGAGATTGACCCAACCACCCTCAGCTATAAATCAGGAGACAAGTTCCTGTCATCCGCGTTTGGGCGCAGCAACCAAAATGTGTTCTTACAGGACTCTACCGGACGCTACTACTCATTGGCAGGTCATACGCTGCCGTCAGCTCGCGGTCAGGGAGAGCCGGCGACAGGGCGCTTAAACTTGCCTTCAGGCGCATTATTTACTCATGTTATTATGGGTGCTGATGATCAAAAAGTGTTGATGGGTACAGATGCTGGTTACGGGTTTGTGACTAAAATTGGCGATCTATTTACCAAAAACAAAGCCGGTAAAGCAGTCGTTAGCATTCCCAAAGGCGGTCGAATTTTACAGCCCAAGATGGTCAAGCCGCAGGACTCCCATATTGCTGCAGTTAGCAATGAAGGCCGCATGTTAGTATTTCCAATAGCCGATATTCCTGAGTTAAGCCGTGGAAAAGGGAATAAAATTATTAATATTCCGGGCTCAAGGTTACAAAGCCGAGAAGAGTTTGTGGTTGATTATGCGGTGGTCAGTGAAAATGACTCATTGGTTGTTCACTCGGGTAAGCGCTATCTCGTAATGAAACCCAAAGATCTAGAGCACTACCGTGGTGAGCGTGGCAGACGCGGCCATAAGTTGCCGCGTGGCTTCCAAAAGGTTGATCGCCTAGACGTGGATACCGGAAAATAGACAGCTATCAAGCAAACAATTTATCCCTACTTAGGGCTATTGCCTAAAAGGTAAAAGCCCTTGAGTAAATTGAGTGCCTCATAGAGTTGATTGTCATCAATTAATGACTCTGGTTTTTCAGTCACTGCTCCTTCCGAAGCGGATGCTTCGCTGACTTTACTTTTAGCGTCTAAATGACCATCAAGGTCGGCTTCTTTAACTCTTTCTGGAGTTTTATAGGGGCGAATTTCGGCGCGCTCAATGGTTATATCAGGAACTATTCCCTCGGCTTGTATAGAGCGTCCGCTGGGGGTGAAATAACGGGCAGTAGTGAGCTTTACTGCTCGCCCATCGCCCAGAGGCATTACTGTTTGTACAGACCCTTTACCAAAACTTTGGGTACCCACAATAGCGGCGCGATGATTGTCTTGCAGTGCGCCGGCAACAATTTCTGATGCCGATGCGCTACCGCCATTGATCAGTACAACAACCGGAACACCATTGAGAATATCGCCCGATTCAGCTTCAAAACGTCGATTAGCGCTGGGTAAACGGCCTTCTGTATAGACGAGGGTTCCATTGTCGACTAGGGCATCAGCGATAGTGATAGATGCGGGAACAAGGCCTCCGGGATTATTGCGTAAATCTATGATTAAGCCGTTTAGAGGCGCATCATTGCTGGCCTGTAAGTTGGCGACTTCGGCAATAAAGTCTTCTCCTGAACTAACTTGAAACTGAGCAATTCGCACATAACCATAGTTAGGTTCCAAGAGGCGGCTGCGTACTGCACTGATTTGGATAATGTCGCGAGTAATATCGAAGGTGAGCGGCCCGTCTTCACTCTCACGATAAATAGTCAATTCGATGTTGGTGCCCTTTTCACCGCGCAGTTTATCGATGGCTTTCTGCAAGCCAATACCACGGATTGGTGAGCCATCCATTTCAATAATTAAATCACCTGCTTCAATCCCCGCTTTAGCGGCAGGGGTATCATCAATCGGTGATATCACTCTGATCAAGCCGCCGTCTCCAGCCACTTCCATCCCCAAACCGCCGTACTCCCCGGTTGCGTTCTCTTGCAGCTCGCCATAGTCATCAGCTTTTAAATAGCTTGAATGGGGATCTAGCCCGGTGAGTAATCCGGCAATTGCATTTTCCAGCAATTCGGTGTCCGTGACCTCTTCCACATAACCCAGACGAATCTGTTCAAATACTTGGGTAAATGTGCGTAGCTCCTTGAGTGGTAATCGGGTTTCTGAATCAGTGGCTGCGCCTTCATCAGCGGGAACCGCCGGCGTCTGTGATTGCGAGCACAATGGCAACAACAATAACATCGTCAAACTCAGTCTTCGCAGCATGGTGTCTTTCCTTATAATGGCTGTTACTTATAGTATATCGCTAGGACTTTTGCAGCCACATTTTTGGGTTAGTGGGTTTTCCTTGGCTACGAATTTCAAAATATAATGCCGGAGTCGATAGTCCGCCGGTATTGCCGGTCCTGGCAATCGTTTCGTTGGTTTGGACCCAGTCGCCCGTATCTTTCAGCAGTTCTTGATTATGCCCATACAAGGTCATATAGCCATCACCATGATCGACGATTAACATTAACCCAAAGCCGCGGAGATAGTTAGAAAAAACCACGCGCCCCTGGTGTACTGATTGCACGGCTGCGCCTGCTTTTACGTTGATCAGCCAGCCTTGCCAGCGAACTGGTCCACTGCGTCGCCCGCCAAATTTCTGTGCTAGCTTTCCTTTAGTAGGCCATTGTAATTGGCCTTTTCGCGATGTGAATGGTAGAGCGTTGGTGGGCAAAACTAAGTCTGCTACGGCTGCTTCGACGGCATTGAGCAAGGCCTCTAATTCGCGACGCTGACGCTGTAATTGAGTCAGCTTTTGCTGGTCATCAGCTACCGCGAGGCGAAGTTTTGCTAATGTACTTTCACGCTGAGTAATACTCGTATTCAGATTCTGCTGATTAGCAAAGAGCGCATCTTTTGCCGCAACAAGCTCTAGTTTATTACTGTTGATGGACTGAATTATGTCAGTCAGCGCAGTGACATTGACTAAATATTCCTCGATTTTTTTGCTTCTGGCCTCAAGAAAGTAGTCATAGTATTTAAACATACGGGCAATTTTTTGCGGATCTTCTTGGTTGAGTAGCAGTTTTATGGGCTCTCGGTCACCAATTTTTTGTGCCGAGCGCAGTTGTTCAATAATAGCGTCACTCTGGGCATCGATATTATTTTTCAAACTGTCTTTTTGTTTTTTCTTGCCGACTAATTGTTTTTCGGCGGTCTTAATATTGTTGGTTAGCTCTCGAATACTCGCGTTAATCTGCCCGGCTTCGGTTTCAACCCGTTTTAGATCAGCCTCTAAACTGGTTTGTTGCTCACTTTGTGTCGTTAAAATACTTTGTAGTTCAGCGATCGTTGATTGCAGGCGCTCTAGCTCTAATTGATTTTGATCTGCCGCACTTAAACTGGGCAAAAGCAGTAGCCCTAATAGGCCGACCCAATACACAGCTTTATATAGTGCCGCCACTTTGGGCCTATTCCGGAAATATTTTAGCGAGAGCTTGGCGACGCTCATGATCACTCGATGAGCGAGGCGCCAGACATTTCGGTCGGCTTGGGTAAACCCATTAAGGCTAGCATGGTGGGCGCTATATCTGCCAACGAGCCTCCACTGGCTAGGGTTAGTGTTCGATCACCTACATAAACCAGCGGTACGGGCAAAGTCGTGTGCTGAGTGTGTGGTTGATTTGCCGAGCTATCAAACATTAGCTCAACATTGCCATGATCGGCGGTGATAAGTGCCTCGCCGCCAGCCTTGGCTAGACTGGCGAGTACTTTTTGTAAACACTCATCAACGGCGTCGACCGACCGCATGGCGGCGTCATAATCACCTGTATGACCTACCATGTCGCAATTAGCATAGTTACAAATAATCGCGTCAAAATGCTCAGACTCAATGGCTTCTATTAGCTTTTCAGTGACCTGTGGCGCACTCATTTCAGGTTGTAGGTCATAGGTTGCAACCTTAGGCGAAGGCAGTAGCATGCGCTCTTCCCCCTCATAGTTTGCTTCGCGACCACCGCTCAAAAAGAACGTCACATGCGCATATTTTTCGGTTTCTGCAATACGTAACTGGCGCTTGTGTTGCGCGGATAAAAATTCCCCCAGGGAATTGATAATAGGAATTGGCGGGAAGGCGCAAGGGCAGTCTAAGTTGGCTTCATATTCTGTGGTCATTACAAAATGGCTAGGTGTGCGCACCACCTGGCGGTCAAAGCCAGTAAAGTCAGCATCAACAATGGCGTGGCTAATCTGCCGTGCTCGGTCTGGACGAAAGTTCATGAATATAACCGCGTCGCCATCGGCCAGCATTGCTGGCGTGGCGCCATCTTCACATATACAGGTGGCACTAACAAATTCGTCATTTTCATCACGGTTGTAGGCAGCCTCAAGCGCATCCATCGGGCTTTTGGCGCAATAATCGGCGACGCCTTCAGTAATCAATCGATAGGCTTGGCTGGTTCGTTCCCAACGATTATCGCGGTCCATGGCATAAAACCGGCCAATGATAGAGGCTATTTTTGCAACACCAGTGGATTCGCATAACTGGTGGGTTTTTTCTAGAGACGTTTTTGCACTGCGAGGTGGGCAGTCTCGCCCATCCAGAAAGGCATGCAGATAAACCCGCTGAGCACCGCGTTTGGCGGCTAATTGAATCATGGCATTAATATGGTTTTCATGGCCATGTACTCCCCCACTGGAGAGAAGACCAAATATATGAACGGCCTTATTATTTACCACTGTCTCATCAATAGCAGCGCAATACGCAGAATTAGTGTCAAAATCGCCATCTTCTAGGGCTTTGTTGATGCGCGTAAAGTTTTGATAGATGACTCTGCCCGCACCGATTGTCATATGACCGACTTCTGAATTTCCCATCTGACCGTCAGGCAAGCCAACGGCTAGACCCGAGGTACCAATGAAGGTGCTGGGATGTCCGTCTGCCCAAAGATTTTCCCAGACGGGCCTTTTTGCGTTAGCCACCGCATTATATTGTTTATCGTCTCTGTGACCGCATCCGTCCAGAATTACAAGTACAAGTGGCTTTCGTTTAACGTTCATTGTGGTCCTTGGGTAATCTTTCTTTAGTGCCTGATTTTAAAGCTTTTTTTTATTTTCCGCCATTACCAAGCAGTAAATAAATAGCGCCATTGTCTGCAAGCTACTTAATTAATCACCATCATCTACTGTTCAAGTAACTCCCAGCGCTGGTAGCAGTCACTCAATTCTGTCTGATAGGCGGCTAACTGCTGCTCAGCCTTTTCGATGATGATGCGGTCAGACTGGTAAAATTCAGGGGCACTCATCTGCAGTGAGATGCCTTTAATGTTAGTTTCTAGCGATTCAATTTTTTGTGGTAGATCGGTGAGTTCTCTCTGATCTTTATAGGACAACTTAGTAGCCGAGGGTACACTTTTCGCTCTAACAGTAGAGGTCACAGCCGCTGGGGATTTAGGCACAGGGTCACGTTGACGCAACCAGTCATCATAACCACCGACATACTGATTAATTACACCGTTACCTTCAAAAACTAGTGTGCTGGTGACCACGTTATTAAGGAATGCGCGATCATGACTGACTAAAATGACTGTCCCCTTGTACTCTATCAGCAGTTCTTCGAGTAAATCGAGGGTATCAATATCCAAATCATTCGTGGGTTCATCCAGTACCAGTATGTTTGAGGGTGCGGTGAACAATTTAGCTAATAGTAAACGATTTCGCTCGCCGCCGGATAAGGCTTTAACCGGTTGGCGACAGCGATCTGGAGCGAACAAGAAATCTTGCAAATAGCTAATGACATGGCGGCTTTTACCGCCGATATCGAGCATATCGCGGCCACCGGAGACATTGTCTTGAACTGTTTTTTCCTCATCCAAAGCCGAACGATATTGATCGAAGTAAGCGACATTGAGATTGGTGCCAATTTTAATAGTCCCCTCTTGAGGGGTTAATTGGCCTAGCAAAAGTTTAATGAGCGTAGTTTTTCCGACACCATTGCGACCGATAAAGCCGACCTTATCGCCCCGCTGAATAAGCGTTGAGAAATTGTTCACCACCTTATCTTGATCAAATGAGAAAGAAATGTTGGTTGCTTCAGCGACGATCTTGCCTGACTTTTCAGCTTGCTGGATATCCATTTTAGCGGTGCCTAGTCGTTTACGTCGGTCCGCATATTCGTTGCGCATGGCTTCAAGAGATCTCACCCGACCTTCATTGCGCGTGCGACGCGCTTTTATGCCCTGGCGAATCCATATTTCTTCCTGAGATAGGCGTTTATCAAATAGAGCATTTTGCCGATCTTCAATTTCTAAATTTTCTTCTTTCCTGGTTAGATAGGTAGTGTAGTCGCAGTTAAAGTCGGCCAATTTGCCGCGGTCAATTTCAATAAACCGATTAGCGAGGTTATCCATAAAGCGGCGATCGTGACTTATAAACAGTAACGAACCTTCCCATTTTAGTAAAAATTGCTCTACCCATTGAATCGCTTCGATATCTAGGTGGTTTGTAGGCTCATCAAGAAGCAGTAGATCTGGATCAGACACTAAAGCGCGAGCCAAAAGAACACGACGTTTGTAACCGCCGGACAAACTAGATATATCTACCTCAGGGTCAAGGTCCATTTTAGTAATAATAGATTCGACACGTTGGT